>JASFYU010000081.1:0-38953 GCA_045046905.1 Flavobacteriaceae bacterium | reverse complement strand
GCTTCCTCAAGAAGAAGAAGAAGAAGAAAAAGGGCTAAAAAAATAACCTGTATAACATTAAACTTAGAGTACTTGACTCTCATTGATTAGGGAAGGATTGTTTAATATGAATAAAAGATAGATAAAAATTGTCGGAAATCTAATTATGTGGATAAACAAAAAAGCCGGGATTCTTCATCCCAGCTTAAATTGCGAACTTCTATTTTTTATGATACCGCCAAACCGTACGACCCCCTCTGATGTATCAAAATCAATATTAACTTCTTTTGGTGCTGATTCAGGTAGTTCCCCCGAAACCTATAATCGAGCAAATCATCAAAACCAACAAGTTGGTTCGGTGTCCAAAAAAGCAATTCATCAGACGAGTTGTTAGTACAACAACAACACATTTTTTTCATCAACGTGTTCTCTCAGGGCCGCACTTTTGGATTGGCGGTTTCATAAATTATCACTAACTATCTAGTATGTAGCAGACCTATATTACCATGCCGGTCCACAATCATCTTATCGCTTTAAAATAACCATTCACTTTAATTGTTTTTTTACTTGAATTACGCAGTGTAACCATTATGCTGCCTTCCAAGACATTCTGGGTCAAACGTGTTATTACTATTCTTCCTCTTTGAGCAAAAAATGGCAATTCACCCATAATATCAACATTCGCAAAACCAAAGACACCGTCAAAATCGCTTAAAAGTTTGTCGATATCTTCTGCCACCCTGTAGGTGCCAATCGTTATCTCATGCGATTGATTTTGTCGAGAAATCAGGAACCCCATCGAATGTCTTATCGTATCCGAATCATTGTTCAATTTTAGCTCTAAAACAGAAAAAGATGTTCTATCGCCTGCCATTTCTACACCTGTTTCAAAACGAATCACTCCCTTGAGCTCTTGATTTAGATTGCCACTGGCCCAAAGGCTATAGCTACCTTCGAATGACGGGGCGGGTTCCAAAAAATCATCAAGCTTCGAACTAGAGATAAGGAACAATGGCATCAAGACCAAAAGACTTAGTTTAACCCCTTTTATAACTGTTGATGACATCTTCTCGTTTATTTAACTCGCTCTGTTCTTACATTATAAACTATTATTCGGAACGCCCATGGGCTAATATCAATTCAGTCGTATTCTCTCCATCGGCAAATCTCTCCTCTACATTAATCCGATTGGCATTATCTATCAAAGTCGCCAAAAGCAGAATTGCCAGAAAAAAAACAAACATTAGCATACACTTCTTCATTATATTTTAGTATTAAGCTCTAATTTTTTAAACTCGTCTTTTTTATCCCGAGAAACATACGTCCTAATTTAATGCAGACACAAAGTATGCCAAGCCCTTTGATCTCAAATATCATAATGTATAAATGGTCTTAAATCGTGTGTGAATGGGAAAACTCTAATTTTCAAGACCATTTTTCAGGTTTTAAATCTCTTTTATGCCCACCCATTAACCTGTTTCCATTAAAAGTACTTTTTCAATTTAAAGTTGAACCTTTAAAAGGCTAACAGCCTAATTTGATAAAATGTAGCCCAAATTGGAGAAAAATCACTTCGAGATAAAAAAATACGAATAAAAAATAATCTGTTACGTAAAAATTTCTTAAAATCGACCACCCTCCCTAACCAGGCATAGGGGAATTCTTTTCGATAAATCTCAGGTCGAATTCAAATTCAAAACCATTCTCATGTATTTTGTTACCAATTATACTTGAATTATTCCAATTGATACATTTTTTTGGTATTATCATTTCGGACACCTATTTTTGAGTACCTTCCTTCCTACAATAAGTTGACCTTATGTTAGATGCCGTAATTGTGGACGACGAAACCAAAGCGCTTCAAAGCTTGACTTGGGAATTGACCAATTTCAGTGATGAAATAATGGTATCTGCATCTTTCACAGACCCCTTTAAAGCCTTGGAGTACCTTGAAAAAAACAGCCCTGATTGTCTTTTTCTGGATATTGAAATGCCAACTATGGATGGTTTCCAGTTTATCCAAAAACTAAAAAACAAGGATTTTCCGGTCATAATCACTACAGCATACAACCAATATGCGATTAAGGCCTTAAAGAACGAAGCCATTGACTATCTCCTAAAACCTATCGATACCGACGACCTCAAGGAGACCATTGTTAAAATAAAAAAGCACAACGCCAAAAATTTCACTGCCGAGCGTCTAGAGAGAATATTGTTGAACTTCAATTCGAATTCACTTCATAAAAAAATAACCTTCAATACTGATGGTAAGCTTATTTTCTTGGAAAGTGACGAAATTCTTTATGCAGAATCGGATGGCAACTATAGCACCATCTATCTTACGGACGGACAAAAAATTGTGTTGACCAAAAAATTAAAAGAAGTAAACCAACTATTACCAGAAGACTCTTTTTATAGAATTCACAACTCTTACATTATCAACCTCAGCAAAATAAAGGAATTCTTGAAGACTGATGGGTACGTAGTCCTCCAATCCAATCATAAAATACCGGTTTCTAGACAAAAGAAATCCGATTTTCTTGATATGCTATAGGTGTTTTGATGAAGTTCCAGGCACCACATAAACCAACAGATTTTTTTATAGACAACACCATTCTAAGAAAGGGCCTGTTCTTTATCTTACTCATCTTCTGGTCTCCACAGGCGTTTTCGCAAAATATTCCGGCCGAGTTTAAAGAAACTGTCGACAGTCTCATCAAAGCGACACCCGAGACCTTTACCGAAATACACTCAGTACTAAGATATAAACGGAATGATACTATTCTCATGCGTTATTTTGCGAATATTTCAGCCAAAAAAGGCTATTTGGACGGGCAATCATATGCGCTAAATGAATTGGGTAGAAGATACCGCAACATTTCGCAATATACAAAGGCGGTTACATTACATCAAGAGGCCTTGAACATTGCCATCGCGATTAATAACGTAGAATTTACGGTTACAAGTCTAAACTATATAGGGGTAGTCTACCGCAGAACGTCTTCTATACGCACGGCTATGGATTACAACCAAAGAGCTCTGGAATTGGCCGAATCTGTTGAAAATCCAACGGTAGGCCTAAAAAAAAGTATTAATATATCCTTAAACGGTATTGGCAATCTGTATCAGACCCTAAAACAATTTGACCTAGCCATAGGTCATTTCGAAAAAGCTATACTACTTGAAGAGGAGCTCGGCAATACCCTTGGCAGGGCCATCAACTCTCAAAATATTGGGGAATGCCTCGAAGAGCAAGGGCATCTTGACAAGGCCTTACAGTATTATCGTACATCGCTCTGGCACAATGAGGAAATAGATGATGATAGAGGCCGTATTATCTGCAAAACCAGTATCGCTCAGATTTACATTAAACAAGGCAGGGCCAATGACGCTCTTCTTCTTCTTGAACCCATTACACCCATGGCAACTGCGTTAGGAGATGGCTTTCTTATTTCCCCAGCGCATATTAATCTAGGGTGGGCACAAATGCTCGCAGGACAGTTAAAAGAAGCCGAAAAAAATATGCTTCTAGGCCTTCAAGTTGCCGAAAAAATTAATTTACGCATATCCTCTTCTCAAGCCAGACATCTATTATCGAAGCTCTTTCAAATCAAGGGCGATTATAAAAAAGCCCTTGATTATACTATAAAAGCAGAGCAACTCGACGAAGAAATTCTAAATGAAAGTACCGTTCGCTATGTAAACGATGTCATCTTTCGATACGGGTCCGAGAAGAAAAGCGCACAAATCGAAATACTGGCGAAGGAAAATGAAATTGTAAGGCTTGAACTTCGTAAAAATCAGCAGACCTTGCTCATCAGCGGCATTGCTTTAGCCTTGTTGGCTGGTATTTTTTATATTCTGTATCGACAATACCAGCTCAAAAACGAAAAGAAATTACTCACTTTGGAGCAAACCATGCTCCGCAGCCAAATGAACCCACATTTTTTATTCAATTCACTGAACTCTATTAAGCTGTATATTATAAACAATGAAAAGAAGAATGCTGTTCATTATCTCAACAAATTCTCAAAATTGGTGCGCAAGATTTTAGAAGCCTCATCTTTAAAGGAAATACCTTTGGCAGAGGAACTTGAGACGGTAGAACTGTATATGAACATAGAGAATATTCGCTTCTCCAATGAGATTGATTTTAAGATTACTGTAGACGAAGACATAGACTTACACACCGTCAAAATACCCTCGTTAATTCTTCAACCCTTTTTAGAGAATGCCTTATGGCATGGCCTTTCATCAATCGAAGGCGAAAAAAAAATCAGCCTGCATATTGGTAAGAGCAAAGATGGTTTTATTCATATAGGCATAACAGATAATGGCGTGGGCAGAGAAATGGCAGAAAAAATAAAAGCGGGCAAGGTCTTAAAACGAAAATCTATGGGTATCGACATTACCAAAGAACGGCTAAAGAACTTTTCGGGTGATTACCTAAACTTCTTCGATTTAGAAATACTTGATTTATATGATGCCAGCGGAAAGGCCTCGGGCACCAAAGTGTTGTTACATATACCCACTATTTAGCATGCTCTTCGGCAACTTTTTCCAATTCTTGATACCATTTTTTTCCGAATTTTCGAAGCAATGCTTCCTTGACAAATTTATAGACAGGAACCTTGAGTTCCTCTCCTAAAGCACATGCCGGATCACATATTTCCCATTTGTGATAATTTACAGCGGTAAGCTCGGTGTATTCACGAATACGAATAGGGTACAAATGACAGGATACGGGTTTTTTCCATTTCGTAACGCCTTGATTATACGCTTCTTCAATTCCGCATTTTGCCATTCCATTGGCAGCATAAACAACATAGGCACATTCACTGCCATTTATCAAAGGGGTTTCCCATTCTCCATCCTCGCCTTTTACAAAAGCACCAAGTTCTTGAATGGCTGCTATTCCTTCAGGCCGTAAAAATGGTTTTACATCGGCATAAATATCTACCAATACCTCAGTCTCTTTATCCTCTAAAGGTGCTCCTGCATTACCATCGACACAGCATACTCCCTTACATGCCGTAAGATTACAGACAAAATCATTTTCCAATATCTCTTCGGATACTATAGTTTTCCCCAGTTGGAACATACAAAATAATTTGGCAGGCAAAGATAGCTTTTTCACTGATAAATCACTATCAATATATTACTGACGAAGACATCTAAAACTATTTTTAAAACGTAAATTTGTCAAAAATCTGAACCAATGTCACTGGATTTTGACTTTAATTCGAAACAGATTCTCACCGCAACCATGGTGCTCTTTGCCGTCATCGATATTTTGGGAAGCATTCCTATCATTATCGGCCTACGGAACAAGGTGGGCCATATTCAATCTGAAAAAGCATCTATTGTTGCGGCCATTATCATGATAGCCTTTCTTTTTCTCGGCGAGGAAATTTTAAAATTAATCGGCATCGATATCAACTCTTTTGCTGTAGCCGGGGCTTTTATCATCTTTTTTCTGGCCATAGAAATGATACTTGGCATTACCTTATTTCGAGATGACGAGCCTGATAGCGCCTCTATAGTACCTATTGCATTTCCTTTGATTGCCGGGGCAGGAACATTGACTTCATTACTTTCTTTGCGAGCCGAATTTCATGTAGAAAACATTGTTGTGGCCATTGTGATAAATATCATTTTTGTTTACCTTATTTTGAAATCCTCAGTAAAGATCGAAAAGGTTCTGGGTAAAAATGGCGTAAATATAATTCGTAAGATATTTGGCGTAATTTTATTAGCAATTGCGGTTAAACTGTTCGCCACCAATATCAATCAGTTATTAGGTTCTTAGCCGTAAAAGCTGCCTTATTCTTGAAAAATAATGGTTCGTGGGCCAACTCGCCAGTAGGCGAATCAAGCCTAGGAGTCGAAATAAACTACCTCGGAGTAAGCCCACGAGGCATTAAAAGGAACAAACTTTAACATTTCGATACAAGCCTGCCTGCGGTAGGCAGGCATCGGGGTGTTAAACCCACTGGTGGGAATAAAACTATTTTAAACTTTAGAAATGAACAAAATACTTTCCTTGATTCTGATTATGCTAGGTATTGGACTTATCGCCTACAATGTAACCCTGATCAATTTTGAAAACCCTTTGGAAGGAAATAGCATCATAGCCCTAATTGGCATTGTCGCCGCTCTTTGTGCAATTGTACTCTTATTACTATTTATTACCTCAAAGAAAATACAGAAAACATTAGACAAGGATTAGTTTGCGACCTCAATTTTTTCGACCTCGCCCTGTTTTAAGTCAGGATTGTCTAACTCGAGTACCTTTTGTAGCATCTGATCCTCCTTTCCCTTTATTTTGGCATATGCGTTGGAGCCGAACAACTGCTCTGCCAAGGCAGCCTTGAGATACAATTTTATACTCCCATCATAATCGTAAAAATTCATTTTAAAATTATGGTCCATACAAAAATCTACGAATTGCTCAAAAAGAATATCATCTACATTAAATTCAGTATCGAAACTTTCTTGGCTTAAGTACTTATAGATATTACGATTAGAATCCAAATGGCCGAAAATAAAGTAAGACAATCTACCCCCACCATCTAAGGCGTCAAGTATTTCCTTATCTCGAGAACCAATGGGTATAAAGACATCAGGAATGATTCCACCGCCGCCATACACCACCTTACCCTTTGGCGTAGTAAACTTCAGTGAATCTACCACCTTGATGCTATCGACCGACACCAATTCTCCGTTGTAATAGCGGTCTGTAAATTTTTTATAATAATCCCTGTTCCCCTTTGCATAGTCTTTTTGAATGCTACGGCCCGTGGGAGTATAGTACCTCGCTACCGTCAAGCGCACTGCGGAACCATCACCAAGATCCATTTCACGCTGCACCAAACCTTTTCCAAAAGAACGGCGACCTACAATGGTACCAATATCATTATCCTGCAAGGCGCCCGCAATAATTTCACTTGCCGAAGCCGAACGTTCATTAATTAGTACGTAAATGGGCCTGTGTTCAAAACTACCCTTATCAGTTGCATATATTTTATCGATTTTTCCCTTTTTGTTTTTGGTGAACAGTATCAATTTACCATCCTCCAAAAACTCATCGGCCATTTGTTCGGCTATTCCTAAATATCCTCCAGGATTATCCCTTAAATCTAATGTTAGCTTTATAGCCCCCTCTTTTTGTAGTTCCTCTAAAGCCGACTTAAACTCCTTATAGGTCGATTCCGCAAAACGATTTACCTTGATGTAGCCCATGGTTTCACTCATCATATAATAGGCCTCTACGCTCTTAATCGGCACTACGTCTCGTTTTATGTTCACCGTAAATATGCTGTCTTGCGCCTTTCGATACACCCTTAGTTTTACAGAAGACCCTTTCTTGCCCTTCAACCTATCAACAATTAGACTATTAGAGAGGTTTTTACCATAAAGGGTGTCGTTATCGGCTATTAAAATTCGGTCACCAGGCAAAATGCCCTTTAAAAAACTAGGGCCTTTTTCGATAGTACGTATGACCGAAATTGTGTCTTTGTAGGTATAAAAATTAATTCCAATCCCTACAAAATCTCCCTTCATATTCTCAGAGACCTTCTCCATTTCGCTTTTGGGAATATAGACCGAATGCGGATCCAATTTTTTCAATATGTTATTTACGGTGACATCAACGATACTATCGGTATTGACATCGTCGACATATTCATATTCGATATAATCAATTAGGCGATTGAGTTTATCTTTTTTAGAATTTGTAGTAAATAATCTTTCAGGACTGTCATTGAAATGTAATTTGCCCCCGATAAATATGCCCAAAGCAAGTGCGGCAGCGATTACGGTGGGCCATATATAGCTATACTTATATTTCATTGGACTATGTAGGGTTTATATAACTGTTTCGATTTCTGGCATATGCACCAGCTCAACGCCTGCCTTACTCAAAAAAATTAGGCCTGAATCATCCTTGTAGATGATTTGATACACCACACGTTTTATACCAGATTGATGAATCAACTTACTACATTCACGACAGGGTGAAAGGGTTATATATAAAGTAGCACCTTCACAAGACTGTGTAGAAGAAGCCACCTTTGATATCGCATTAGCCTCGGCATGCAGAACATACCATTTGGTATACCCGTCTTCATCCTCGCAAACATTTTCAAAACCCGTAGGGGTGCCATTGTAACCATCAGAAATAATCATACGATCTCTAACAATAATGGCTCCTACCTGTTTGCGTTCGCAATAGGATAGTTTACCCCATTCCTTGGCCATTCGCAAATAAGCTCTGTCGTATTTTTCCTGTTTTCCTTGTTTCACAGCTTTAAATATTCTCTTTTACGAATAGGTTTTACCCTTTATACTCAATTGTTTTAGACACTAACGCCATGTTTCGTAATTATGGGCAAGATACCCGCTTTCCAAAATTTGGACAACCTTATAGGGTTAATTTTAACATACCCCTACCATGGAAACGTCTCAATTAGCATCGGTATTGTAATAAGGGCTATTAAAGCAGATGCCACTACTATAAAGAGGGCTTGTCTTAGCTTGAAAATAGATTGCAACAAAAAAGCCAGTGTCAAAATGATACAAACAATCAGTATTTGTGATATTTCGATCCCTGCCGCAAAACCCATAAGTGGCGAAAATTTACTCTCTTCGCCCCCTACCAACATTTTGAAGTAATTGCTAAAGCCAAAGCCGTGTATCAACCCAAAAAATACCGTAGCCAACAGCTGTAATAGCAGGTTCTTATGCTCCGAAACTGCTCTTACATATATAAAATTAAACAATACGGTCATCAATATGGTCACCGGTATCAAGAACTCGACCAAACTGGTATCCAACACCACAATCTCATATACTGATAAAATCAAGGACAAACAATGGGTAATCGTAAACACGGTAGTGAGCAGGACCACTTTTCTCCAATTTTTAAAGGTAAAAGGTACCGCCAATGCCCCCAAAAATAAGATGTGGTCATAGGCTGCCAAATCGAGTACATGATCAAGGCCGATTTTTATATAGAACCAGAAACTTTCCATTGCATTTACTGTTTAATTAAATTTAAACTGCTAGCTGACCACTATTTCTCGACCACTAATTCAACCCTCTTTCATCCTGTATTTGTTCATAGGCCTTCTGTACCTCTTTGAATTTTTCCTCGGCACCTTTCTTAATCGCCTCATTCTCTGTATTAACACGGTCAGGATGGTACTTTTTCGCCATGGTGCGATACGCTTTCTTTAGTTCGCTATCGGTTGCCGTTTTATCAATCTCTAAAATCTTATATGCATTGTCGCCCGATTTAATGAACATAGCCTTAATACTCTCAAAGTCGCGTAATGCGACCCTTAGGTAGCCTGCAATCTCACGTATTTTTTCAATTTCAGGATTACTTACTGAACCGTCGGCCCTGGCAATTCCGAACAAAAAATGCAACAATTGCAAACGCACCTCATAGCGTGTACGCTGGTTTAAAAAAGTACAGATGCGCTGGGCAGAAATTTCTCGTTTTTTATTAATTTCATTAAAGGTCCTAAAAATAGCATTCGCCTTTTCCTTGCCATAAGTACTTACAAAATATTGGCGCACATAATCCATTTCGCGCTGGCTTATCTTTCCATCTGCCTTAATAACGATAGAACATAATGAAAGAAGGTTTAGCTCAAAATCAGCAGGGGTAACACTCTGGCGCGTCATATCACTAAAAATGGTCTGTGCGCCACCACCTTTACGGCTCAGATTATCAATAAAACTCCCTATCAAAAACCCCAAAATGGCCCCGGGAAACCGAAAAATATAATACCCTATAATCGTAGTGAACCATTTAATCATGTTTCAAATAATTTTCGCCAAAGATATAATTTTAACAACTAAGTATACGAGCAGTGTAAAGTTAAGCCTCCCTAACTAAATGCAACAAATTGGTTATCTTTACAACAAATTAAAATTCAAGAACATGTATCCTGCAGAATTAGTAAAACCCATGAGAGAAGACTTGGCATCTGCCGGTTTTGAAGAATTACATACTGCCAAAGCAGTCGAAACCGCCATTAAACAAGAAGGCACTACACTTGTAGTCGTGAATTCAGTTTGCGGCTGTGCAGCTGCAAATGCTAGACCTGCCGCAAAAATGAGCTTAGAGAACGTCAAAAAACCTGACCATATCGTGACGGTTTTTGCAGGCGTAGATATTGAAGCGGTTGATGCGGCCAGAAATCTTATGATTCCCTTTCCTCCTTCATCGCCGAGTATGGCGTTGTTCAGAGACGGAGAGTTGGTACATATGATCGAGCGTCACCATATTGAAGGAAGACCCGCTGAAATCATCGCCGAGAATTTGATTGAGGCCTATAACGAGTTCTGTTAATGATCCGGTCTTTCTCAAATGAGAATGTGGCGAAATAATAGTTTAAACCATCTGGTCAATCGACAGATGGTTTTTTATTCCCTCCAGTAGGCCTTAACCCACTGCAGGCAGGCAGACATCGAAATGTTCAAGGTCGATTCTAATGCCTTGCCCAGAGGTAGTTTACTTTTGTAGCATGCAAAAATTACTCGCGTATCCGCTTACCATTATCTATATTCTCTTATTTGGGTTGACATTATTGGTGTTCCACCCAGTTCAGTGGGTCTGTTTTAACCTTTTCGGATATGAAGGCCACAGACGAAGCGTTGCTATTTTTAATCTTTTTTTAATGCGATGCACCCATATTCTCGGCACCAGCTACTCTTTTTATAATCCTCATAATATCACTGAGAATCGGCCAAAAATACTAGTTTTCAATCACCAGAGCATGCATGATATTCCGCCAATTTTATGGTTTATGCGAGATTTTCATCCAAAGTTTGTGAGCAAGAAAGAATTAGGAAAAGGTATTCCGAGTATATCGTATAACCTCCGCCATGGAGGTTCGGTTTTAATCGACCGAAAAGACAGTAAACAGGCCTTGACCCAGATTGCTGAGCTGGGTAAATACATTGAAAAATACAACCGAAGTGCCGTAATTTTTCCCGAAGGCACCCGTAGTCCTACAGGACATCCGAAAAAATTTCAACCGATGGGACTTAAAATATTGATGAAAAATGCACCCTCGGCCTTAGTTGTACCCATCAGTATCAACAACTCTTGGAAAATGCTCAAATACGGAAAATTTCCGAACGGCATTGGCAATCACCTTAGCTTCAATGTTCATAAGCCCATTGAAAATACCGGGGATCTCAATGCAATAGTCACCCAGGTAGAACAACAGGTCACTAGGGGCATAAAACTGGACCCATGACGCATACTGAAATTATCGAAGAGACCGTCATTTTTGCTAAGAAGACTTTTCAGGGTGCCGAAGGGGGCCATGACTGGTTTCACACGCATCGCGTATTCTTAAATTCTCAGAAAATTGCCGAAACTGAAACAGTAGACCCTTTGGTGGTTGCACTTGGCGCCTTGCTACACGATATCGCCGATGCTAAATTTCATAAGGGAGATGAAACCATTGGTCCGAAATTAGCCCAGCAGTTTCTAAAATCAATCAGGGTCGATAAGACGGTCATTGACCATATAATCAATATTATCAAACATATTTCTTTTAAAAATAGCTTGGGAAAAGGCAAAAGATTCACCTCTTGCGAACTAGACGTAATACAGGATGCCGATCGGTTAGACGCCATGGGGGCGATAGGTATCGCAAGAACCTTTAACTACGGAGGATTCAAGAACAGGGAAATCTACAATCCTGAAATCACTCCAGATTTAAACATGAGCAAGGAGGAATACAAAAATTCGACGGCACCGACCATCAACCATTTTTACGAAAAACTACTACTTCTAAAAGATAAAATGAATACCCCGACCGGTAGAAAACTGGCAAAAGAACGGCATCTATTCATGCTTGATTACCTAAAACAATTTTATAAGGAGTGGCAGGCTAAGTGAAAAATTTAAAAAGGCCCTAAAATGAGGCCTTATTCATAGGTGTTCAATTTTTTTATAAAATGATTTTTTTTCATTTCATTTTGGCTACTGTCGATAGCCTTTTTCAAGGCCACTTTTGAAGCCTTGATATTTCCTATTTTTAACTCCAATTCTGCTTTGATGGCATAGTAAAGCGCGTTATCTATAAAATAAGGGCTTTGTTCGAAAGCCTTAAGTTTCCCTATGGCCTCTATGGCCCCGTATACCTTATAAAAAGGCACTATGCTGTTTAATTGAACAATAGGCGAATATTGCCTTTGCAATTGAAGGTCATAAAGCTGTAAAATACTTTTCCAATCCGTATCTAAAAAACTTTTTGCCGTACTGTGATAATAGGAAACGGCCGCCTGCAAATGATAATTCGATGGCTGTGCGTCAACGCTCGCCTTTTCCAAATGTTGAATTCCGACCTTGACCAGTTCTTTGTCATATACGCTCCTATCTTGATTTTCCAAATCTACCATTTCACCGTTCTGATCCGTTCTAGCCTCGAAACGAGAAGCATGTAAGCACATCAGAGCAATAAGAGCATGCACTTCTGGTCGGTCGCAAGACTTGTTCATAGTCAGCAGCAATGCCAAACGTATGGCCTCTATACAAATATCTTTTTTAATCAAAACTTCGCCTGAACTTGCAGCATAGCCTTCGGTGAAAAGCAAATAAATAATCCTTAAAACTATGGTCAACCTTGATTTTAAACCAATCTCCAAAGGACTATCCAAGGTCCTCACATTCTCTTTCATTCTTTTTTTTGCCCTGGTAAAAGATTTTGCTATCGTCTCTTCCTTTTTTAATAAGGCCTTGGCAATTTCTTTATTTCCAAAACCGCCAATTAATTTTAAGCTAAGAATTATTTGATATTCTTGCGACAAGGACGGGTGACAACAGGCAAAGACCATCTTTAGCTGGCTATCATTGATTGTGTGGTTCAAGTTGACTTCTTCTTGGGCCGTTTGTCGTAGGTCTAAAAATGAAACATCATGGGTTTTTACCATTTTCCTGTTTCTCCTGAGGCTGTCTAAAAGGCTATTATTGGCAACACGTAACAACCAAGAAGTAGGATTGTTCGGTGGTGCGTCATACGCCCAAACTTGCATGGCCTTAATCAGAGATTCTTGCACCGCATCTTCTATGCCCTCCAAATGTGATGGCCCAAATTTATGAACCAAAAAAGAGACTATTTTTCCGTATTCATGCCTGAATACATGTTCTAACAAGTATCTCTTTTTAGATTCTCCCATACTATACAAATAAAAAAAGCTGTCTAAAAAGTTTTGTTTTACGTCTTTGCGGGGCAAGAAGCCTGCCGGTTCAGTAGGCAGGCAAACTGTATGTGGCAGCAATCAAAGAATAAATTACTTCACTTGGTGCGCAATGACATCCTTTTTAACTTTTTAGACAGCCCGGTTAAGCTCAGCTGTTAGCCCGTATCACATATTCATCGACATTATTTCGCGCACTTCAACGTTACCATTATGCTCGAATATTGGGCAGGCCTTAGAAATTTCAACGGCTTCTTTTTGATCGTCCGCGGTCACTATAAGATACCCTCCCACAACTTCGGCCCCTTCTGCAAAGGGGCCATCGGTGATTACATCTCCACCCTTATGCACTACATTACCTTCCTTTGCCAATGGCAGACCATCTACCAACTTTCCCTTTTCTTTTAAGCCGCCCATCCAAGCACCCCATTTTTGCATATGTTCCTGCATTTCTTCAGGTGATTGCTCGATTCTTGTAGCATCACCACCTCTAAATAAAAATAAAAAATTGCTCATAGGTTTTGTCTTTAAGTTAAACAATATATTTCTTATAGTAAAGACGATGTCATACACTTGGATTGGACAAAAAAATTAAAAACTATTGGTATCCGCTTAAAGATATAAGACCGCTCTTCTCTTAGACACAAGATAATAGATCTTCTTGACAACAATCTTAACCGTGCTGCGATAAGCTGCCACATATGAACGCGTTCATTTGAAGAAAATACCGTCCCCCGTCAAAGGACATCCCCCGCCTTCATCACCCCCTTCAAAGGGGGATTGCTTAGCGTTTTTCATTCACCCATGTTTATCATTAGCACGACCCATTCCCCCTTTGAAGGGGGCTAGGGTGATGTTCTTACTGCTTGTTATTTCTATATTAGTTTCATCTCTTACTCATTTCGCTTGCTTATCCTCGGCACAAGCGCGACGCTTGCGCCAGCCTGGGGGAATTCTTTTCAAATCAACAAGCGCTACCCAAGGCTACGAGGTATGTTACGGAAAAACATTTTTTATTTCTAGGCAAGCCTCGGAAGAATTAAACCCACCGGTGGGATTAAACCCTCAATGAGCGATTAAAACAATCGCAGCTGACCCTGTTTATACTGTTCATGTAATTCTGTATTGAGTTTCGGAAAGCTTTGACCCTTAAAATAGCTGTGTTTAGCCAAACGCATCAAGTCGTGAATTTGCGTAGCGATTTTGCCCTCTCCCCTACTTCGTATACCAAAACGGCTGTCATTTAAGGTGCCGCTATGACAGGCTTCAATCTGATGCAAAACCTTGTCGGCCCGATCAGGTAAGGTTTTCTTAATCCAATCAGTAAAAATTTGCCCTATGGCCCCATTGAGTCGAACTACGGTAAAAGCAAACGATCTGGCACCATTTTCAGAAACCGCCTTTGCCAAATTCATTATCTCATGACTGTTGATTCCTGGAATTATCGGGGCCAACATAGCGTTTACAGGAATAGTTTGTTCCGATAAGATTCGAATAGTCTCCAAGCGCTTTTTTATAGTTGTAGTCCGCGGCTCTAGAATCCTCCTTGTCTCTTCAGACAATGAAGTGATCGATATATTCACTCCGATCAGCCCATGTTTGTTCAGTTCTTTAAGGAGCTCCAAATCTCTTAAAACCAAGCTGTTTTTTGTAATCAAACCCACGGGATGTCTGTATTTTAAAAACACTTCTAAACACGCTCTGGTAATCTCAAATTTTTTTTCCGCAGGCTGATAGCAATCTGTGTTTCCTGAAAGAACAATGGTCTGTGCCTTCCAATGTTTACTTTTTAGTTTTGCCTCAAGCAACTTAGGGGCATCTTTTTTGATTAAAATTTTTCGTTCAAAATCGAGTCCCGCACTATAGCCCCAGAATTCATGGGTATTTCGGGCATAACAATAGATACAGCCATGCTCACAGCCCTGATAGGGGTTCATCGAATATTGCATGCCTACATCAGGGCTGGTAACCTTGTTTACGATCGTTTTTGGAAAAATGGGAATGTACTGTGTCTTGTTCCTATCGGCTTCTTCACCTTCGATTCGACAGAACTCTAGAAAATCATCTCGAGTTTCATATATATGCTCTAAAAATTTATTTGGCGTATTCTGCTGCGCTCCACGCCCTTTCAGGTATTCTTTTTGCATTAATTTATGGATTTATTCCAAAAATATGGAATAAATCCATTTTGTCACATACTATTTTGATATTTAACGATTCTAAAACCTGCTTTTGGGCTTCTTATGAAGGTTGATGACCTACATCACTGTAAAATATCCTCTTTTGCACGACAGAGAACTACATGCACTACGCGATAATTTTAATGTAAAGAGATTTTTACCAGCTGTTTTTTGCTACCACGCTTGGCATAGAACAGCAAATGGTTTTCGCTGGCATTAATCAAGGGTTTGGAGACCATCAAGGGCAAGCGCGCATCTTTGCTATCTATAATCTTCTTATAGCTAACCTGACCCTTCTGATTCAATTGTATGGCAAAAACATTGCGGTTACGGCTCAGGCCTTGTTTAAAAATCAGGCGTTCACCACTTAATAACTGCGGGTTTTCGGCGGCGGTACTAATAAAAAAATAGGTGTTGCCGTCCTTGGCATACGAACTGTATGAGGCATAGGCCCCATCACCTTGCGTGACCTCAGCCTTATTTATATTACGTACCCAGATCATATCGCCAAGGGCGTTTAGTTTAGCACTTACGATATCATTGTGGTGAAAACGTTCTATTTTCACCCTACCCCCACTAGAGTTTGCCTGTACACTTTTAGTGACAAAATACTCCTCGGCATTGTACAAGATTGATCCATCACTGGTGACGCTCACATTTTTAAAAACTAGATTTTTAATTCTCTTGTCCTCTTCACGACCAAACTTATCTAACATAAACTGCCGTGAAAACGGATTGTATTTTTTGCTCTTTATAGCCAAACTATGGGGGTCTATATCAAAATAGGCCAGCCCGTTATACCTATTGTCCTTTCTATCGGCATAAAACCCAACACAAAAGAGCTTGCCATCGATTAAAACAGGTTTTAGGGCCTCTGAATATTTACCAGAGTCATCAAAGGTTTGGGTCTTGGCACCACTCCTTGAAATCTGGATCATTTCATATTGAAATTTGCGTTCCAAGGCCGTAAAGCGTTTTTTCTTAAAATAGGCCTTGCCAACAATATATACGTTCTCCAAATTCTTAGAAATCGCAATATTCTCAAAAGAATAATTTTTGTCCTCGACCTCCGAAGAGAAATCATGTGTGATTAATTTTCGCAAACTGGTATCAAAGAGGTAGATAAAATGTTGATTGTTCTTCCCCTTTTTAAAATGAGTCGTAATAACAAATGCCGATTTACTGTCATCAAACAAAACCGAGGTAGTAAAGCCCGATGAAAAATTTCGGTTGTAATAATTTCGATCCAAAGGCTGACGCACTTCTTGTGAAGGTATCGAAAGTATAGTTTTAGTCGTAAAATTAAAGTCAGATATTGGACTGTGGTGCATGACATAATCATAAGTCCCCTTATCATAATTATAATCTAAAAACAGTAAATATATTTGTCCGTTTCGGACAAATCCATTTACGAAATTGGCATTTTTAAGCTTGTAATTATAATCTGACACAAGCTCTAAGTCGGCATTATACCTCTCGATGAAATAGCCTTTGGGCCTAAGAATTACCCCGGTATAATAGGACCGTATAAGAATCGACCCTTGCTGTTCATCATCGGATATGGTCAAGAGATTCGAGTACCGGTACCTGTCGCTATATTTTTCACCAAAACTGTATTCCACAGGAATATCCTGTGCCTTTATGGCAAGGAAAACAATAAGGAAAAAAAGTGTGGGTATTTTTTTTCGCAAAGTCATAGGCAGGGTATTTTAAATTTACTATCCGCCCGGAAATTGCGCTTTCCGTTTTTCTAAAAAGGCAGTAGTACCTTCTTCAAAATCGGCAGTTCCAAAGCAGGTTCCGAAAGCTTCAATTTCGAAACCATAGCCGTTGTTATTACTTTTAAAACCCGCATTTATCGCTTTTATTGCATGGGCAATGGCCACGGAAGAATTATTGGCAATCTTGGTCGCTATTTTCTTACAGAACCCCATCAATTCCTCTTCAGGAATCACATAATTTACCAGACCACATTCCAAAGCAGCTTCAGCATGGATCATTCCTGCGGTCATGATAAGCTCCATGGCCTTGCCCTTGCCGACCAACTGCGGTAAACGTTGTGTACCCCCGTACCCGGGAATTACACCTAAGGAAACCTCAGGAAGTCCCATTTTAGCATTGTGGCTTGCTACACGAAAATGACAGGCCATGGCCAGTTCTAAACCTCCCCCAAGGGCGAAGCCATTTATCGCAGCAATTACGGGGGTGGATAGGTTTTCTATATAATCGAACAAAAGTTTCTGGCCTTTCTTTGCCAGTTTGGACCCTTCCTTGACCGAATAATGTGCAAACTCGGCAATATCTGCGCCTGCAACAAAGGCCTTTTCACCGCTGCCGGTAATAATAATGACCTTGACCTTCTTTTTTGCGTCCAATGCCTTTAGAGCATCATGTAATTCTTGGATCGTTTCACGGTTTAGGGCGTTTAACTTATTTGGGCGATTTATGGTCAGTATTGCAAGGTCACCTTCTTGTGTGATTAAAATGGTATTGTAGCTCATTGTACTATCTGATTAAAAAAATTAGATATTGTCAACTATAT
The DNA here is from genome assembly GCA_045046905.1 of Flavobacteriaceae bacterium. Taxonomy (GTDB): domain Bacteria; phylum Bacteroidota; class Bacteroidia; order Flavobacteriales; family Flavobacteriaceae; genus JASFYU01. The sequence goes on along the minus strand of JASFYU010000081.1, from coordinate 21,028 downwards.
TTCCCCTTTCGGAAATTTAACGGTGAACACGGTTCCCTTTCCTGGGAGGGAGCTAAAGTCGATACTGCCCTTATACGTCTCTACGATGTTCTTTACCATACCCAGTCCTAAGCCCATTCCACTAGATTTGGTCGTAAACTTAGGCTCAAAAATCTTTTGTCTAAAATCATCGGTAATTCCTATTCCATTGTCGGCCACCGAAACTTTTACAAAATTACCCTCCGATGCTACCGAAACCAAAATACGGGGCGAGGCTACCTCAGGCACGGCTTGTATCGCATTTTTTACCAAATTTGTCACTACACGTATAAGTTGTGTACGGTCTAATTTCGCAATGATTTCTTCTTCTTCGGCAATAAAATGAATATAGCTTTCATTAAAAATGTCGACCGCCAACTTAACTATTTTCACCACGTTGAGGGTTTCATTCTGCTGCGCAGGCATTTCTGCAAAATTGGAAAAGGCCGAAGCGATACTGCTCATGGTATCAATCTGCTGAATCAATGTTTTTGAATATTCGGCAAGCTTTGTTTTCACATCTGGGTCCTCGGGGTCAAATTTGCGCTCAAAACTCTGTACGGTCAAACGCATCGGGGTTAAGGGATTCTTTATTTCATGGGCCACCTGTTTCGCCATTTCACGCCATGCCTGCTCTCGCTCGCTACGGGCCAACTTTACGGCACTCTGCTCCAACTCATCAATCATACCATTATAGGACGCAACCAATTTTTCAATCTCCACGCTAGGATTCTTAATAAAGATTTTTTTATTGCGCTTTGTAAGACCCGTCTTTTCCATCATATCAGAAATCGTCTGAAGTGAACGGGTAATGTATTTAGAAATAAAATAAGCCAATGCTATAGCTACCAATAATATCACGATATAAACGCCGCCTAGGCGGATCAAAATCTCTCTTAACTCCATATCACTAAAGGAATTATCCTCAAAATAGGGCAAATTCAGTATCCCTATTGGCTTGTATTTATTATCGTTGATATAAGTATACGACGCCTTGTATTTGTCACCAGCTACGGAATTTTCTTCGACATACCGCTTGTTTACACTTGTTTCTAAATTATTGAGTACTTCGGAGTCCAAACAATTCGAGATAGAATCATTTTCAAACCTAGAGGTAGGTCTAGAGCTCTTAATCAAGCCCCCTTCGAGGTCGTAAATATTGAAGTTGATGTTCTGCACATCGGCGATTACATAGATTTCATAATTAAAAATAAAACCTAAGTTTTCGGTGACCTGAGGGTAGGTGGTTTCTTTTAAGACATAGTTGATACTCTGCCTAATCTGTTCTTCTTTTTTGCCCAAACGAATCTCGTGATAGTCTCTGGTCACCTCACGGTATTGATACACCGTTATACCCGCAATCAATACCGATGATATTAGCACCAAGACGACCATGGTAATGATTATACGGGATCTTAGCGATAGTTTTCTGAACAAGTATTTATAATTTGAGATTAAAGATAACAATAATCAAGCCAAGCAAGTCTTGCTTGAACTCGCTTTATGCCCTAGAAAACCCAACTAACTCAAAACCCATATCAAAACTCAAATTTTCATCAGTAATCAGAGAGGTATTAGTACTGATATCAAGGCTTCGACAACTACCTTATGCCTTCGGATTCGTATTCCTGATACGTTTGTACAATTTAATACCCAGCATCAATACTATGCCAAGAACCACGATACCGACCACGCCAAAAATCCAGCTAATAGTACTTTTAAGCGTCACCAAGAAAATTATGGCAAAAAGAATCAAGGTAGCACCCTCATTATAGATGCGCATAAACCTAGAAGTGTATTTTATCTCATCACGCTGCAATTGTTTAAAGATCTGATGGCTTTTTAGATGGTATAAAATCAATAGTACTACAAAAACCAATTTCACATGCATCCAGGGTTGTTGCAACCAGACGGGTGTCAATATCAATAGCCAAATGGCGAAAAATACGGCCAAAATAGCGGAGGGCCATGTAATGATATACCACAGCCGTTTGGTCATCAATTTAAGCTGCTCACTTAAAATCTCTTTGTCGGGCGAGGGCTTTTTATTCGCTTCTATATGGTAGATGAACAAACGGGGAATATAAAACAGGCCCGCAAACCAGGTAATCACGAAAATGAGGTGTAATGCTTTTATGTAGTTATAGTATTCTGACATTGAATAATTGATTCTCACCAGTGTGGTGAGTATAAACCGAAATATACAAGAATTTGCCGATCCTGCCCTCTGGGAAAAGCGTTTTTTTGTCACTCATTGGTTTACTCCCAATTTAACACTAAACTACCTCAACTAAACTTCTTCAGTATCACCAAACACCTGGACTCAGAAAGGCCATGAAAACACCAATGCGCATGGCCCTGCTTGCGATAAGGACCTACTGGCCTTCATTGCTCAAATCTACCGATAGGATTGCCTCTTTTTTGGCTGCCTTGAGGCCGCTGAATATTTTTGGCTGTGAAGCTTCTCCTTGCTCCCCTACCTTAAGGGTATAGCTATGTCTTATATCAAATATTTTCGGTCGAAAAGAATTTCCTTTGATACGCAGCGTATACACAACCTCCTGATCCGTTTCGTCATATACCTGTACTACAGTATTCATTGCCCCCTTCACCTGAATCGTGGCAAGATACCCTTTCGCCTCTTTCCCATAATTGTCTTCCATAGCTATTGTCCTCGGCCAGCCCTCATATTGTTTTCCCGTAGATGGATCCGTGGGGTCTACATATCTCGGCCAACATTCCATAGTAATGTTCCTGCTATTCTTGGCAAATCGCACAATACCATAGCCGGGCATCCTGTCGTGCAAAGCCGCAGGTTCTACCATAGATTTCGGGCCAGGATTTGTATGTGCATATACATTTACCTTGTTCCCGAAACCGTCTAAATATTCTCCCGTATACTCTTGGAGTCCGTCGATATGGTTTTCTCCCAGTTTTTCAAAGGGCTGCCATGCCCTCGGATAGAAATTGGCTATTGACGGCACACAAAATGACCAGCCAGCATCATTCTGAGCATCTATACCATGGTGTACTATGCTCGCTAAATGCTGATCGCCAGCAAGCATAAAACCAAAGCCTTTTCGAATATTGCTCAAAGCCTTGTTCCTGCCCATCTGAGGCCAACCGTTTGAATCAAAATCCATATACAGATGTTGTAGTTCGGGCCCATGATGTGTGGCCATATTTCCGAAAATGGTTTGTGATAATACTACTTTCATATCCGAACCTTTCCAGTCCGAGGCCCAGTTATCGAGAAAATTCAACTGTCTTTCACCCAAAAGAGTCGCCCCTTCTACGTCTGCCATTTCATAACTGTATTCAGGATCAATCACATGATCGGGGCGCCCTGATTTTGTAGGGGCAACCAAGCCCTTCGGCCCTGATTTAAATTTCCTGTCCTCAATAATAGCAAAGCTTATACGCCCTAAATTCATCTCTGAATAATAGGTGCCTATACCCGTCTTTATCGGAGTGGCATCATAGGGGTCAGGCAAATGACTTACCTGAGTGCGTTCTACCATTTTTACAAACTCGGCACCATACACATATCCGCCCTTAGTATCAATATCGGTGTCTCCCCCGCCATTACCCCATACGTTCCCCTGAAAAACGTCATGGTCATCAGGAATAGTAATGCTGGGAACCGTTTTGACAAGATCACTATAGGCCCAGCACCACAAATACCATTTGTACATATAATCTTTGTAAATATTCTTTCTGTCGGGGCTGCTCGGACTAGCTCCTTCATAAATTTGATCTCCACTAAAAAACAATAGGTCAGCCTCTTGTTTTACTACATTACCCACCAATTGTGTATGTGGATACCAAATCTGTTCCGCCCAATTAAAAGGAGCGCTTTCTACCCCTTTGGCTAAATTGTGATTTCCGGTAAACCCGGCTACCACTATGGTATCTTTATCGACCGGGTCGGCCCTAAAAGCCCCCTGATAATAAAAGGTCTCTCCTGAATCTTTATATTGATAGGAGAGTCGGTAAGGAACATCGCTTGTATGCTTGAAATTCTCAATTCTAAAGGGTGCATTGTACGACAATTCTTGAACAGTGGAAGTGCCCACATTTTTCCAAGTATCGCCTATTTTTATTTCTAGGTCAACGGTCTGGGTATCGCTTTTACCTATGGGCATCAATTGGGCATTGATTTTTACCAATTCATCTGACAGTGTATACTGTGCAGTGATAATGGGGCCACTGGTATGCATGGGTTCATAGTTGAATTTTTTTCCTGACAACTGCCAGTTATTGAACCAAAATGAAGCTGTATTTTCTCCTGTTCCAGGATGTGACACTAGCGCTACATTACCCTTTAATTTGTGCTCATCAATGATATAGGTGAGTGCCCCTAATACTGCTTTTGAGCTATCGAGAACTTGAAGAACAATTTGATAATCTGCCCCATTTTGTTTTCCGGAGAGTTGAATTTGATACTGCTGTGGTAGCTCAGCCAGCTGCTCGGTGGCCAACATTTTCTTTTCTATATGATTGAAATCTTGGATAAACAGCATACCACTTGCCGATACCCCGGCAAAATACCCGCCTTCATTACCCGGACTGTGATGTATAAGTGCCGCGGCTCTATAATCTATAGATACACCCGCAGCAATTAAAAAGCCAGAAGCCGCTGTCTTATTCAAACCTGTAGTGTTCGTCGTGCTTCCTGTAAGAACAGACATTTCAAAATCTCCTTGACCCTCTAAGCGCGAACTTACCAAATGAACCGTTCGCATGGGTTTCTTTACTGATTTTTGAATACAGACCAATCGACCGTCCTTTACCTCCCAATCTTGTAAGCGGTTCGCCCAAAAATGCTCCCCTACCCATGTACGATCCACAACCTGATCCCAACTATAGGTTTTGGTCTCAACATCCTCTTTACACCCTATGACGGCTAGTAGAATCATTGCAAATGGGATTGTAATCAGTTTTTTTAAATTCATCTTGATTGCTTTTTAGTTCTTTAATATATACTTATCTTAAAGGTAGTTATGACCTTTCACGAATTGCTGCTATTCTTTTACTCTATTCTTATAGGCCTGTGACCATGCTCCAAAACCGGGCTCGATTCCTTGTTTCATTTGTTCAATAACTTCGGGCCTTTGCTTTTTCAACCATTCTATGACTGCAGCGGCCTTTGGTGGTGGTGCATTTTTCCAATCGATAGGATCTAAACCAAAATCATGGTTTTTTTCATTCCAATCTCTGTAATGTGCCCGCATCTGCTCTGCAGTATTTTTATAGGCTGGTAGCCCAATCAAATTAATAGTTTCAAAAGGGTCGTTTACAAGATCATATAATTCCTCGGTCTCCTTAGCAGCAAAAAATCTTGCTTGTAATTCAGTTAATTCTCCTTGCTCCTTTAGGCCCCTCATGATATGTACGGCCGGTCTGTAAAATTCCAAATAAGCCTGATGAGCATCATAGGGCAGATTCGGTATATTGTTTTTAATATACCTGTAGCGATCCGTTGTAATAGCCCTAGATTGTTCTAAAACCTCATCCCAGAGGTCTCTGGCCGAATATACATAATTTCTACCTTTGGTATCTGTATTGATAAAGGGTATCGCGGTCATATATTCGGGTAGTTTTACCCCGGCCATATCTAAAATAGAAGCGGCAACATCGATTGAGGATATAAGTCTATCGTCTTTTTTACCGCCATTTAAACCCGCAGGCCAATTCACTATCAGCGGTAGGTGCAGTCCTGGGTCATACAAATACCCTTTTCCCCGAATATTACACCTGCCGTTATCCCCAATAAAAATTATAATGGTATTTTCTTTGAGTCCTTTCTTTTCTAGATCGTTTAACAACAGCCCCATTTCATAATCCATATACTCGATTTGATCAAGGTATTTCGCCCAATCTTCACGAATCACAGGATGATCTGCATAGTAGGGCGGAAGAATCACAGCCCCAGGATCTACTTTATGCTTAGATTGTTCTCTAATAGCGTTCCAATGCCCACCCCTATGTGTAACGGTCAAGGTAACTTGCGAAAAGAAAGGTTGATCTTCAGTGGTTATTGTATCGAACTTATCAAAAAGGCCGAATTCTGTTTTGCCATTCCAGTTACCTATAGCTTTATGCTTAAAGTTAACATCTATCTTTCTCCCTTTACCACGCACCAATTCACTTCCTAAAATACAGGTGTATCCGACATCTCTTAAATACGATGTAATTGGTTTATACGGGGCTTTTAAAGGAATTTTCCGGTTCGACCTATGATGCTGTGCATTAATTACATTTTGATGTACTCCTGTAATCATATTGGATCTACTGGGGGAGCAAATAGAATTGGCTCCATACGCCTTTGTATACAGCACGCCTTCTTGCGCCAGTTTATCCAATATCGGGGTTTTCACCCCTGGCATACCATAACACTGCAGATCAGGCCCTATATCCTCTGCCATTACCCACAAAATATTGGGTCTTATTTTTTTATTTGGAGCCGTAATGCCTTGAGCGCATACCATAGAAATGGCCAGCAACATCAAAAGGGGTATCAAGAATTTAAAATGTATAGTATTCATTTGACTATTTTATTTGTGACTGGCATATTCTTTGGCGGGAAAATAGGGCGAAGGTGTACGGGCAGTCTTTAAGAAGTCTTCCAATTCACGAATAATATACGGATATTTAGTCGCTATATTGTTACTTTCTGCTCTATCTACCGATAGATCGTAGAGTTCCAATGCCTCTTTAGTACCATATTGGATGGCCTTCCACTTGCCCATACGCACTGCCTGTTGAAACGGGGAATGAATCTCCCAATAATGATATTTTCTACCTTGCTGTTTTTTTCCCTTGAGCGTTTGTAAGACCGACATACCACTTAGGTTTTTTGGAATTTTCGCCCCTGCCAATTCACAGGCGGTAGGAAAGAAATCACGCATATCCCAAATAAAATCACTCTGCGTTCCTGCAGGAATCTTTTCTGGCCAGCGTACCGCCATGGCCGCCCTGATGCCTCCTTCGTACAAACTTCGTTTAACTCCCCGTAACCCTCCTGTACTCTTGATGTTTTCTGCGAACAGTTTGTTGGGCCCGTTATCAGAGGTATAAAAAACAATAGTATTATCATCAAGCTCCAATTCTTTCAACAATTTCATCACCTTGCCAACGGTTTGATCGACTCTGGTAATCATTGCCGCGTAATGCTGCACTTTTTTTCCACCAGGAATGTCTTTGTATTGGGGGAAAACAGGGTCGTTCTCAAGAATAATATAATCTCCGTGTGGAGGTGTATAGGCCAAATACAGGAAAAAAGGCTGGTTTTGATGCTTTTTAATAAAATTCAAGGTCCTTTCTTCTTGTAGATAGGGTACGTACTGTTCTTTTTTACCATTTTCGTTGCCCGTAAGTTTTAGCATTAATCCGTTTTCCCAAATTTCTTCAGGAAAATGATCATGTGCATGTACTTGATCCAAATACCCAAACCAATAATCGAAACCTTGTTTTTCAGGCACTCCTGAAGACCCTGGATTTCCAAGACCCCATTTTCCGATTCCGCCGGTAGCATATCCTGCTTTTTTCAAGGTTTCTGCAACCGTGAGGTCATCATCCTCTAGAAATACCAAGGGGCGTACGTTCTTTCTAATCAATGCATTAATATTGGCCTTGGCCGTATTGTCTCTGCGTGGCGTATGGCCCGTATCAAGGCCGGTCATGAGAACACTACGGGTAGGGGCGCAGACTGCAGATCCAGAATAGTGCTGCGTAAATCGCATTCCTTCCTCACAAATCTTATCAAAATGAGGGGTTTTCACATAGGGTGAACCAAAGGCCCCGAAATCGCCATAACCGGCATCATCGAGCATTATATATATGATATTGGGCCTTTGGCCCTGTGCATATACCTTGCTTATAGCCGGCCGGCCAAAAACTAAAATCGCACTGATTACTATTTTTCCCGCTAGCCCTATATTCATTATTCTTTCTCTTTATTTTTCTCTAAATAAGCCTTCATTCCCAGTACGTCGCTATAGGTATTACGCATCAAGTTTTGATGAATTTCAGAGGTGTGCCCTTTCCAATATGGACCCTCATTCCACAGTGGATCCATTAGCGTTGTTTCCCAATATTGCAATGCCTTGATTAAATCATCATGCCCTTCTTTATCTGTTGTAGACAAATCAGTAGTTTCGCCCAGATCGGTTTCTAAATTATATAGCACGCTGCCAAAACCCTCTAGTCGAATGAGTTTATGATTCCCGATACGAACGGCGGCCCCCTCTAATTTTCGCCAGAATAATTTGTTATGTGGGTCACCCTGCATTTCTCCCTTTACAAAAGGCAGCAAATTAACCCCATTCAAGTCCTGCCCTTCATTCATATCAATTCCGGCAGCGGCCAATGCCGTCGGAAAAATATCTAAAGACGAGCTTAGGCCATCAAAGTAATCACCTCCTTTAATCACAGCCTTCCAACTCAAAACAAAGGGCACGCGATGGCCCCCTTCATACTTATTGCCCTTAAATCCTTTTAACGGCCCGTTTAAAGATGAATTGGTCGTGGCCCCGCCATTATCACTCAAGAAAAAAAACAGCGTATTTTCCAAATCCTCTTGTGCCTCTAAAGTCGCCATTATTTTTCCTATGTTTTCATCTAAAGACCAGGTCATTGCCGCCAATTTCTGACGCGGATGATTCTTATATTTTTCCAAATGTTCTTTTTTGGCGTGCATAGGGGTATGAACCGCATTAAAGGCCAAATACATGAAGAACGGATGTTCTTTATTTTCTTCAATATAGCGTAGGGCCCTGTCACCAAGCACATCGGTCAGATACCCATCAAATGTAATACGTTTTCCATTTTGTTGTAACATCTGATGTTCCGAAGGGTTCTTTATCGGAAAATAGGATCGCCCTCCCGCTAAAAAACCATAGAACTCATCGAATCCCCTTTGGTTGGGGTGGTCACTTTTACTAGTCCCCAGATGCCATTTTCCCAAGGCTATAGTATTATAATCATGCCGTTGGAGTACAGTCGCGAGGGTTATAACGTCATCTGCCAACCCAATCTCACCTGATTCCGGAGATCCCGTTCCATTAGCCTCAAAACCAAAGCGCTGTTGGTATTTTCCGGTGAGCAAACCGGCTCTGGAGGGTGCGCATACGGTTGCACTCACATGGGCATCGGTGAAAATAACCCCACTTCTGGCCAGTAAGTCGATATTCGGGGTATCAAGATCATTGCTTCCCATAAATCCGAAGTCCACATACCCGGCATCATCAATCAATACCACTATAATATTGGGCCTTGTGTCTTTATCGAGCGCTTCACGACAGCTCATCAAACCGACCGATACGCTCAAAAATGCAAGGAAGTGCCTTAGCAGCGGCCTATGGAATATCATTGTATGTTCTCGATTGTGTTCATCTCTTTTAAGGGATTATTTTTTCTTTATATCATACCTGTCAGGGTGCAACTTATCATATTCCTTACCCCTTCTCAATCCTAGAAAGATAGGTTCTTTTACCGTTGCTTCCCATGATTCCCATGCTTTTGTCAGCTTGGCAATCTCTTCTGCATTTTCAGATTTTAAATTCGTTGTTTCCCCAATTTCTTTGGTAACATTATAGAGGCCTGGTTCAATTTTTGAATCAACGACCATTTTATAATCAGCATTGCGTACGGCTTTTCCTTTCCTATCATAATTTCTCCAGAACAGGTATTCGTGGGGTACCTTGGTAATTGAACCGTTTAAATAGGGTATCAAATCTACACCGTCTAATTGGTTTTTTGGATCAATCCCCGGAGTACATTGTGCGGCTATGGTCGCGAATATATCAAGAGAGATAACGGGTTTTTCATAGGAGATTCCCGCCTTTATTTTATCAGGCCATTGTATCGCGAACGGCACACGAATGCCCCCCTCGAAATAATCTCCTTTATAGCCCCGTAATGGACTGTTATCTGAACCATTGTGTTTTGGCCCTCCATTATCCGATAAATAACAATTGTATTTTTGGTCAGCCCTTTTTCCTCCAATTTTTCTAATACTATACCGACACCATCATCGACGGCACTAATCATGGCAGCATAGGTACGCCTCTTTTCATCTTTTATATGTACGAATCTTTTCAGGTATTTTTCGGTAGCCTGTAATGGTGTATGGGGGGCATTATAGGCCAGATAAATGAAAAAAGGTTCTTTGGATTTTTGCTCTATATAGGAAACCGCTTCAAGCGACAAGGCATCGGTCAGGTATTCGGTTTCATTAACCCTTGTATGATTGCGCAAGAGCTTGGTTTTATACCCATCGAACTATTGCGGAGGATGTTGTACAGGATGTATTTTTAAAATTGTGGACAAAAAGAGAATCTCTTCGACCTGATGGTTCTCTTAATGGGTACCTATACCGACTTACCTATACTACTTTTATTGATGTATATAGGAAGAATAAGCAACTCGATGTTGAATTACAGCTATTTAAAAGAGCATGCCTGACCGAATTGGTCGAAGAAAATGAAGAACTGTTTCGGCTACGGCTTGAGAAGGTGCAAAAGGCTGTTGAAGAATTGCCGCCTAGATGCAAGGAGGTTTTTATTCTATGCAAGCAACAAAGGATGCGCTATAAAGAAATTGCTGAAAAATTAGACATTTCAATCAAGACCGTGGAAAATCAAATGGGGAAAGCACTATCTCTTATTCGAAAAAAAGTGAAATCAAAATTGGTCACTCTGCTTTTTTTATTTCAAGGGCAACTTAAAAAGAGTGAGCTATAAAGGGATAGCATTCATGCAATTATAAAACAAAAAGATGGGTTATCACAACAAACATTTCTATCAGATATTGACGCTGCCCACTTTTTTTATGGGTCGCCTCTCAGAGAAGTTCATTTCGCTATCTTTTTGATTTCAACCCAGAACGGAAATATTCTTTTGCTGCCCAGGGCGTAGAAGGGAATCAAGTCACAATCCATGGCCGGTAGTTGTACATTCTTCATTTCTATACTATCTGTTTCATCTAGCTCGTTCTTAAACTGATGTACAAGTGTATTTGTCTCCAAGTACATTTTTCCACCCTTTTTAACTGGTTTTATAAATTTGAATTTCAGGTCGTAGACCCCTTCGGCAATAGACACCCTCCATTTTCCAAAAACCTCTTCTTGGTCCCAGATACCCCGTTCCCCACCTGCATCATTTCTGTTCAGAAAAATTGGATTTTCATTGTCATCGCCAATGATAATACGCGGAGGAACCAATAGGTTTTCAGACTGTGTCAACTCCTTGTACCACAGCTCCATTTTTGATTTGAGGCTCTTGGCCAATACCACCTTCTGCGCTACCATATTGTTTTGTTCGTAAGGATCCTCCTTTATATTGAACAATTCAAAGTCTTCAATAGTAGCATTATAATCGGTATGGGCGACCAGCTTATATGACCCGTATTGTAGGGCCATATTGAAGAACGGCTCAGGCGACTTCCGGGTCCAGTAAAAAAACAGCTCTCTGTCTTGTGTCGCTTTCTTTTTTCCTTTGATAAGAGGCACAAGGCTTTTGCCATCGATTTTTTTGTTCTGGGGAAGTGCTACTTTGCAGATTTCGGCAAGTGTGGGAAGAATATCGATATGCGCAGCAACAGCCGAAATATCTTTATTCCCTTTCGTAAGGGCCGGATATCTCAAATAGAAGGGAACCCTGACCCCACCTCGATAAACACTGCCCTTTTTTCCTCGCATTCCGGCAATATATCTAACTTGCTGCGGGCCGTTATCGGTCATAAAAATTACAAAGGTGTTTTCGACTATTTTCAAGTCTTCTAACTTCTGCATCAACCGCCCCATATTATCATCAATATTAGTGACCATGGCATAGACCTTACGGGCATCTTCTTTATCTTTCTCACTCATTGTTACAAAAGGTCTTGTATCGCCCTCAAAACCAGATGCAGGGTCAATATCTTTGTACATCTCATAATACTTCTCAGGTACTTGTAATGGGGTATGTGGCGCATTAAAGGAAAGGTAGCAGAAAAATGGTCTTTTATGGTTTTTTTCAATAAATTCAATAGCCTCATTCGCAAAAATATCGCTGCAATAGCCGGCATAGGCCTCCTGCTCCCCATTGTGCCAAAGAACCGGGTCAAAATAACTTTGGTCTCCCTTGAACCAGGTCGTAAAATCACCCACCTGCCCCATACCACCCGAAAGGTGAATTACTGATTCATCAAAGCCTTGATCCCCCGGTCTTGAAGGGTAGTTGTCACCCAAATGCCATTTGCCAAAAATACCCGTGGTATAATTTGCCTGCTTTAACATTTCGGCGAGGGTCACTTCATTACTAGCCATTATAGCACCCCCATTATAGGTGTCTCTGATGCCTGTTCGCAATGAATATCTGCCGGTCATCAAGCTTGCTCTAGTGGGGGCGCAGACCGGGGAGACATAAAAATTATCAAAGCGAAGGCTATGTTTTGCAAAATTATCGATTACAGGGGTTTTTATATGTGGATTACCCGTAACCCCCAAATCGCCATACCCTTGATCATCGGTGATGATGATGATTACATTGGGGCGCTCCTTTTGCTGAGCAAAACTCATAAACGATAGTAATGGTGCTAATGCAATTAGCAGCAATTGCAGTCTTGTTCTTTTTATGAATTCGATACTGGTTTGAATTTTGAACATATGCGTACAAATAGTTAGTTTAATTAGGGGTAGACAATATTTATTGTAATAATGAACAGCCCTAGCTATTCAAAAAAGCCGTTCACTGCCTAAATGTATAAGCAAACTACCTCTATGCAAGCGTACGAGGCATTAAAAAGAACAAACTTTAACATTTCGATGCAGGCCTGCCTGCGGTAGGCAGACTAAACCCACTGGTGGGAATAAAATAGTAAGGTATAGTGGTTATAACCATACATCTAAACCTGAGTTCGAACTCAGGTTCTAAGGAACAAAAATCTTATTGCGAATAGCATAGAGTACCAGGCCAATCCTATTTTTGATCTGTAGCTTTTCATGCAGGGCATCGCGATAGCCCTCAATGGTCTTTGGGCTTAGAAACATTTCATCGGCGATTTCCCTATAGGTCTTCTCGGTACAGGCCAAGCGCAAAAACTCAAGTTCTCGGTCTTTTAGCTGTAATTCGGGTTCTTTTCTATTCAAGGTGCCCACCAATATTCGGGTTACGGTATTGGTGTGATAATATCCATTTTCAGCAATCTGTAACAAACCCTCTTCCAAAATTTCACTTCGAGTGTCTTTCATCAAATACCCTCTGGCACCGGCCCTAAGCATTTGTAATATCGTATCCTCGTTCTCTTCTATTGAAAGTGCCAATACTTTCACCTGGGGATAATTCACTTTTAAATGCTCTGTAGTCTCGATCCCATTGAGCAGGGGCATATTAATATCCATCAAGACAATATCAGGAATATTCTTGGCGTTTTCGAACTTCTCCAACAGCTCCTTTCCGTTCTTGCATACGTATAAAGCCTTGAATTTATCGAAACTGTCCACGAGACCACTAATGGCCTGTGACAATAAAACATGGTCGTCTACAATGACAACGGAATAGGTCATATTTGTATTTTTGATTACTTAACTTAAGACTTAAGCATGAAATAAAAAATTTCTTGAAACCGACTATCCCCGAGGCAGAGCCATAGGGGAATTCTTTTTGATTAAATTGTCATGATTGCTTATTTTTTACCCATATCTACAACATAACAAGATTGTAAACCATCTCATATTTGTACTCTTATGTCTTTCTTATATGTATACACCAATCGCAGCATGGTTCCCCGGCCTTTCTCAGAGGAAATAGTAAGATTGGCATTAATTAATCGCGCTCTGTTCTTCATATTCTTAAGGCCGATACCCGTATACATGCTATTTTCCTCAAAACCTACCCCATCATCATCAGCAGTAATGGTAAAACTTCCATTATCATAATCAATGCCCACACAGAGTGTCGAGGCCTTAGAATGTTTTATGGTATTGGAGAAAAACTCTTGTAATATTCGAAATATAATAATTTCTTCTTTAGAATCAATAGGTTTGGGACTGCCGTCTACGGTAAGTGAAGCATCGATAAACTGTAGGCGGTTAAAGCGCTCTACCTCTAGACCTACAGCCTCATTCAACGACAGGTTTTTAAGTGCCTCAGGATTGATTAACTTTGACAATACCCGCAGCTCTCTAATCGCTTTGCCAATGGTCTCAGAGACCTCTTCCAAATTTTCTGATTTGTCAGGTACCATCTGTAGCTGTATCTTGGCTAGGGTCATCAATTGCCCAATATTATCGTGTAGCTCCCAACTAATATTCCGCAGGGTCTCTTCTCGAATCTCAATCTGGGTCTCTGAAATCTCCTTTTCAAAAGCCTCCTCGGCTTTAGCGCGTTCTAACAACAATTTATTCTTCCGTTTTAAAAAAACAATAAAAAGAATGATTACCGTAAGGGCCAAAGAAATAGCGATTACCGAAAATATGATTAGAAACGATTGTACTTCTCTTTCGTCCATAAAAACCCGATTATATAACAACCGTATAGGATACCATTTAAACTTATAATCAAAATATAGTAACTGCTACCCGTAAGTTTAAAATAACGGGATAATAACATTAACGGAACCATGCCTATATAGAACAATAGCAGGCCAGAGGAAATCCAAAAACTAAGTTTGTATTGTATTACTAATATTTGATTACTGTACAACAACTGCCAAAAATGGAATACAGTAACGATAAGTGTAAACAAGGCCCCAACCACAAAGGTGTACTGATGGTACTCCGCCCAGCTCTGAAACACGAGATTCCAAAGGGCAACTCCCGTAAAAACCACACTGAAGACCAAAACGGTTCTTTGTACGTTTTTTTGTTTTAGAATCAAATAGTACCAATAAAAGTAAAACAAAAAACTAATAACCATATAAAAATTGTACAACCAAAAATTTTCAACTGAAAACACATACCGCATTAGCGCACCGCCAATCTCGACGAACACGGTAAACCACAAAAAATATAAAAAATATTTTTCTCTCGAATCGGTGTATTTTTTAAACAAAACTGTAGCGAGTACAGCTGTGACAAACTCAAGGATGGTTATAAGTAATAAATATTTTTCAGACATACTAACTCATTGTCAATTTTGTACTTGACCTTGCCTTTCTCATGGCCCACCATGTCCAAAATTCAACCCATGTATATCGTCAGCATCTCTAGGTGGTGATGGTGCTGGCATAGATATAAAGCCAGCCTGTAAGGGGTGATTTTCCTCTATGGTGGGCCATATGTATACCGTGGAAAAACCGGGGTCTCCTCGTGGATCATTAAAATCTTTCGGATAGGCGGCGAAATAAATACGTAGTCCTAAGTCTGTATACCCTTTCTCTTTGGCTTCTTGCTTTACATAGGCGAGATACAGCTCCATGGTCTCCATTGAAAACCAAAATTCACGGGTGTCTTTTCTTTCTGAACCCTTGAACAAGGAATCGTTGATAATCGCGTAGCGGGTTTCAATATATTGATTCTTCAATACCTGAGCCTCGGTATAACTAATCAAATGCTCTTTGATCTTTTCCTTTGCAGAGGTTAGCTCTTTTTGGGTACCCGTGCATTTGTCGAGTACAAAAAAAACGATAATGCCGAGCAAAATCAGGATTACTACGCCCGAGGTTCTACTGTCTTTCATGATAGGTTTAGTTGTTTAAGATTACTAATGGTAGTGTTCGCTAACGGTTTTAATATTGTATTTAGTTTCCTCTAATTTACTAATAGTATGGCATATAGAAGTGACTATTTCGCTAATATTTGTACTTGATATAACCCAAAAACATCTCCTATTTAGGAGTTTATAAATTTCACTGTGTTTCAGGACCATAGTATCGCTAATTGTTGACCGACCCAAGGATAATCAATAGAATTCCTATGAATGCCATTCCTATAATTAAGCAATAATTGATTGTGCACAAGGTTTTTTCACTGAGTGGAGCTTCCATTTTAGCTGTTTTTAAAAATTTCTATAGACGAATGTACCGCATATACTGGCACGTTTAACCAATGGTTTTTTTTGCCCTTCAATTATTTCATTTTAATTCATTGAAAAACAGAATATTACGAAATATGGACTACGCCAAAAAGGGCTGAGCAACGGTACAGAAAAGGGTAAATACCCCTTCTTGATTTGGTATTCAACTTGGGTTTTTAGGAGTGTTCCCTTACTAAAAACCTGAGTTCGACCGGGCAGGGCCATAAAAGAGTTCATTCTCATTTCTGCATCAGTACCTGTCGAATCTCTTTTCTCAAATAATATCCGGTAACAATGGTCGCCAAGACATCAGAAATTGGAAAAGAAATCCAAACTCCGAATTCCCCTAAAAAATGAGGGAGTATCAGAATTAAGGGAATAAAAAAGAAACCTTGTCTCAAAAGAGTCAATAACAATGCGGGTATAGCCTTGCCTATTGCCTGAAAATAAGCGGCCCCAATCAATTGCAATGCAATAATGGGTGTTGCCGCAAAAACCCAACGCATAGCCGAAGGTGTATGTTCTAACACAAAGGCTTTGGTGGCGAGTTCGATTGAAGACATATCAGGTTTGTCACTCAAAAAAAGAGCGGTAATTTCCATAGGAAATATCATCAAGCCTACAAAAACCACAGTCGCCATAAAGGCGGCATATTTTATGGCCGTATTTATACTTTCGCGTACCCTAGCGTATTTTTGCGCCCCATAATTATAGCCCGCAATGGGCAAAAACCCTTGGGTCACCCCAAAAACAGGGAAAAGCGCAAACATGAGCATACGGCCGATGATAGCATATACTGCCACCATTGCTTCACCGCCTAGGCCAAATAAGATATTGTTCAACAATAAATAGATGACACTCACTACTGCCTGCCGTGAAAGTGTCACAAAACCCAAGGATCCTATTTCTTTTAAAATGGATCTATCCAAGCTAAAGTGAGGCCATCGTATCTTGAGTTCAGAATTTTTAGAGAGAAAATAATAAAGGATATAACTAAAGCATAAAAAGTAGCCAATGGTTGTAGCCCATGCGGCACCTGCCATACCCCAATCGAAGACATAGATAAAGAGATAGTCCATCACGAGGTTGCCCACCGAGGGAATAATCATGGCAATCATGGCGAATTTAGGTTTTCCCTCTGCTCGGATCACCGTATTGCCCATCATACAAAGCGCCAAAAAAGGCACGCCATAGAGCACAATACTATAATATATCTTGGCAGGTTCAAAGATGGCGCCCTTACCTCCAAAGGCAGGAATAAGGTCGTCTACAAAATACAGACCCATCACCATCATAGTTACCGTTACCAGAAGGGTAAGAGTAGTTTGGTTACCGAAGGTTTTAAGGGCTTTTTCTTTGGTATCGGCTCCGAGAGCCCGTGAGATAATACTAGAGCCGCCAACACCTATGGCCATTCCCAAGGCGGCAATAAAAAAGGATACAGGAAGCACTACGTTGATTGCGGCAATGGCAATGGATCCGATCCAGTTTCCTACAAAAATAGAATCAACCAAAACATTAAGAGACATCACAAGAATGCCAATTGAGGCCGGAACCGCTTGTTTGACCAATAATTTACCTATGGGTTCTGACCCTAATTGTTCTGCCGATACTTTTGCCATTTATATCTACCAGTGGGTTTAATATTAATACCTCGTGGGCTTTCCTCGCTGTCAAGCAGGCTTAGCCCGAGGTAATTTATTCTTTGTCATTGTACATTCTGCTCTCAATAGCCCCCGATAAAATGGGGCGTCTGTTGGCCTACGAATTTAAAGACCATAAATCGCCTTCCTCAGGCACTATCAGGGACCCTAAGGAATTATAGTGGCAGTTCTCCGGTCTCCTGCCATTGGTTCACCCATTTTGCCATCACCAATACCCAGGCATCGTCATCATTTAAACAGGGAATGTGTTTATACTTTTCTCCCCCAGCCTCCTGAAACTGGCGTTTTCCTTCCATGGCGATTTCTTCCAAGGTTTCTAAGCAATCGGATACAAAGGCCGGAGTAATCACGGCCAAACGTTTTTTTCCTCCTTTTGCCAAACGTTCGAACTCATAATCAGTATATGGCTTTAACCAAGGGTCGAAAGCCAAACGAGACTGGAATGAGGAACTCATTTTATCTGCCCCTATACCCAACTGAGCCTGTACCAGATCTGTAGTGGCATACGCCTGATGCCGATAACAGGTCTTATGGGCAATAGAATCCGAAGTACAACAAAGAACACCTTCCTCAAATTTGCCATGTGATCCTGTTGGGTCGGCCTTTCGAATATGCCGCTCTGGCAAGCCGTGGTACGAAAACAAAATATGGTCATATTCAAAACCTTTTAAGCCCTTTTTTATTGATTCGGTAAGCACCCTTATATAGTCTTTGTTTTTGTAGAATGCCGGCAAGGTCGTCAGCTTGATTTTCGGAAAATGCTTTTGACGTTCTTCTTCGGCCTTCACCTCGACCGTCTCTGTAGAAGACATGGCGAAATGCGGATATAAAGGCACCATTAACACATCGTCTACGCCTTGATCTACCAACTCTTGCAAGGCATTTTTTATGGTCATAGTACCATATCGCATACCTAAAGCAACGGGCATTTCTGTATTTTTACGCACTTTTTCGGTAAATCGTTCTGAAATCACAACTAAAGGAGAACCTTCTTTCCACCAAATTTTTTTATAAGCTTCGGCCGATTTTTCAGGTCTTTTTCTGAGTATTAGTTTTCTGACCAATATCTTCCGCAACCAAAAAGGCACATCGATAACCCGTTCATCCATCAAGAATTCATCAAGATAAGGCCTGACATCTTTTGCCGTAGGGCTTTGCGGAGACCCAAGATTTACTAATAAAACTCCTTTCATTTACTTCGATTTTCAAGTGTAAAAATACTACTTGTAGTCAAATTACGTTAACATAATTCAATATACTATCAACGAAACCATGGGAGAGTGCCTTTATGAATAGACTATGTTCATCATAGTCAAATAAATGTTAATTAGCTCAGAATTTTTTTTATGTCCTTTATTTTATGCCAATTTTATTCTCCTAAGCAGGATTGACCCACCGACCGAACAAGCGAACATAGGCTGGCTGACATCGAAATGGTAGAGATCAGTTCTTTTATTACCTCGTGAATTCTGCCATCGTAAGCAACTTGCTCGGAGATGGTTCACTAAAAAAATAAGCATGCGGATTATTACCACCTTGACCTTACTTTTCATTTCTGTCGGACTTTCTGCACAGTATGAGAACAGCCTACTTTGGAAAATATCAGGAAACGGATTGCAGCAGAGTTCTTACCTCTACGGCACCATGCATGTAAGCAAACGCATCGCCTTTCGACTTGACGATGTTTTCTATGAGGCCTTAGAGCAAAGTGAGGTCATAGCCCTAGAATCAGACCCTGACACCTGGCTTGAAAATGTCGACAATTTAGGTTTTATGGGATACGGACAGGGCAATGGTTTTGTTTCAAAAGGATTCTACACCTACCCCTTCAGAATTAAAAACCCGAGAAAAGAAGAAATTGCCGCCTATTTGGCTTTCGAAGATAAGCGCGTGAACAATATCTTGTACCGCACTGACGAATACTCACAAAACTTTGAGGAAGAAACCTATCTCGATATGTTCATTTACCAAGCTGGAAAAAAATTCGGAAAAAAAATAGTTGCCTTAGAAGATTTGGAAGAATCATCGGCATTGGTAGGCAGGGCCAATTTAAATGCCCTGAAGCAAAAACCTGACGAATGGCTACAAAAGAAAATGCTACTGCAGAATCCCATGAGCATCTTACAAGATGCTTATAGAAACCGCAACATAAGTTTATTAGATTCTATAGACAAGGCCATGTATACACAGCATTACCTAAAGAATATGCTTTTTATACGCAATCACAATATGGCCGATCGCTTAGATTCGATCATGCACACCGGAAAAATATTTACCGGTATAGGGGCCGCCCATCTTCCCGGAAAAAAAGGGGTCATTGCCCTATTGAGGGCCATGGGCTATACCGTAAAACCTTTGGTTTCAAGAGCTACGGCCAAGGGACGACAGCTCAAGGCGAAGTTTGAAAAATCGATACGCGAGAACACCTATACCACAGTTACCCCCGATGATGCCATATTTAGTATCGATCTGCCCACAAAGTTGTATCCTGTGACAGAACATATCAACACCACTTATATCTCACCTAACCTGGCGAACGGAAGCTATGTTATGGTAAATCGTATCCCAACATTTTCCTATTTAAAAAAGGATGATGTCTATAGCTTAGATGCTCTTGACAAGTTGCTTTTTGAGAACATTCCTGGCGAAATTTTAGAAAAAGAGCGCATTACCAGAAACGGCTTTGCAGGTTTAGACATCAAAAACCGCTTAAAAAATGGGGATCATCAACGCTATCATATTTACATTACGCCTTTAGAAATATTGATTTTTAAAATGGGTGGTGAAGGTGACTATGTAGTTCACTATTCAGACACTATTTTCAATAGCATACGGTTTAGGAGGTTACACAAAAAAAAATCAAGGGTATCCTCAGGATATGCTGATTTTGAGATACAAATGCCTTCATTCTATACCTTCTCCAACAGGTTCAGAAATGGAGAGCGTTTGGTACAGGGCTATGATTCACTTAGTGGTTCTTACTATTTCTTACGAAAAGCGACCCTGCACGATATTAATTTTATCGAAGAAGACAGCTTTGAACTCAAACAAATACAAAAACGATTCTATCAAGACCTAAAACTGTTACCCGTCTTCGACGAACCAGAATACAATTCACTGACTTCCAAGGCAATGGTAGATTCAGCAGCACAAAGGCAATTGCATTTAAAAACCACATTTAGACGAGGCGATTATTATTTGATGGGTGCTTTGACGACTTCGGACAAAGAGGCGTCTACTTTCTTTGATTCTTTTAAACTCGACCAAACTAAATATCTAGAGCCATTCAGAAAAATACAAGACACCGCCATGTTCTTTAGTACGGTAACTTCTATAAAACCACCCAAA
>JASFYU010000080.1:0-31319 GCA_045046905.1 Flavobacteriaceae bacterium | reverse complement strand
TCGTGATACTGAGGATGCCCAATCTTATTTAACTCAAAATCTACGGGCTGTTTCGCATTTAGCTTATACGCCTTTGCATTCTGTAAATGAATATTAGGCCGAACTCAGCTTATGAGAAATTTCGAAAAAATAGGCTGTCTAAAAAGTATGCACTAAACATCATTACGAACAAAGCGAAGTAATTTGTTTGCCGTTAACCGACAAGTGACAGATTGCTTCGTACCTCGCAAAGACGACTAAAAGATACTTTTAGACAGCCATTTCTTAACTTTCAAAAGCACTAGGCCTCAGTTACCCCAATTTCATCCAATTCATTTGAAGGGTTTTTTGGATTTGGGCCATATTCATTAGTTTCCTCAACTCCGTCGATACACAACAAGTACAAATTGTAAAATGGAATTAACAAAAACCATCCACTTTTACCAACATCGTGCATTCTTCGCACGCCCACTGCTATTGTAGGTATTAACACTCCTAAACTATAAATCGTGTTAATCCCATAACCTTCCAAGCCAAGAATAGATGTGTCCACGACACTTAAAACTCCACTAATTATTATACTGAACAAATAAAACATCCAATATTCTTTTCTTCTGGATCTGCCATTAAATTCAGCATACTTCTTTATTACCATTACAAACCATTCCATACTATATATATCTATAATTAATGTTTTTTAAGAAAAAAAATAAATTATCTATTAAGATTATTTTATAGTGCGCCATTGGTATTCAAGCGCTTTATTCCTATAAAAATAAGCCCTTCATTCCTGACAATTGTCAAGGTTTTTAGGCTAAATGAACAGCCTCAACCCAAAGGTATGAAGTATATTTTCGAAATAATATTTTTTATGTACAGACAGTCACTGAAAAATAAAAAAAATTTGAAACCGACTACCCTCGAGGCAGAGCCATAGGGGTATTTCACCAGTTTCATTTTGGCCTTAGGGTCAAAAATCGAAATTTGGTATTTTACCTCACCTGAAACTGCAAAAAGGAAGTTCCGACCCTACCTTTGCCGTCAGGCAGGCCTGCCTGCGGTAGTCAAGCTCTACCAAGGAGAGGTAAATCGGAAACCCCGAGGCATAGCCTAGGGGAATTCTTTTCGATTAAAAAAACATTATTACCTCACAATATTCGTAGTAGATCCAAAAAATTTCAAAAAAAAAGACGAAACCAATGCTTCGCCTTTTTAGTATATTTTAAAAAAATCTATGATCCTGAAACTCCGATTTCATTCAATTCATTTGAAGGGTCTTTCGGATTTGAACCATATTGATTGTCTCCTCTTTCGCCTTCTGTACACAGCAGCACCAATAACCAAATACCACCAATTAAAGGTATAAGAGATACCAGATAATACCAGCCACTTTTATTAATATCATGCAACCTTCTTACTGCGACAGCTATCGACGGTAAAATAATAGCCACGTAGTATATCATAATAGGAATTGATACTAACTCAACAGAATCTGTTGCAGAACCAATCATTCCTGCTACTAAAAGAAGGGCCATAATCACAATAATATTAAACAAAGCAAACATCCAATACTCCCTGCGTCTTGCCCTACCCTTAAAGTCGGCATACTGTTTTATAACTTTAATGTACCAATTCATAACTAAATTTTAGTGTTTCAGTTTTAACGCTGATAAACCAATAAAATTATAACCCAAGCCTTTGTATTACCTAATACACTGACGAAAACAGACCTTGCAAAGAGAAAAACACCTAGACATTGTTTAGGCAATACTCTGTACCACCTCTTTTTTAGCTTCTTTCTTACTACCATCGAAACCTTCTACCCCACCGACCGTTGTATATTTCAAAACATAACGTTTTCCAGGATTGACTAGCTTATAGGCGAACTGGCACATGATGGCCGCCTCATGAAAACCCGATAGTATTAGTTTTAATTTACCTTCATAGGTATTCACGTCACCTATGGCAAAAACTCCTGGAATATTGGTCTGATAATCTTTGGCATTGTTGACTTTGATGGCATTTTTTTCGATTTCAAATCCCCAATCACCAATGGGCCCTAATTTTGGAGAAAGACCGAACAATGGAATAAAATTATCTACTTCGAGATAGGTTTCCCCTTTGGAGGCATCATTATGTTTTATGACCACGGCCTCTAAATGGTCGTCACCATAGAGTTTTTTTACTTCGGCCTCGGTAAAAAGTTTGATTCTACCCGTTTTTGCCAATGCAGCTGCCTTTTCTACAGAATCTAGGGCGCCACGAAACTCATTTCTACGATGCACCAAAGAAACTTCGGAAGCAATATCCGTAAGAAAAATAGCCCAATCAAGGGCTGAATCACCTCCACCGGCGATAACCACCTTTTTATTCCGATAAACTTCTGGATCTTTTACGATATAAGCGACCCCTTTATCCTCAAAATCGAGAATATTTTCAATGGGTGGTTTTCGAGGTTCAAAAGAACCCAATCCGCCAGCAATAACCACTACGGGTGCCTGATGTTTTGTGCCTTTATTGGTTGTAACCACAAATGAGCCGTCTTCTAATGTATCTAATGTCTCGGCACGTTCGCCCAAGGTGAAGCCAGGTTCAAAAGGGTTTATCTGCTCCATTAAGTTATCGACTAAATCACCAGCCAAAATTTCTGCAAAGGCAGGAATATCATAAATGGGTTTTTTAGGGTAAATCTCCGAACATTGCCCGCCTGGTTGTGGTAATGCATCTATTAAATGGCATTTTAATTTTAGCAGCCCCGCTTCAAAAACCGTGAACAATCCGGTTGGGCCTGCACCAATTATCAATATATCTGTTTTAATCATTATAATCGTAATTAGCACTAAGTAGTTAGTACCTAGTTGTTATTAATTCGCGAATTTTAGAAATCTTGCCAACCTTATTCGGTTTACAATTTTTCGATTTGCGGTTTTTTGGTTGTACTCGTCTTTTTTATGATTTTTCGCCTTTTTTCTCCGAAATTGGCTTTTTATTTATTTTTAATGCCTCTGGTTTTTAGCTATTGTTTCACTGCTATTTCAGTTTCTGACATGGCATTTTGAATCTGCATCATTTGGCTTCTATGCCGAACTACTTCTCCTATGATAATAATTGCAGGATTTGTTAATTCTTGGCGTTCTACTTCCTTTTCAATAGATGTTATTGTAGCTACGCCAATCTTCTCATCTTTTCGAGTCCCGTTTTGGATAATGGCTATGGGTGTCTTAGATTTTCCTTCTTTTTCAAACAGTTCTACTATTTGTGCTAGTTTTGACATCCCCATTAAAACAACTACGGTAGCATTACTTTTTGCAGCCAAGCGCATATCATCAGAGAGTTTATGCTCTTTTGTTGTTCCTGTAATCACCCAAAAACTTTCTGTTGCGCCTCTTTTGGTCACGGGTATATTCTGAAAAGCTGGTACTGAAAGGCAAGAAGAAATACCGGGAACCACTGCTACTTTGAGCCCGTGTTGCGCGGCATATTCCATTTCTTCGGCTCCACGGCCAAAAACAAAGGGGTCACCGCCTTTTAACCGAACTACATGACCATGGGCTTTTGCCTTGGCCACAATAAGTTCATTGATCTGTTCTTGCTGATATGAATAACACCCTTTTCGTTTGCCTACAAAAATATGTTCGGCATTTGAAGCATATTTCAGAAGCTCAGGATCTACCAAAGCATCGTATAAAACTACATTGGCATTTTGCAAGGCTTTGATAGCCTTCACTGTTATGAGTTCAACATCGCCAGGGCCAGCACCCACAACTGTTAAAAGCCCTCTAGCCTCTAAAGGGGGCATTTTTACTCGGGCCGATATAGTATGATATTCCTTTTGAAATCGCATGGCTATACTAATTCTTTCTTTCTGAACCGCTCAACCGAACTTAAAAATTCCTTTGCATCCTCTAAATAACTTTTTGCAAAGGCCTCTGTCGGCTCATTCTTATTAAGCTGTAATACCAAAACCTCAAATTTGGTCTTTAAGGCTATTTTTCCGGAGGCTATGAACCTTTCATCAAAATCCTTTATGATCCCGACATGGGTATTGGTTTTTGCTTTTTCAGCGATAAGCAAGGCCTTGGCAGAATTGACCATTGAAGCATATGAATGGTAAATACTCGCCGCCCATTTTCCTTTTTCCAAAATTTCCTCTGCAATTTGAATTTTCTCCTCGCTCTCGAACAATAACGTCGCTATCAAATCAATTACCACTCCGGCACATTCACCTATTCCAATCGCTTTTTTATACCGTTCTGTAGTACCCCAGTCAATAAAATCTTCTTGGGTCAGGTTTTCAATATTGGTCAAAGGTTTTAAGAAATCATAAAAGTACTTTTCGCCCTTTGCTTGATAATAATCGGCAAATGAAGCGCCATTACCATGGGCATCAAAATCATTTAGAATCAACCGAAGTGCTTCAGGACCTCTTTTGCTGGGCATTTTAACCACTTTATCAGCAAAGCGACCTCTACCGTTTCCATCATTACCTCCACCGAGTAACACCTGAAGTGCCGGGGCCACCAATTTATCCTTGGTTCGTATGCTCATACCCTGAAAACCGATATTGGCCATATTATGCTGTCCACAGGCATTCATACAGCCGCTAATTTTTATGACTACATCAGAATTGCTGATATACTGTGGATATTCTTCTTTTATAATCCGTTCCAATTCTTCGGCAATACCGGTACTACTTGCAATCCCCAAGTTACAGGTATCGGTACCCGGGCAGGCCGTAATATCCAATGCAGTATTATAACCGGCTTCAACAAAGCCTAGTTTTTCGAGTTCTGTATAAAAAAATGGAATCAATTCTTCTTTTACATATGGTATCAATATGTTCTGACGCAATGACAAACGAATTTCTCCTGCGGCATACTTGGCAACCAAATCGGCCAATTTCCTAGCCTTATCGGTATAGAAATCACCCAATAGAACTTTAATGCCGATAGCGACATAACCTTCTTGTTTTTGGGGCACTAAATTGGTCGATTTCCATTGCTCAAAAGCCACCTTGTCCTTGATTTCTATATTAGGTATGCTTGTTTCGGCAACTTCTATTTTCGGATAGGCATCCGCATCAATCTCAAATGTTTTAATGGGCACCGCCTTTTGTTCCTCTTCCAGTAATTGTTTGAAACCATCGAGGCCTACTTCTTTCAACAAAAATTTCAATCTGGCCTTGGCCCTACTTTTTCGTTCGCCATAGCGATCAAAAACCCGCACAACACCGTCCATCAAAGGAATAATTTTATCCGAAGGCAGAAATTCATACAGCTCATCGGCATGTCGGGGCTGTGAACCTAAACCACCACCTAACATTACTTTAAACCCTCGTGCCCCATTTTCGATTTTGGCGATAAAGCCTAGATCGTGCATATAGGAAAGTCCTGTATCGGCATCACTGGAAGAAAAAGACACTTTGAACTTACGGCCCATTTCTTGACTGATCGGATTCCGAAGAAAGTATTCAAAGAGCGCCTGTGCATAGGGCGAAATATCGAAGGGTTCGTCTGCATCGATACCCGCAGTTTCACTGGCAGTTACATTCCTAACTGTATTACCACAGGCTTCACGTAAGGTAACATCATCTTTTTCCAATTCGGCCCAAAGCTCGGGTGTTCGGTCCAAATCCACATAATGAATCTGAATATCTTGTCGCGTGGTAATGTGCAAACGGCCAGTAGAATATTCATCAGACACCTCGCAAATACGCTTCAATTGTTTGGAAGTCACCTTACCATAGGGTAATTTGATACGTATCATTTGTACGCCCTCTTGCCTTTGACCATAGACGCCACGTGCTAAACGAAGGCTACGAAATTTCTCCTCATCGAGCTTTCCTTCTTTGAACTGACGTATTTTCTTCTCCAACTCCAAGACATCCTTTTGAACTACAGGATTCTCTATTTCTGTTCTAAAACTTTGCATAATCTCTACCCGACCTCCCCAAAGGGAAGGAGCTCTTTACGGTATTTTATTAAACTATTCTATCGCCCTTCCTAGCCCTCTAAAGAGAGGAACCCTACTCGGACCGTTTAGGGTTATTACTTATTTTATAATACCTATGTGACATATAGGATAAAACATTATGTCCCTTAAAACCCTTATTACTTTAATAAAGCAACTGGGAGTTTTTACTTCTATGTTTTAATTAATAAAACCGGCGCCAACAGTACTGTTCGACTGTGTATCAATCAAAATAAATGAGCCATTAGTGCGATGGTTTTTAAACTGATCATAGAAAATAGGCTTGTTCAATTTAAAGGTCACCTTGGCAATATCATTCATGTCGAGACCATCTACATCTTCATCAACACCCGAATAGTCTGGACGTATTTTATGGTGTATGACATCTACTTTTGCCAATACTTTGTTTACCCCATGTTGTACAATATACTTGCCGCCTGTCGTCAATTTTTTAGAATCCATCCACGATATGGTCGCTGTCAACTGCTTACCTATGCTCGGCAAATCACCTACTTTTACCAACATATCTCCCCTGCTCAAATTTATTTCGTCTTCTAGGGTAATCGTAACCGACGACCGTCTTGCCGCTGTCTGGTATTTTTTATCATAGAAATAAATTTCTTTGATTTTCGACCGTGTCTGTGACGGAAGGGCCATTACCTCATCGCCAACGCTCAGTTCTCCGCCATAAACCTTTCCTGCAAAACCCCTAAAATCGTGATGCTCGTCTGTTCTTGGCCGTATAACATATTGTATAGGAAATCTTGGTGTACCTATATTAGATACCGCAGCCAGATCTAAATCCTCTAGGTGTTCTAGCAATGTTTCGCCTTCGTACCATGGCATACTTGATGATTTATTGACCACATTATCACCCTTCAACGCACTTACTGGAATAAAGGTTATATTTTGGTCTTTATAATCACGTTTACTCATCAACTCCTCAAAATCGGCTTTGATGGCGTTGTACTTTTCTTCTGAAAAATCGACCAGATCCATTTTGTTTATTGCCACAATTACATCTTTTATACGCAATAAATTATTAATAAAGAAATGTCGATTGGTCTGTTCAATAACTCCTTTTCGCGCATCGATTAAGATAATGGCGGCCTGTGAAGTCGAAGCACCAGTAACCATATTTCTTGTATACTCTATATGGCCCGGAGTATCGGCTATGATATAACTTTTGGTCGCGGTCGAAAAATAAATATGTGCAACATCTATAGTTATTCCTTGCTCGCGTTCGGCTACCAGGCCGTCGGTTGCCAAGGAGAAATCTAAATAGTCATATCCGTTCTTTTTGCTCGTTTTCTCTATGGCCTCGAGCTTATCGCTTGTCAATGATTTTGTGTCATACAAAAGTCGCCCTATCAAGGTGCTTTTTCCGTCATCTACACTTCCTGCTGTTGCTATTTTTAGTACTTTCATAAATTCTGCCTCCTAACCCCCAAAGGGGGAACTCTTACTCGGGCGAATAAGAGCCTTTATTATTACTATTCAAAATTGATTTACTATTTCAATGTTTTTGAACCTTCATATTCCCACTACGGGATCGGGATATGAGCTTAAAAATATCCTTGTTGTTTTCTTTTCTCCATCGCCGCTTCGGAGCGTTTATCATCAATCCGCGCACCTCTTTCAGAGATAGTAGAATCTCTGATTTCTTGTACCACCGATTCTATATCGGAGGCTTCTGAAAATACAGCCGCCGTACAGCTCATATCGCCTACGGTTCTAAAGCGCACCATACGTTCCAATATTTCTTCATCATCTTCTTGGTATACAAATTCTGAATGTGACCAAATGAGTCCGTCTCTCATAAATATCTTTCGTTTATGCGCAAAATAGATAGATGGAATTTCCATTTTTTCTTTTTCTATATAGGACCACACATCGAGTTCTGTCCAGTTTGAAATCGGAAAAACCCGTACATTTTGCCCCAATTCAATTTGCCCGTTCAGCATATCGAACAATTCAGGGCGTTGATTTTTCTCGTCCCATTGCCCAAAATCGTCACGCACAGAAAAAATACGTTCTTTGGCCCGTGCCTTTTCTTCATCTCTTCGTGCCCCTCCGATACAGGCATCGAACTTGAATTCTTCGATGGCATCTAACAGCGTGGTTGTCTGCAGGGAGTTTCTACTTGAATATCTTCCCGTTTCTTCTTTCACCTTTCCCTGATCGATAGAATCCTGAACGTTTCTGATAATCAGTTCAAGCCCCAACTCTTTGACCAGGCTGTCACGAAACTCAATGGTTTCAGGAAAATTGTGTCCTGTATCGATATGCATCAACGGAAAAGGTATTTTTGCGGGCCAAAAAGCTTTTTGAGCCAATCGCACCAGGGTTATCGAATCTTTTCCGCCAGAAAACAAAAGAACGGGACGTTCAAATTGAGCCGCCACTTCTCTAAATATATAGATGGCCTCATTTTCAAGTGCGTTTATATGTGATGTGTTTTTCATAAAATCTATGTTCAAAAGTCAAATTCAAGTTCTAAATATATCGCCCATTATAATTGCTCAAGTATGCAAGCCACATTCTCGGCCCTCTAAAACCTTGGTGGGGTCAAAGTACTTATGCTCGTTTGGTAAATTATTTTCTGTTAAATAGTCATCTAACTGAGTATCGCTCCAATGGTAAAAAGGGCTCACTTTTAGAACGCCGTCCTTACCCAAGCTTAGAATATCTAAAGAGTTGCGAAGAGCCGTTTGTCCTTTTCTTAAATTAGTGAACCAAACATCAGGTCGATGTGCTGTCATTGCCCTTCCGAAAGGCTCTAATTTCACCTGCCTTGTAAATTCGGCATGTCGTGGATCGTCTATTTGAGGTATTCCCATAACGCTATCACGGTGCGAAGCCGTTTGTTTGGGAACATAAAGGTCAATGTTCAACCCTAGTTTTTCGATTAATTCTTCAGCATGCCTGTAAGTATTGGGCGTATTATAGCCCGTATCGCACCAGACAACGGGGATATCATTTTTAACATCGGCCACAGCATGCAATATAGCCGCCTCATAGGGTCTGAAATTTGTGGTGACAATCGCTTTTTCAGCACTCTTGATCGCCCAAGAAATTATTTCTCCTGGGGGAATGCCCTTGAACTGGACATTAAGTTTTTCGATTTGTTTTTTAGTGAATACCATAGTCCTTTCTTTATTTTCCCCAACCAATTTTATTCCATATACGTTCGTGAAAAAAGTACAAGAACATCTTTGTGACAAAATCTATAGAGGCAATAGAAGCGGCTAAGGCCACTTCAGCTGTTAACAGATAAGAAATTAAAAGGGTATCAAGCGTACCTATGACCCTCCAACTAACTGCCTTGGCAATACTTCGTATGGGTCTTTCTGATTTTTTGTCGGAAACGTAATCGCTCTTTATTCCCTTTTTATTTAAAATAATCTGATCCGCTATCATAGTTTCAAAATATTTCTAGTACTCTATAGATTTAATAGACTAAGCAAAAATAACGTTATTATCTCTACTAAGACGCTAAAACCTACTACATATTACTTTTACCCTATAGTTTTAGTAGATTAACTGTTTTTTTGCGCCTTATTGATGATTTTATAACAAAAAGAAAGTGATATTGAGAATATGAAAGCTCATAATGAGCATTTTTTAAAAAAAGATATTAGCAAACTGAAGTGAGTTTTGATTTTGAACGTCTAAAATTAATAGCAATGAAACGTGGTAGATACACACTCATTTTCGCCTTAATTCGACTATGCTCAGTAATTTACTTCCGACACGATTCGCACCCATTAGTTCTTGTCACACCAATATATCGGCCAGAGTATTGTTTCTGTAGACCGACAAGGTACTATCTCTGACCTGTAGCATCAATTTATTCACCGCACAGGCTTTTTCATCGGGGCAATCCTCACATTTTTCATAAAAATTAAGACTTACACAGGGTACCATAGCAATGGGGCCTTCTAAAACCCGCATTACATCAGTCATCAATACTTCCGAAGGGTCTTTTATCAGATAGTATCCGCCGCCTTTGCCCTTTTTGGAACCCAAAAAACCTGTTTTACGAAGGGTCAATAGAATGGTTTCTAGGAATTTTTGTGAAATGTTCTCTTTTTTTGCAATTTCAGCAATCTGCACCGGCTTCCTGTCTTTTTGAGAAGCCAAATAAGTCAGTGCTTTTAAGCCGTATTTTGTCTTTTTAGAAAGCATCTTGCTAAGATAGGGAAAATTGGGAAAGGGCATCAGACCGAACCCTTACTTGATTGTCTCATAAAAAGTGTGTTAATAGGAAAGCCCTTAGAAAAAGGCCTTCTGATAAGGAATTTTTATTTTAAAAAAACATCCTTTAAAACAGTTGTTTTATGAGACATTAAAAATTCAAACTATGAATCTTACGATTTAGTCACATTTTCTAGTAGTTTCATCACAATTCAAAGAATTGCTTTACAGTAAGCCATAAACTTGTATAAAATTATTTAAAATGAAGTTACGAATAAGGGAACATGAAATTGTATTGGCAACTCTTATAACGCTATTCGGGGTATTGCTCTACTTGATACAATCTTTTAAACTTAGCACTACCGACGTACAATTAATTTATGCCACTCCATTTGAATCTTATGGTAATAGCTTCAATTACTATCTGAACATCTTATTGCCACAATTAACCCAAGTGCTATTTCCTTTTCTCTGCTATTTAATTATATATTGGAAAATTACACCTTTAGTTTCAAGCATATACTCGACTTCATCAAAAGGTTCTAAACGATCAAAAGCTCTTGTCATATTTGCATTATTAATCCTAATCGGCGTACTACTCATCATCGTCGGTAAGGTAACCATATATTATGCCAGCCCCAGAAGTGTAGCAGACGGTGTATTGCGCTTGATGGCCATATCAAACGAAAAGCTCATAGCCAGGCATTTACTTTTTACGAGCTTTGATATGAGAGATATAAGTATGTTTTTCTTGTATGTCATCTACCTAATTTATTTTGGATGTCGTGAAATCTTTATTTACACCCTTAGCCGAGTGGGGGCAAGAAAACCTTACATTATTTTAGTAAGTAACCAAGCAATGACATTCTTGTTCGCATTCATCCTAATAGTCTTTTTTACATCCATTTTTGGGGTTATTCAGAATGTTGCAGTGTATTTAGTTATGATACTTTCGGTATTTATTTTGTACATGATAAATACGTATTGGCTTTTCCCATCCAAAGGAGCAAGCTCTTTCATTAGTTTTAAAGTAATCGGAGGTATTTTACTATCAACGATCATAGCCATGGCACCACTGGCTCTTGCTGCTAGAAATATAGGCTTGAAACCTGCTAACTTTTTTAATTCATGGTTACTATTATCTTTAATAATTACCCCAATAACATGGGTACTCTATGAACAACGAAAAGATAAAATATTACAGTTACGAGGGGTTCAGAAAGTGTTGGAGAAATCAAAGGCCGATTTACAATTTCTAAAGTCACAGATCAATCCTCATTTTTTGTTCAATGCATTGAATACACTATATGGTACAGCTTTGAAAGAGAAATCTGAAAGTACGGCTGAAGGAATCCAAAAACTTGGTGATATGATGCGGTTCATGTTACATGAAAACAATCAAGATGAGATTTCATTAGGCAAGGAAATCGAATATCTTAAAAATTATCTTTCCCTTCAAAAGTTACGAACATGCGCCTCCCCGGGCATTGTAATAGAAGAGCACATTGACCAGCAATGTTCGGACCAACAGATTGCCCCCATGCTATTGATTCCTTTTGTAGAAAACGCCTTTAAACATGGTATAAGCCTACAAAAGAAATCATGGATAACAATAAAACTCCAATGCAGTGAAAATCGTATCCTTTTTGAAGTTCGCAATAGCATCCATATAAATCGAGAGAATGACCCTGAAAAGGAAAAATCGGGTATCGGACTTCAAAATGTGCAGGAGCGTTTAAAATTACTTTACGAAGGTAAACATGAGTTAACTTTTGGCGCATGGGGAAACGAGTTTAATGCAAAACTGTCAATTCAAATCTAAAAGAGAAACCATGCTTAGAGCCATATCTATTGACGATGAACCGATTGCTTTGGAAGTAGTCAAAAACTTTTCGGAAAAGATAGTTTTTCTCGACTTACTCAAATGCTTTACCAATGCTTTCGAGGCAATGGCCTTTTTGCAAAAAAATGAAATCGACTTGATTTTTCTCGACATTAAAATGCCTGACATTTCGGGCTTAGATTTTTTGAAATCAATTTCAAATCCGCCCATGATCATTTTTACCACGGCATACAGCGAACATGCAGTTCAAAGCTTCGAATTGAATGCGGTTGACTACTTGCTAAAACCTTTTTCACTTTCTAGATTTATCATGTCGTGCAATAGAGCCAACGAACAATTTGAATTGAGAAAGAAGGCCAAAGCCAATCAAGTAGTTGATTCCGCTATTTTTATTAAAAGCGGATACGAACTGGTAAAGGTAGAACTCAACAATATACTATACATTGAGGGCACAGGAAACTATGTAAAGTATGTGCTGAAAGAACAGAACATCGTTACTCGACTTACCATGAAGGAAACCGAAGCGCTATTACCGTCTTTAGATTTCATGAGAGTGCACCGATCATATATTGTCGGTAAAAAACATATTTCAAAAATAAAAAAATCGGACATATGGATAGGCACTATCGAAATTCCGATTGGAGAAGCGTATAAAAATGAAATTGAAAAGCTAAAATAGTAAACAACGGGGCAAGCCTGCCAGCATAGGCAGGTTAAACCCACTGGTGGGAATAAAAATAAGATGCTATTTGCCCTTTATAACACCTTAGTGCGAAATCTGAATATTCGTTAACAAACAGTCAAAAAACATGAAAAAAATCAAAATCATCCAGAAATGGGTCAGAAATTCTATTGCCTTTTTTATAATTGTCATAGCCATCACTAGTACCACTGAAAAAGGCTATAGCCAAGAATTGAACACTAACAAACTTGATGAACTTTTCGATTCTCTGGAAGAAAGAAATGAGGCAATGGGGAGTATTACCATTTCAAAAAACAATAAAATATTATACAGCCGGGCAATTGGCTATAGATACGTATCAGATGAAGATAAAATACCAGCCGATACAGAAACAAAATATCGAATATGGTCTATCACAAAAACTTATACCGCCACTATGATTCTTCAATTAATTGAAAAAGGAAAACTTACATTAGAAACAAAGTTGAAAGGGTTCTTTCAAGAAATCCCAAATTCGGGAATCATAACCATTAAAGATATGCTTAGCCATAGAAGCGGAATCCATGATTTCACTAAAGAACAACCTGAAGCTCCAGCAGCTATTGAAGGGAATTCTCGAGAAATAATAGTAAAGAACATTGCACGGTTCAATCCAGATTTTCGGCCCAATGAAAAGTTAGATTACAGTAATTCAAATTACCTTTTATTAGGGTACATAATTGAACATTTAGATGAAGCCTCATATGGAGTGGCACTTTCTAATCGCATTTCTTCAAAAATTGGCCTGAAGAATACGTATTTTGGAGTTGGTGCATTAGATAGTGTGGAAAACAAAAGCTTTTCATACCAATTTGACAAAAAATGGACAGAAGTTGACGAGGGAGAGTTTAGCGGATTGATTCCAGCCGGAGCTGGTGGTATTGTTTCCACACCTTCCGACATGGCCCAGTTTATAGAAGCCCTTTTTACCGGAAAACTAATATCAGAAAAAAGTCTGGCCGAAATGACTGCTGGCGAGGGTTATGGCCTAGGTATCTTCCGAATGCCGTTTGATAATACAATGGGGTTTGGTCATACAGGTGGTTATATTGCTTCCGAGTCAAGCTTAACCTATTATCCTCAGGATAGTTTATCTATTGCCTATTGCACAAATGGAATAGCCTACAGTAAAGAACGAATTCTAGATCACGTCTTGCGAATTTATCATAACAAACCCTTTGCAGTATCTATGAACAGAAAAATACTTGGCCTAATCATTTTGTTCATCTTTCTGTTCGTTGTTGTGGGTATTCATTTAAGAACCAAAGCTTGCCTAGAAACAGAAAAACTACTTGCATTAGGCTATGTGATTCCATTTGTATTCTGGACGGGCATCCTCATTGCAGGTTTTCTTTATGGGGGTTACAATCATATGAAACAACATCTTATCTCATTGACTTCTTTCTATTGCAACTCTGGCACGTTTATGGCCATTATTCAATTAATAATAGTATTACTTACCATCCCCTTTGTATTGGGACTATATAAAAGTTGTAAGGAATTAAAAATCAATTTCCTACCTGTGCTATTCCTGTTATTCATCACTCCCTCTATGCTAGGTTTAGCGCTTTCCCCTGAACTGAACAGTATGAGAGCTTTAATTGCCAATAGCATCATACTAGTCATTATCGGCCCCTTGTCAGCAATGGTTTTATGGCGAAAAAAGCAATTTGTGGGTATCAGAATATTATCCGCCATCTGTTTTGTATTTATACTCGTTCCTACAATAACTTTAGCCATGCGCTCTTCATTCCCGGAACTCACGAATAATTATTTTGGGTTTATTCAACGGTTCCTATACGTAGGATGGTCTTTGTGGTTTGTTTCTTTAGGCTATTTTTTTAGAGCATATCTATTTAGTAAAAAATAAATAGGCCTATCTGTTCCGAAAAAGGAACATTTTTGAGGCAGCAAAAACTTTAAACAAATCATAAACAGTTGAGCAAGTATAATCATTATGAAGATTTAGATTTTGTTTCTTACCTGATATCTGCGCTCAATATCTTTGACAACATCTTCGATATGCCCAAGTCCCGACTAAGATTCTAAGATAGGAGAAATTGGAGAAGGGTATTTAGAACTACAGAATACAAAACTAAAAAAAGCAAAAAGACTCATTCACCAAAAAAAATTAAGCATTATTGTAATAAATCATTGATTTAAGCATCAAAAGAATATGTCGAACAAGTTGAATAAAATTTTGACTGAATACTATCCAAAAATATTCAAAACATGTTTTGGTTATACAAGAACTCTCGAGGATGCCAATGATTTAACACAAGAGGTTTTAATACGAATTTGGAAAGGGTATGCCTCATTTAAGGGAGATTCAACATTGAACACCTGGATCTACCGTATCACCGTAAATAGCTGTTTAATGTTTATACGCAAAAACAAAAAACAGGTGTTAGTAGATATCAATACATTAAACCATTTGCACCATGAAAATCAAAACATAGATCAAGAAGAAATAGATGAATTGTATAAACACATTGCACAACTCAATGAAAAAGACCGACTTGTAATTATCCTATACCTAGAAGAACTCACTTATGATGAAATAGCAGACATCATAGGCATTTCAACAAACTATGTAGGAGTCAAAATAAACCGTATTAAAAAAATACTATCGGCTAAAATCAAGAACGTATGAAAAGTATAGAATCTATTTGGAACAAAAGCAATCTTGTGAAAGAGTCAGATACTAAAACCCTTCAAAATATATACTCACAATTAGAAAGTGAAGAAAAAAACAGGAAGCTATACGCTATTTGGCCCTATATCATAGTTACCTTTATAATGTTAGCATTTTTACTTTTAGCTTATAAAACTAGTCCGGTATTCGAAACAAGACAAATTACAGGTGTTGCGTTAGTTACCATTGGAAGCTTTATGATAGTATTCTTCTCTCAATTTGTAAAAGTAACTATCTCAGAACCCGATTATGGTAAGCCTTCAACTGAATTTCTAGTACTGGTGAAAAAGAAACTAAACACCCGTAAAAACTACCTGATACTTGGTGTTACCCTACAACTTATTAGTTTAATCAGCGGTTTATACCTGTTGATATTCGCAACATCAATTGATGGAGAAATGCTAGGAAAATATTTTGGTACAATGTTTTCGTTCTCTGGCATTGCAATGGGCATCATCATAGCCTTATACAAGCTTCAATATAAAAAACTCATTAAACGAATAGATTATATTTTACAAACAGACTAAGCCAAAGCCTGCTCAATATCTTTGATAATATCATCAATATGCTCAAGGCCAACAGAAACGCGAACCATACCATCGGTTATTCCGGTTTCTGCCCGTTCGCCTACCGATAATTTACTGTGTGTTGTAGATGCAGGGTGTGTGACAATACTTCGAGAATCACCTAGATTAGCGGATAGGGATAATAGTTTAATCGAATCGAAAAATTGCTGGCCAGCTTCGAGTCCGCCTTTTATCTCAAAAGCCACGACACAGCCACCCGCTTTCATCTGCTTTTTGGCAATTTCATATTTAGGGTGTGATTTTAAAAAGGGATATTTGACCCAGTTCACTTTTTTATGGCTTTCTAAAAATTCGGCCAATTTCATAGCATTCTCACAATGGCGATCTACACGAACGGCAAGTGTTTCTAGGCTTTTTGACAATATCCAGGCATTAAACGGAGACAATGAGGGACCCGTTATTCTCGAAAATCTATATATCTTATCTATCAATTCTTTTGTGCCGACGGTAATACCGGCCAGTACTCGACCCTGTCCATCCATCAGTTTGGTACCTGAATGTATAACCAAATCGGCTCCGAATTTAATGGGTTGCTGCAAATATGGCGAAGCAAAACAGTTGTCGATAATCAAGATCAAGTTGTGCTTCTTAGCAATATGCCCCAAGGCTTCCAAATCAAGAACATCAACACCAGGGTTGGTTGGTGATTCGGCATAGAGAATCTTGGTATTAGGTTGAATCAATCGCTCTACCTCGTCCAAGGCATCAATCTTGAAATAGGAATGTGAAATATTCCATTTCGGTAAAATAGTAAGGAACAATGAATGTGTTGCCCCAAAAATACTCCGGGCAGAAAGAATATGATCTCCACTTTTGAGCAAGGCCGCAAAGGTAGAAAACACTGCTGCCATTCCTGAAGCAAAGGCAAAGCCATCTTCGGCACCTTCCATCTGGCATACTTTCGCTATGAATTCAGACGAATTCGGATTGGAGTATCTCGAATATACATTGCGATCTTTTTCTTCGGCAAAAGAGGCCCGCATATCCTCGGCATCATCGAATACAAAGCTCGATGTCAGATATAGGGGTACTGAATGCTCTAAAAATTGTGAACGTTCTAATTGCGTTCGTATCGCCTTGGTTTCAAATTTTTTATTCATCCTATGTTTTAAATCAACTAGATGACTGAATATCAACAACGTCAATATTCGTCGACCGAAGTCACCCCTTTTGGGCAATTCTTAAAATATCACCGAAAACACCTCTTGCGGTTACTGCGGCTCCGGCTCCGGCTCCTTGTATAACAAGGGGATGTTCTCCATAAGACTCGGTATAAATCTCGATTATCGAATCAGAACCTTTTACCTGCCCCAAGGAGCTTTCTTTAGGCACCGAGACCAATTTAACATCTAAAAGGCCTTTGTCTTTTTGAAGGTTACCGTGTAAATCCCCAACATAGCGCAAAACATGACCAGGTTTTTGGTTTTTTTTGATCTCATTGAACTTATCGTCGAGAACATCAAGGTTGCCAAGAAAGTCAGCTACCTTTCCTTTTTCTAATATTTCAGGTATTAGACTTTGGATTTTAATATCTGAAAATTCATTTTGCAGATCGAGTTCCCGTGCAAGAATCAAAAGTTTACGCCCAACATCATTACCTGATAAATCTTCACGAGGATCCGGTTCAGTAAAACCCTTGTTCATAGCATCTTTCAAGATGGCCGAAAAAGGCGCGTTAATTTCTGAAAAAGTATTAAAAATGTAACTCAAAGAACCTGAAAAAACACCCTTGATACGGGTTATATTCTCTCCTGACAAATGCAACAATTTAATAGTATCGATTAAAGGGAGGCCTGCTCCAACATTGGTTTCATACAGGTATTGCTTTTGGTTCTTCACAAGTTCCTCACGAAGCAATTGGTAGTAATCGAACCTCAAGGTATTGGCTATTTTGTTCGACGAGACCAAATCGAAACCGTTTTCGACAAACTTAAAATAGTTCGCTACAAAATCTTCGCTCGCCGTATTATCAACGACTATCAAATTTTCTAAATGATGTTCTTTCGCATAGGCAAATAGGTCATCTACCTCATATGCCTGTCCGTTTTCGGCTATTGCAGTCCTCCAGTTTTTTGGAATTCCGTTTGCATTCAATAGTACCTTTCTTGAATTTGCCACGGCAAACACATTCAAATCGATTTCTTTTCGTTTTTCAATGGTCTTTGACGATTTTAAAATTTGGTCAATCAATGTTCCTCCGACATTGCCATGTCCAAAAACGGCCACATTCATCTTTTTACTGATCCCAAAAACCTGACCGTGCATTACATTCAGCGCTTTCTTCAAGTCTGATTTTTTGACCACCATACTAACATTTTTCCCCGTTACCGTGTTATTAAACAAGATGGGAACAATTTGGTTTTTGATCAGTGCGTTATACGGTTTATGAAAAGAGCTAAGGTCTTGTCCTACAATTGAGATGACTGATACATCATTCACCACCGTGATTATATTAATATCCTTGGATTGAAAATCGCTTGCAAATTCTCTTTGCAGAACAATTTTAGCTCGCTGCGCCTTTTCGGCATTTATAACCAAACCAATACCCCTTTCTGAAGACCCCTGCGAGATAATGCTCACACTAATATTGTTCTCACCAAGCGCTCTGAAAATACGAGCATCTACCCCTACTTTTCCTAAAAGTCCGCGACCTTCTAGATTGATTAAGGACACATTTTCAATTACAGAAAGTGATTTGATCCCCTCTTTACTGGTCTTGGCACTTATCAAGGTACCTTCATTCGTAGCGTTGAAAGTATTGAGTATTCGTAAGGGAATATTTTTCTCAATAAGCGGAATAATTGTTTTGGCATGAAGAATATTCGCTCCAAAACTAGCCAGTTCATTGGCTTCTGCATATGAAAGTGCTGAAATTCGCTTAGCATCAGGTACAAAATCAGGGTTGGCCGTAAATATGCCATCTACATGGGTGTAATTTTGTAGTTCCTCAGCATCTAGGAAATTAGCAATCAAGGCCGCCGAATAATTACTGCCGTTCCTACCCAGTGTCGTGGTTTCATCATCTAGGGTAGAACCTATAAATCCTGTTATAATCGGCACGGTATCAGCATCTAATCGAGCGAATTCACGCAATACATTTTCTTTAGAAACGGCTTCCATGACCTGTGCATCACCAAATGAATTATCTGTTTTAATAAGTTTCCTCGAATCAATATATTGGGCTTTTATTCCTTTTCCTATCAGCAATTTTGTGATCAATTTTGCAGAGATAAGCTCCCCATAGGACAAAACTTGATCTTTTATTTTCGCACTATAATCTCCTAATAAAGAAACGCCTTCTAGTAATTTGAACAAGTTCGCATACTCTTCAGAAAGATCAACATTCTTATATGCATGGATTTGATACTTTTCAAAGGCTTCAAAATCCTTGGAACAATCTTGTTGTTTTGCAGCTTTTTCAAGTAAGGCTTCTAACTGATCCGTTGCTTTTTCACGAGCGGAGAGCACAACGGCTATATTTTCACCATTAGCCACCTTCTCACTTATAATTTCGAGTACACTACCCAAGCCCTTACCATTGCTTAAAGATTTTCCTCCAAATTTTAGCACCTTAAGCCGTTGAGACCTCCCATTTGAATTAAAAATGCCATTTAAAAGTTTCTGTATCTGCTCGAATTCAATCAAAAAGGCATCATGCCCATGCAAGGATTGTACCTCGCCATAAGTCACATTACTATTCGCCTGTGCCAATTGTCGAAAGGTATCTTTGTTTTCCTCAGCCGTAAAAAAAAGATCAGAATCTACTCCTATAATATGAATATTGGTATCGCTTTGTTGTAAATCGATGAATGCCTGCTCTCCATTTCGAGTAATATCGATTGTTCTGAGTAATTGATTCATTAATTTATAGGCCGATAATTGAAACCGACTCTTTAATTTCTCACCATGGTGCATCAACCAACTCTCTACATTGAAAATCTGAAGTTCATCATTGGTACTGCGCTGAAAACGTTCTTTAAACGATTCTGGTGTTCGATAGCATAACATGGCATGCATACGGGCATCATGTACTGGTTGTTTCGAATTAATCAAGAACTGCTCCTGTATTTGACAATTCGCAATCAGCCAATCAGTTGATTTCCAATCAGATGCTACAGGAATCAGATGTTCTGTTATTTTCGGGTTCAATGCGGCCATCTCCCAAGCAATGCCCCCCCCCAATGACCCTCCTATAATAGCAAAGAGTTTTTCGACCTTCAATTGTTCGAGACCTACCAGAAAAATTCGAGCGATATCGCCTGCAACAAAATCTTTATAATTATCGATAATAAAGCCATCATACCCATTACCGGGTATATTAAAAGACAGCACCGTATATCTCAGGGTATCTATGCATTTTCCTTCTCCGATAATTGCAGACCACCAGCCGTCTTCACCAGTAACATTAGAGTTTCCTGTCAAGGCATGATTTACCAAAACTATGGGTGCGGAATGAAGTTCCTTACCAAAAATGCGATACGAAAGTTCAATATCCTGAGATACACCGCTAATGGTAGTGTACTTCTTTAAATGTAGGTGCTGTAACATATGTCTATATTAGAACCGTCAGAATTTTAAACCTAAGGGTTCCGATTCCCTATTTTTAAGCAAAAACAGATTTATCGATGGTTGCAAAAGCGTTTTCCAAATCTGTTTTTAAATCCTCAATGTCTTCTAGGCCAACCGATAGGCGAATCATATCTTTGGTGACACCGGTAGCTTCTTGGGCCGTATCATCTAATTGCTGATGGGTAGTACTGGCCGGGTGAATTATCAAAGACTTGGTATCTCCTATGTTTGCTAACAATGAGAATATTTTGGTCTCATCGGCAATCTTTTTAGCAGATTCAAATCCACCTTTTAGGCCGAAAGTTACAAGGCCACTTTGGCCTTTAGGAAGATAAGCTTCTGCTTGGGCAAAATAGTCGCTTGTTTTCAAGCCGGGGTAATTTACCCATACCACTTCATTTCTGGCTTGCAACCATTCTGCTAGGGCAAGGGCACTTTCACTATGTTTTTTCATACGGATTTCTAAAGTCTCTAAGCCTTGAATAATCTGCCATGAATTAAACGGACTCGCCGCTCCCCCAAAATCTCGCAGGCCTTCAATCCGAACCTTTGCGATAAAAGCGGCTGGGCCCAATGCTTCATGATACACCAAGCCATGATAACCGGGTGATGGTTCGGTAAACTCCGGAAACATTCCGTTACCATAATCAAATGTTCCGGCATCAATTATAGCTCCTCCTAAAGAGGTTCCGTTTCCGTTAATATATTTTGTCAATGAATGTATTACAATATTTGCCCCATGCTCGATAGGGTTCAAAAGAGCTGGCGTAGCAACGGTATTATCAACGATAAAAGGTATCTTTGCCGCTTCAGCTTCTGATGCAATGGCCTTAAGGTCAAGAACATCAAGCTTAGGATTGCCAAGCGATTCTACAAAAATGGCTCTTGTATTTTCTTTAACCGCCTTTCCAAAATCAGCAGGATCCGTAGGATCTACAAAGGTAGTTGTGATCCCTAGCCTAGGCAAGGTGTTGGCCAATAGGTTATAGGTGCCGCCATACAGACTGTTCGATGCTACAATATGATCACCACTACGCAACAAAACCAAAAGTGCTGTAGAGATGGCTGCTGTTCCTGATGCGGTTACAACCCCGGCAATACCACCTTCTAAAGCTGCCAAACGTTGTTCCAACACATCATTCGTAGGGTTATTTAATCGGGTATAGATGAATCCTGTTTCCGCTAAAGAAAAAAGGTTTGCCGCATGGTCCGAATCATTGAATACATAGGCCGAACTTTGATAAATAGGAACTGCCCTAGTACCACCATGTACTGTAGTATCATGTCCTGCATGTAATGCATTGGTCGAAAATTTTGGATCACTCATGATTTTTAGGTTTTTAAGGTTAAACCCTTCGGCTATGCTCGGGGCTATCAATTTAATTAAAAGCCAAACCCCTGATTGCGGACGATGCAACTAGGTTAAAATCAAAAGTTAAAAAGAAAGCGAAAAACTACGACTGTAATTTATTTTCGTTATCTGTCTCGAAAACTATCGAGATAGAATGTAGCACCTTCTTTGACACCGATACCATCGGGAGGAACAAAGGGTTGCTAAGGCTTCAAAGGGTCTATTCCCTCCGCCTTTCTTGATAACATTTCAATATGTGCTTGAACTTTGAAGTAACAAATATAGGTTCGGAAATTTAAAATCTCCTATTTTTTTAAAATAATTACAATTTAAATGTCGCTTTTACCTGATCTACCATATCTAATTTCTCCCAAGTAAAAAGCTCTACCTCTTTTTCAACGCGACCATTATATTGGCTTTCAAATACCTTAACTATAGTTTTGGGCTCCTTCCCCATATGCCCATAAGCGGCTGTTTCTAAATAAATCGGATTTCGTAATTTTAGACGTTTCTCTATGGCAAAAGGGCGCATATCGAACAAATCTGCTACTTTTAAGGCTATTTCCCCATCGGTAAAATCAATATTCGAGCTGCCATAGGTATCGACATAGATAGATGTAGGTTCAGCTACGCCTATTGCATAACTCACTTGTACCAAAATTTCACTCGCCACACCGGCGGCAACCAAATTTTTGGCAGCATGTCTTG
Organism: Flavobacteriaceae bacterium; assembly: GCA_045046905.1. GTDB lineage: Bacteria > Bacteroidota > Bacteroidia > Flavobacteriales > Flavobacteriaceae > JASFYU01. Next base: position 8,699 of record JASFYU010000080.1, on the reverse strand, counting down.
CTCCATACGCTCCACTCCTATCTACTTTACTGGGATCCTTACCACTAAATGCACCGCCACCATGGGCTCCTTTTCCACCATAGGTATCTACAATAATCTTTCTGCCCGTTAAACCGGTATCGCCATGAGGGCCGCCAATGACAAACTTTCCGGTCGGATTAATATGGTATTTTATCTGATTATCAAAAAGGGCTTGGATTTTTTTAGGCAATTGCTCTTTCACTCTTGGAATCAATATGGAAACAATATCTTTCTTTATTTTCGCCAACATTATGGCATCATCGGGGTCAAACGCATCATGCTGAGTCGAAACTACAATGGTATCAATTCGCTGAGGTACGTTTTCATCTGAATATTCTATAGTAACCTGAGCTTTGGCATCAGGCCTTAAATAAGGAATTTGACGAGCCTCTCTTCTTAAATCAGCCAAGGTTTGCAGTATTTTATGTGAAATATCCAAGGCCAATGGCATATAGTTTTCGGTTTCCTTGGTGGCATATCCAAACATCATACCCTGATCCCCAGCACCCTGTTCTGCCTTTGAACCTCTATCGACACCCTGGTTAATATCTTGTGATTGTTCATGAATCAAGGAAATCACACCGCAAGAATCTCCACTAAACTGATACTCTCCCTTTGTATAACCAATTGCATTAATCACTTCTCGAGCAATGTTCTGAACATCTAAATAGATACGGCTTTTTACCTCTCCCGCCAATACCACTTGCCCCGTTGTGACCAAGGTTTCGCAGGCTACCTTACTTTCTTGATCGAAGGCCAAAAAATGATCTAATAGGGCATCGCTTATTTGATCGGCAACCTTATCAGGGTGACCTTCACTAACAGATTCTGAGGTAAATAGATATGACATTAAAAATTAATTTATATGAGCCCAATTCGAACAAGATTGCTAAGGAAACTAGAGATTTCGTCATCCCTTATCTTAGGGCGAAACGAACTGCTTTAGCATTTTTATTGAGGTTGCAATCAGTCAAATTCTTCCTCATTTATTTTAGATAAACAAAAGTACACATTTGCACATAAAATAAAAATTCTGAAGCCATTAATCCACAGGCGAATGTGATTCGATACCAAGACAGACCTAAGCAGTATTCAACAGAAATATCTTCAATCTTCTGAAGCAGATTTCGAGGCAACATCCTATTGGAAAGTAGTTTGAGCCTAACACTCCACTGAAACGCACGATGGACTCAAGCTCCTGTTTTGAATTCATAACAACCAACTTTTCAATACAAAATTCAGCCAATACCATATTATATATAGTATTTCAACAACTATTTTTTCACCAACTCGATATACTTTGTATATTGCATTTCATTAGATTTATTACTGACATAGCGAACTGAAATACCAGTAAGACCAATCATAAATTAATTTAAAATGCACATTGCAGTTGCGGGAAACATAGGCTCAGGAAAGACAACTTTAACAAAACTACTCGCCAAACACTACAAATGGGAAGCCAATTTTGAAGATGTTGTAGACAACCCATACCTAGATGATTTTTACAATCAAATGGAACGGTGGAGCTTTAACCTCCAAATCTATTTTCTAAACCACAGATATCGACAGATATTAAAGATTCAGGAAAGTGGAAAGAATATTATACAAGATCGAACCATTTACGAAGACGCCTATATTTTCGCCCCCAACCTTCATGCCATGGGCCTAATGACCAATCGGGACTTTACCAATTATTCAACGCTATTTGAATTGATGGAGAGTTTGGTACAACCGCCAGATCTACTGATTTATCTTAGAAGTTCTATCCCCAATCTGGTGGGCCAAATACACAAACGCGGTAGAGAATATGAGAACTCTATCTCAATCGACTATTTAAGTAGATTGAATGAACGCTATGAGGCTTGGGTTCACGGTTACGAGAAAAGCAATCTTCTGATCATTGATGTAGACCATCTAAATTTTGTGGACAAGCCAGAGGATTTGGGCGTTGTCATTAATAAAATTGACGCAGAAATTCACGGACTTTTTTAAAAATATCGTCTGACTACTGAATAAAACCATGCTTTCTGGCATGAATTACAGCGTCCTCAGTTTTGGCTATCAAAAACATGGGAGTACACTTATAATTTTCAAATACGCTTTTAACCCTTCTCATACGCTTTTGGTGATGTACTGTTCGCAAATAAATCGCCGCAATTTGTGTCGGATGAGCCTTGGCTATTTCTATAAAAATATCAGCATCATACTCGCCTGCATCACCAATTAAAATAAAAGACAAGTCAGGATATGTTTTAAATATGTTTACAATTTCTTTCTGCTTTTGAGGTTTCTCTAGCCTAGTTTTCCGATGAAAGACACTAGACATACTTCGCAGTAAGATAGGCCCTTTCGGAAAACCATTAGTTTTCAAGAATAATTCTAAATATCGGTATAAATTCCAGGGACTATGGCTGACATAAAATATGGGATTTGCCTTTTTACCAGATTTGCCACGATGTAAAAGATGATAAAAGTTGGCGGCACCTTCTAAGGGTCTGCGCATATTTGCTCCTCTGAAAACCGTGTTCAAGATAACGCGCCACTTCAGCAAAGACACCACCCCGGTATGTAGTATAGTGTCATCAATATCACTAATAACCCCAAAATCGGCGTTTTTGGAAGGTATCAACATTTCGCCCAAAAACCGGTCTTGAAGTAGCATATCTCTTTTAATCGAAGTATCGCCATATGAGATTTCGAAATTTAGCCACCCTTTATCAGCAACAGAGCATTCCAAATTTTGTAAGGGCCGATCAATCCGAAAATAACCATCCTTATCTGTTACCTCATTAATTACCCTACCATCAGCTAGTTGTATACGAATTGGAGTGTTTCGAATTTCATCAGTGTCAAATCTTTTCCAGCTATTGCGCAATAGCCGGAAAAACCCTTTTTCCGAAAGGTCAATTTCTTCGTCTTCCAAAGCACGACCTCGCAGATACAAATGAGATTCAGTACCATAGGTTTGAAAGGTAATAATCTGTAGTTTGTCTTTCTTGCCGAATAGCCCCATGACTTCAAATATAAAGAATAGGGTATTACTATTTGTGCTTAAAAATTGTAGAATTTGACCTTATCCTCTTTATTAAGACAAAATTATAGTCGCTTTTTGGTTTACGCTCTCTACTCATTTTTTTTATTATCGTTTTGCCAAATTTATTTGACTAATCAAAAAGCACACCTCACTCATTCAGAAGCCACCTTCCCTAATTAGCGATTCTTATGGCATTGTTAATGCAGTAGATTTAAATGAACTTAAAAATGGCCTTGACCAATACAGGCTCAATATAACCGCTTTATTTTCTATGACGCTATAATAATCTACCTCAGGGAAGGCAGACTAAGACCCCCTTGTGAGAATCACATTAGTGTAAACCCGTTTGCCGATGATCAGGCAGACACAAAAACTTTAAAGAGATGAAACCAAAAAAGAATCCGAATAAAGATTTGAACAAAAACAAAAGTCTCTATTTCCTCACAGGCCTCGCATTTGCTATGCTATTGACCTATAAGTCTTGGAATGGAAGACCTATGAAACTACCCACAGCTACGACACATCAATGAATGCAACAGATGAACTCATAGAGGAATCACCCATTTTAATACTCAAAACCCTGCCACCACCACCGGTAATACCAGAAATCATTGAACTAATTGAAGACGTTGATGATGTCATTGAAACGGTCATCGAATCTACCGAACCAAATCAAGATGAACCAATTATGGCAATCGATAGTATCATTGTTACAAAAATTGAAGAAGATGTTCCCGTACCATTTATATTAATCGAAGATGTTCCCGTATTTCCCGGCTGTGAAAATAAAAAAGACAAAAGGGCCTGCTTTCAAAAAATGATGCAAAAACACATCAATAAGCACTTTCGATACCCTGAAAAGGCACAAGAGATGGGCCAAGAAGGAAAAGTTCACAGCATCTTCATTATTCAAAAAGACGGCAGTATAGGACGCGTACAAGTGCGAGGGCCTCACAAAATCTTAGAACAAGAGGCCGCGAGAATAATTAATACATTACCAAAAATGAAACCTGGTAGGCAAAGAGGAACGGCGGTAAAGGTTCCCTTTATAATACCGATTACTTTTAAGTTACAGTAGGCAGCAGCTTTAGCGCAAAAAAAATCAGGATGTAGTATTGGCCACATACCAAACTACATCCTGATTCTATTTTAGAAAAAAGAGTTTTCTTTTTCTACTTTCTATTTTTTGACAACAATCTCGGTTTCTTTCCCTTTAGCATCAACCCTTGCATTTTCGAACTTCGTTGCCTGAGTTTCAACTTCTACCTGAGTACCGTCAAAGCTTCTTTCGCCAGTAAGCTCTTCTTTGTTGAGAACAGCAGTATAAGCAATGGTTGCCTCGGCCAAATCAGCACTTTCTACATTCATTTCGATTTTTATCTCTTTGGTATTCTGGTCACTCGCCATTCCACTAACTTCCAAAGCGATACTCGGTGCGATTACCAAGGCCACAACTGACATTAATTTTAAAAGAATATTCAAAGATGGTCCTGAAGTATCTTTAAATGGATCACCTACCGTATCACCAACTACAGCAGCCTTATGAAGCTCTGTTCCTTTTTCACCAGCTTCTTCGATAGTTTTCTTGGCATTATCCCAGGCACCACCAGCATTCGATTGAAATATGGCCATTAAAACACCACAGGTAGTTACCCCTGCCAAAAGGCCACCGAGCATTTCAGCACCACCAATAAACCCAACGGCAACAGGTACTACTATCGCCAACAAACCGGGCAATACCATTTCTTTAATCGATGCTTTTGTAGAAATATCGATACACTTGCCATAATCGGCAACACCATCAGCCTCATCGAATATTTTTCTATCTTCTACACTGGCCTTTGTCATGTCAGAGTCATATTTTCTCATGACAGCCAAGGCAGCTTTTAATTCAGGTATTTCTCTAAATTGACGACGCACCTCTTCAATCATCGCCATAGCAGCACGACCAACGGCATTCATTGATAAGGCCGAAAATACAAATGGAAGCATACCACCGACCAAAAGGCCAGCCATAATAGTTGGCTTAGAAACATCAATAGAAGTCACGTTTGCCATTTTCATAAAGGCAGCGAACAATGCAAGTGCAGTCAAGGCTGCAGAGGCAATTGCAAACCCCTTACCGACAGCGGCAGTTGTATTTCCGACGGCATCTAACTTATCAGTACGTTCACGTACTTCTTTAGGTAATTCTGCCATTTCAGCGATTCCGCCTGCATTATCACAAATGGGCCCGTAAGCATCAATAGCCAATTGTATACCTGTATTGGCCAACATACCTACAGCTGCAATTGCAATACCGTATAAACCTGCAAAATGGTGAGACACTATAATTGCAGTAGCAATTAATAGAATTGGTATCATGGTAGACATCATACCCACACCCAAACCAGCAATAATATTTGTTGCCGCGCCTGTTTCTGATTGTTTTACAATTGACATTACAGGTTTTTTTCCTGTTGCCGTATAATACTCTGTCACCTTACCGACCAACAGTCCTGCTACTAAACCAGTAATTGTGGCCCAAAATACACCCATGGCACCAGAAGGTAAGCCCTCTAAAGATTCGGGGATTAAGGCGTGAATAATAAAATATGAGGCTACGACCATTAGGCCGGCAGATCCAAACTCGCCAATATTCAATGCCGTTTGTGGGTCTCCACCATCACGTACACGAACAAAAAATGTACCTAATATTGACATTATAATTCCTATTGCAGCAAGAACCAATGGCAAGTAAACTGCACCAAGACCATCAAACTCAGGCGTTAAAATAAAAGCTCCTAAGACCATTGTTCCAATGATAGAACCTACATATGATTCGAATAAATCGGCACCCATACCAGCAACGTCACCAACATTGTCACCAACGTTATCTGCAATTGTAGCTGGGTTCAAAGGGTGATCCTCTGGAATACCAGCTTCAACCTTTCCTACTAGGTCAGCACCAACATCAGCTGCCTTGGTATATATACCACCACCAACACGGGCAAATAAAGCGATAGAAGATGCTCCTAATGAAAATCCTGACAGCACATTCAATACCATGCTTAAATTCTCAGCGCCAGGCCACATATTTTGATAAAGCATAAATAGGCCGCTCAACCCTAAAACTCCAAGACCAACAACACCTAGTCCCATAACAGCTCCACCAGCAAAGGCAACTTCCAATGCTTTTCCTAAAGAAGTTCGAGCGGCTTGGGTAGTTCTTACATTTGCTTTGGTAGCAACTCTCATTCCTATAAAACCTGCCAAGGCAGAGCAGATAGCACCCACTACAAATGATAGTGCGACCATTCCGTTAGACCCCTCTTCCATATTACCTTTAAAGAATAACAAAATCGCTACAGCTACTACAAAAATTGCTAAAACCTTGTATTCAGCCTTTAAAAATGACATTGCACCATCGGCAATATTTTTTGCGATTCTTGACATTTTCGCATCGCCTTCCTCTTGTTTCACGACCCACTTATTCTTCAAGAACACAAAGACTAGGGCCAAGAAGCCAAATGCCGGTAAATAGTTTATAATAAATTCCATTTGATTGTTTATTTATTGTTTTTTTTAACGGCAGCTAAAATAGTAAAAGCAAACAGAATAAAAAAGCAATATCGATTTAGTGATACTAACCTCACCTTTATTATTTATAAATTGATTCATTTGATACTAACCTCGTTCGTAGGCACATCACTCTTTGAAAACCGACGAATACATTTTGCCACAATTTCCTTGGCCTCATGTACATCGCCCCAACCGCCAACATCGACTTTTTTCTTTTCCAAATCTTTATACACTTTAAAAAAGTGTTCGATTTCCTTTAGAAGATGTGGATTCAAATCACTTAGGTCGGTTACCGAGTTCGCAATGGGGTCCGAAATCGGAACACAGATTACTTTTTCATCAGGCCCTTTTTCATCTGCCATATGAAAGACTCCGATAGGTTTCACTTCCATGACACAGCCTGGAAATGTAGGTTCAGTCACCAAAACTAAAACATCTAGGGGATCCCCATCCAAAGCCAAGGTCTCTGGCACAAAACCGTAATCGGCGGGGTACATCATAGAAGAAAATATCATTCTATCATAACGCACTTTCTTCAATTTAAAATCATACTCGTATTTATTTCTACTCCCTTTCGGAATCTCAATCAATACATCAAAGGAAGTGATTTCATCAGCACTCATAGTCATTTATTTTTTGGCTACAAAGGTACTTGAAATATTGAATTTAGGTCTTTGCAGGAAGGATAAAAAAAAAGAAGTCGTGGAATACAGATGCATACGAGAGGTAGAGAAAAAAAACGCACTCATTTCGAAGCAAGCTTGCCTGCTGTAGTCAGGTTAAACGCGCAATAAGGACTTAAAAGTCAAATCCGAAAGTACCTGTTATACTGAAAGGCCTTGCATTGGGGCTATCTAAATAATTACCCCTAAAATTAAAGTCTATTCGAAGAATCCTAAAAATATTACCAATACCTACAGAATACTCGTAATATATTTTATCTGATGGAGCCTGTAATGGCGTGGTTAAACTAGCCGGAGCACTCAGAGCTATATTCGTATTTGAAAGTTCGCCCCAGACCCCGCGAAGGCCTATTATTTCTCTCAAATTAAGTTTTCGTAAAAACGGAATTCTAGAAAACAACCTACCATTAAAATTATGTTGCAAATGCAAGGAAACATAGGTGTCGGTCACAAACTCGTAAAAATCTAGATTCGGAAAGGTACCGTAATTAGAGAAAAATGTTTGATTTCCTGGAATAACATTTAATAAGCCCAAAGGCACTCCGCCAAAGGTCTTGCCAATCTCCACGGTACTAAAAAGCCTCCCAAAACCACCCACTTGCCAGGGCTGGCTATATGAAAATTGTAGCTTACTATAGTTAAAGTCACTATCCCAAACGCCCTCAAGCCCTTTTGTATAGTTCAACAAAAGGGTAGAATAATTATCATTGATATCTCTTCGTTCTACCCCATACCCTATTGTTTTCTTTCCTGGGGTATAAATAATTAAAGCATTAATATCAAACTGTCTTATGTTAGCGGAAATACCGTTTACGGCGGTCGGATCCACGTAATCTAAACTAAAGTCATCTGGCAAGGCAGAACCTAGGGTACGAAAAGTACTCCCTACCCCTATTCTGAAATTGGTCAAAGGCTCTATCTCAACATTTAGGGCACTCAGGTTAATATTGGTCAACCGGTTGTTCGCCCCTACAGTAAGCAAAGAGGAAGACGCAATACTCCTTCCTAGCACATCATTTGTCGCCGTTAAACTCACTCCTAGCTGTTCTATATCACGCCGATTTCCCCCTGAGACAATTAATCTGCTTTTCTTGTCTAACAGGAATTTCGCCGAAATCCCATGTTTGAATTTACGATCCATAAAACCGTAGGCCATATACCCCTCAAGCCGCCATAGGTCATTTGCGCCAAAATAAGTTCTTGCTCCCAAACGCACCCTAGGACCCTCGGCATCATTATATCCAAAAACATCGTATACCGAGCCGATATCGAGATTCCACTTATCGATTTCCACATAACCCGAACCCAAAATACTTATTAGGTTGTAGTATGATTTGAATTTGGGTACGGTTTTCAAGGTATCTAATAGTTGATAAATCCCCTTTTCATCCTTATTT
>JASFYU010000079.1:0-17512 GCA_045046905.1 Flavobacteriaceae bacterium | reverse complement strand
ACTATCCCCTAGGCAGAGCCATAGGGGTATTTCGCCAGTTTCATTTTGGCCTTAGGGCCAAAAACCGAAATTTGGTATTATACCTCAGCCGGAACTGCAAAAAGAAAGTTCCGACCCTGCCTTCGCCGTCAGGCAGGCCTGCTGTAGGTAGGCTCTCACAAGGATAGGTAAATCGGAAATCCCGAGGCATAGCCTAGAGGAATTCTTTTTGAGTAAACAGCTAGCTACTATAATCGTAGTGCAGTCAAGCTTTGCTCTAAACCCGAGTTCGACCTAAATATTTGTTTACAATATTGATAATTTTTCTTCAATTCGAAATTGAATTTTTAAAGACCTAAACGTAACACGCTACATTTAACGCTGTTCGACATATTATACAAATAAAACAAATTTTAATTTTAGTTGGACCGAGACTAACAATTTTGAGTTGTTCAAAAAAAATAGAGAGCCTCATCTGAAATCACTATTCATACAAAACGACTAAAAAATACTCACCCCGATCAAGAATAGTTTGTGCTGACAAAAACAGCTATAAAAGGCCTTACTTTTGAACAATCGAATTGGAGAGCCAGCACGAAAAATCATTCAATAGGAGCAAACATTTAAACAAAAACTAAAATGAATTTAAAAATAATAGTATCTCTTTTTACCCTGCTAACTTTATTGAGTTGTACGAAAACTGTTACGAATACCAAGAGCGTAGTTATTATAGGCGTAGATGGCTTAAGTGTTGAAGGATACCAAAAATCAAAACACCCAAATTTAGATGCTCTTATGAATGATGGTATTTTATCTTTACATACGCGTTGTGTAATGCCGTCTGTCACACTACCTAATTGGACTAGTCACTTAACCTCTGGTGGACCAGAACAACACGGTGTTACTTCTAATACTTGGAGAGTTGATAATCAAATACTTCCTCCGATAGAGAAAGATCATTTGGGGTATTATCCATCAATTTTCAAGGTTTTAAAAGAACAAGTCCCCAATGTCAAAACTGCTTTTTATTATAATTGGGCCGAATTAATTAATTCCTTTAATAAAGAATATATCGATGAGCTAAATTTTGAAGAAAATGACGGTTATACAGAAAATTATAACAAAGCATATAATTTTATTGTTGAAAATAAAACAGATCCATCTCTTGTTTTCTTATACTCTGTGCACGTTGACCATAAAGGACATAGTAATAAATGGATGTCTCCTGAGTATATAAGTGCCATTGAGGCTATAGATATAGAAATTGGAAAATTTATAGATAAATTAAAATCTTCTGGACTTTATGATGATACAAACTTTCTATTAGTATCAGACCATGGTGGCACACGAACATCGAGCCATGGAGGACTAAGTATTGAAGAAATGGAGGTTCCATGGGGCATTACAGGCCCTGGTATAGTAAAAGGAAAATCACTTAATGAACCTAACAGCAATGCAAATACCGCTAAAATAATTGCTGCTCTTTTTGGCTGTGATAAAACTCCGAAATCCTGGATAGGAAAGGTGCCATCATCAATTTTTGAATGAGTTACCTCAACGCAGAGCTGCACTAGAGGCCGGCAGGTAGTTTAAAACCTTTTGAGTAATCACCAAGAGAATCACGACACACGAGCTATGCCTGCGAAAATATCATTTTAATTCGATGCAGTCGCGATAGCTATCGCGAGGGTAATTAAACCCACTACTGAGATTAGATTGATTCGCTTATCTTAGGATTTGTTAAGAACTAATTTGCCATTTTGATTTGTTCTTTTCTCCTTTTTCTACATTAAAAATTTGAACCGTAGCTAAGGCTATGCCTAAAATATTGTGCCTTGATAAAGAAAAAAATAACTTTGCCAATTCCGTCAACTTATTTCGTAACAAATCCTTAGACTTAAAAAAATAGCCATGAAAAGTCAAAAAATTAAATTTAACAACGCCCAAGGTCAAGAATTGGCAGCCAGAATTGAATTTCCGGATAAAGAGTTGAAAAGTTATGCTTTGTTCGCACACTGCTTTACCTGTACTAAAAATTTAACTGCTATCCGAAATATTGGTCGAGCATTGAATAAATGTGGCATCGCCGTATTGAGTTTTGATTTTACGGGTCTAGGTGAAAGCGAGGGCGATTTTGAACATTCTAATTTTTCTTCTAATATAGACGATTTGATTTCGGCTGCTCAATTTTTAGAAGCGAACTATTCGGCACCTGATATATTGATCGGACATTCATTTGGGGGTGCGGCCGTTATTTTCGCGGCACATCATATTGCAAGTGTAAAAGCCGTTGCTACCATTGGGGCACCATCAAGTCCAAAACACATTTCTCATTTGCTTAGCTCAGGAATAGATGAAATTAACACCAAGGGAGAAGCCCTATTGAGTATCGGAGGCAGGCCATTTAAAATTCGAAAACAGTTTTTAGATGATATTAATGAGAAAAATATTGAGGAAAGCCTCAAGACCTTAAAACTACCTTTGATAGTACTGCATTCACCCCAAGACACAACGGTCGGCATAGAGAATGCCGCACAGATCTACAGAGCAGCTCGGCACCCAAAAAGCTTTATTTCTCTAGACACCGCTGACCATCTATTGTCTAGAAAAGAAGATTCTCTCTATGTTGGAAAAATGATAGCCAATTGGGCCGAACGGTATATACGCTAAAGTAAAAACCATTACTTTTAAAGAAGATGAAACCAGCACAATACGGTATAGTAGATGCTTGTGCAAACAGCAGAGGGTCAGTAGTCGACCTGAAAAACTATATAAAATGATGGGAAGAAAAAATCAACTACCTCAACCCACAGACAGAACATATTTAATTCGATGCTGTCCTGATTCTGGTAGCTATCGGCACGAGAGGGTAATCAACAAGCTCGAACCAAGGGTACAAGGTATGTTTCCGAAAAAACATTTTTCATTTCGAGGCAAGTCTGCCTGCGGTAGGCAGGCCTGGGAGAATTAAACCCTCAATGAGGGTATTAAACCCACTGATTGGACTAAAAATAGCATTATTGTAAATACCATTTTATTGAAAGAAATTCTTACCTTCTTAGTCTATTCCGGAATTAGCACCATTCTCTTTTTAATCTTATTATTAAGTAGAAAATGGCAAAAACGAAGCGCGAATAAAATCCTCGCTGCAATTCTTTTGAGTTTTTTGGCATTGTTCTTAACCTATGCATCGTCCTATTTAAATAACCAGCTTTTAATCACTATCACCTCTCCCATCGGATTTATTATTCCCTTCTCATTAGGCCCTTTACTCTTCTACTATATAAAGGCAACCTATAATTCCAAGCTTAATTATAATCCTCTTTTTCACAGCCTCATTCCTTTCGCAATTGCGATTCTATGTTTCAGTATTCCTCGCTATATCTTTATAGAATCTACTCCAGACACAACATCTATTTTTTTTATAATTTCTCTCGGTATTCCCATTATAGGAATTATCCATTTCGTATACTATCTTTTTCTCAGCACCAAACTACTACAGCGATTTAGGCTATTGGTAAAAGACAATTATTCTTCACTTAATACCCTTGATTTACAATGGTTGTCGATTTGGATTAAAGGATTTATACTCTTTTTACTAGTCGACATAGTCAGTGGCATACTCATTTTTTTGTATCCGAATCTTACTCATTTTATCTATATAAACCTATTCTATCTTGTGATTCTCATCTGGTATATTGGGTATTACGGGGTTAATCAAGTATATGTTTTTCTTGCGGATACAACACTTCATAATACCCCAAAAACAGTACTAAATACAGAAGAAATCCATAAACAAGCTACATTCTTTAATTGTAAGTCAGAGGAGTTTACACTACTTAAAATTCGCTTAGATGAATTATTTACCACTAGGGAGTTTTTTAAAAAAGAAATGCTTTCATTGAAAGAAACCGCAGAAGAATTGAATATCTCAGATAAGAAGTTATCGCATCTATTCAATATTTGTTTGAATACCAATTTTTATGAATATGTCAACGTTCATCGTGTAAATCATTTTAAAAAAAAGATTGCACAAGAAGATACCCAGAAATTCACCTTATTAGCAATTGCCTATGATTCAGGGTTCAACTCCAAGGCAACCTTTAACCGGGTTTTTAAGCAACAAGTTGGCCTTACCCCCTTACAATTCAAAAAACAAATAGGTAAATAGTCTCAATGCTTCCAGTGAGACGATTAAATTCTTGTTTATCAGTTTATTTGCTTGATACTTTAAACTGAATAAAACATGAATACAACAACACCTCTGCAAGGCTCTTTGGAGCACAAAATTTCTCAAATTAAAAAGGCGAAAAAATACATCTTTTGGATATTAGGTATCTCATGGGCATTTGGATTTACCGCCTTACATCTGATGGACTCTTCGAACATAATTCATAAAGCAATAATCACATTAATCTATGGCTTTTTACCTGCCACCTTGGCCCTTATCCTGAATAAGAAGGAAGGTGGGAATTGGAAAGATTTAAAGTTCATTAAACCCACAGTAAAGAGCGCTATTTTAGCATTTATAATTCCCATTTTATATTTTGGAACAACCATAAGCATTCAAGTTGTTACAGGAATAAGAACGTCACCCGATTGGTCGATGATAGGCTCTATAAAAGAGCTCTTGTTTGCCCTGGGTATTGGGTACCCAGCAATGATGCTTTTGATTTTGGGTGAAGAAATCGGTTGGAGGGGCTACCTACAAGAAAAATTGCAAGATTCTTTCGGAGCATTAAAAGGAATATTAATTCTAGGATTAGTTTGGGGGTTTTGGCACCTGCCCATCGCTTTAGAAGGATATAATTTTCCGAACCACCCATATATTGAGGCCTTCATTACCTATCCGCTAGTAGGTATGGCGCTCTCATTACTAATTGCTTATTTAGGATTCAATAGCTATTCGATTTTTATCGGCGTAATTTTGCATGCTAGCAATAATCACTTTGGTAGTATACTTCTCTTGTTAACAGAAGCCAATAATGAATTTGCCCATGCTATGATTTTCAATCTGCTATATATATTGATCATACTGATTTTTGGCTTTTTAGTTTGGAAAAAAACGCTTTACAATAAGCAAGCTGGCTTTTAAAAAGGCAGAGACTAGGTAGCCAGAACAACCATTTATCACTAAAATCATAGGTCGAACTCAGCTTATCAGGAAAAACCCACTGATAAAAAACTTAGTAACTAGCTATCTAATTACCTAAAAAAGAAACGTATTAATCAACTATCATTATCTAAGCTGGTCTACCAATAGCTAAAGACCACCCCTATGAATAGCATTCTATATTTTCTTATATTTGTCAAAAAAAAATAACTATGAAATACATTTTATCAGTCTTGGCAATTAGCCTTTTTGTTTCTTGCAGTCTTGACAAGAATAATAATAAAGAAGTAAAAACAGATTATACCGCAGAAAACGAACAGGAAATCATCGCTTATATCGCAAAGAATAATTTAGATGCCGTAAAAAGTAGTAGCGGTTTATATTATGTGATTAACGAGGCTGGCACAGGTGAGCAGCCTACCGCCTCCTCTACCGTCACCGTCGCCTATAAAGGGTATTATTCGAATGGATCTGTATTTGACCAAAGCGATACTGAAGGTATTTCTTTTGGTTTAAGTCGAGTGATAGCAGGTTGGACAGAGGGTATCGCTTACTTTAAAGAAGGGGGCAACGGTATTCTTTTAGTACCATCGCATTTAGGGTATGGTAGCGCTAATTCTCGGGGAATCCCCGGTGGTTCAGTCCTTATTTTTGATGTGGCTCTTATTTCAGTCCAATAAAAAATAGAGTGCTGAAAAACAAATATTTACAATCTTGTGAGGGCTCTTTTATTGACTAAAAATCAATTACGATTGCAGAGTATCGGTAAAAGACTTGATTAATGTCATGAATAACTTTGAGAGAAACAAGGTCAAAAAAATTGAAGGTATTTTAAACTAAAATCTATCAAGAATATAAAAAAGGCACCCTGTAAATCGGTGCCTTTTTTTATATAAATCAACGACCTCGGGGCCCTTCAGGCAGGCCTGCGGTAGACAGGCATACGAGGCATTAAAAGGAAACAAGGCTTAACATTTCGATGCAGTCCCAATAGCTCGAGAGGGTAGTATACCTAATGGTGGAAATAAACGCAACTGATATAGGGGGCAATCAATTCGCTACCCCAGTGTATTTCGGAACCGACCACATCTTATCGATACTCAGGTTTATAGGCCGGGCTTCCCTATTCCCCAGCAGACTCGCTCCTTAGCGTCACCCTATTTACCCCACTCAATGGCTTAACATTATTCTCACCCTTATCGGTATAACTAGCGGTCAATACCATGGTAGAACCAGCATTGCGTGCCTGTGGCAATATTTTGCCTGTTAAGGGCAAAGATGGTTTTTTAGGTCTTTTATCAGCTAAAGAAAGTACCCAATTGGCAATCTGCACCTTTTCTTCTGAAGTAATATCGGGGTGAGCAGGCATATTGACTTCGCCCCATACACCACTACCACCCTTAGTAATCTTATCTTGTAGGTATTTAAAGTTTTCACTTCTTTTACCCGCTTGATATTTTCTAGAAACCTCCAAATAAGATGGTCCAATAGATTTTCCATTCTCTTTATGACACGATTTACAATCCATGCTCTGGGTCAATACCTTACCTGCTATAGTAGATGAGGCTTGTTGATGCCCTAGAGACGCTTCATCAAGTCCTTCCATATAATCTACCGATACATAAACATTAGACAGATCAATATCTTCTGAACTGCCATCATCGGTCACTCTAATCGTATATGCTACGGCCTGACCGGGAATAAAAAACGACTGGTTCTCGCCAAGGATTTCAATGCTTACTTCTGGTCGTGTATTACCTACAAAAATATTAGTTTCTTCACTCACCGATGAAGCACCTTTATTGTCTCTAGCTTCGACAGAGATTATGTATTCGCCATTGTCAATATATGAATAGGATACTTTGGGCACTTGGGTTTCTTTGGTCTCACCATTTCCGAAATTCCATATATACGTAATTTCATCACCTTCCAAATCTTCAGCCCTTACGGTCGCATTGATGGTCATTGGCAATTTTCCTGAAGTGATATCAAGCGTAACGCCTTCAATGAACGGAGGTCTATTTCCGCTATTGAAATCAATATAACTCAAGGCTGAATTATCATTATCGGCAAACCATCCACTACCGTATTCCAATAGATAAATTCTTCCTTCTGAATCGACTTCCATATCGATTAAATTATTTAGTTCAATGTCAGAAGCAAAGGGTTCCATCTTGCTAAAATCTCCGTTTGGGTATAAGGTAACTGCCTTCATCCAACCACGGATCCATTCATAGATAATTACTTTTCCGTCAAAATACGCCGGTAATCTAGCTTCGCTTTCAGGAAACATATCAGTATAGTACACTGGCCCTGCCATGGCATTTCTACCCCCTGTCGCTACTTGCGGAAAATCATGTGAAGCACCATAATCATACCATATAAATGCGGGTTGTGCAGGAGGCAATTCTATTAAACCTGTATTATTCCTTGAATTATTCATCGGTTTTTCAGGATTAAATATTGCTCCGCTTTCTCCTGTTTCATAGTTGTATTCACGGTACGGAGCATTGTTGCCTACAAATAAGGGCCAACCATAATTACCTGCCTCACGCGCCTGCCCTACCTCATCAAAACCACGAGACCCTCTAGTTTCAAGGCTATCTGCACGGGCATCAGGCCCAACATCACCCCAATATAAATTACTGTTCTTTTGGTCGATAGAGATACGATAGGGGTTTCTATGGCCCATGGTGTATATTTCTGCTCTTGTTTTTGGCGTACCTACCGGAAATAAATTTCCGTCAGGAATATCATAACTTCCATCCTCATTCATCTTTATTCGCATTATTTTCCCTCGCAAATCATTGGTATTGGCAGAAGAACGTCGCGCATCATATTGTTCATGGCCTGGGCTATCATTCAAGGGCGCAAAACCATTATTAATATACTTTTCACCTTTCTCATTAAAAGGAGTAGAATTATCACCTGTAGATAAATACAGTAATCCGTCAGGGCCAAAGGCTATAGAGCCCCCTGTATGACAACAAATTTCGCGTTGACTGCCAAGCTCTAAGATTATCTGTTCCGAAGCCATATCAACAACGTCATCGATAAATTTAAAACGAGAGAGTCGGTTTACCCATGAATCTCCTGTTGGCGCATAGTACATATAAACCCAGTGGTTATTCGCAAAATCCGGGTCTTTTTGTAAACCCATAAGGCCTTCTTCTGCATTTACGCCCTCTACTTTCAAGGTTTCAAAATATACATCTAAGAAACCAACTTGTTTTACCGTTTTGCTCTCATGCTTATAGAGCATTATTTCGCCTCGTCTTTGTACCACCAACACATCTCGATTGGGTAGAATCGTCATCTCAATCGGTTCATAAAAATCTCCTACGGCCAACGCTATTTTTGCAAAACGATTGGCATCTGGCGGTAATATTGAAGTAGCCTTTGTATAGTCAAGCTCTAAATTTTCACCGATGGCATACTGTATACCTCCTAATAAATGCTTTAAAAACTTTGTTTCGGTATAGCTCTCATCAGTATGGCCCACACCGGTATAAAATGACCTGCCCCCATCAAAATCATGATACCATGCAATAGGGTGAAAATCTCCGTTCTCTCCGCCTTCATAAGTAGATTCATCCAAGGTCATCAAAACGTTAATATCAGGATTGATATTTTTATAATTGTACAACTCATCAGTTCTGTGCCAAATCGAATCTGTAAAAAAGTCGGTAGCACCAAAATTTTTGTCCTTGATAATAAAATCGACCTCGGACGTACCTGACGGATGGCTCTGAAAATAGGCTCCGACAAGTTTATTGTACCAACGCCAGTCATATTCGGTATCTGCCGCAGCATGTACGCCCACAAAACCGCCGCCAGCCTGAATATAACGTTCGAAAGCGGCTTCTTGACTCGTATTTAAAACGTTCTCGGTAGTACTTAAAAAAACAACTGTTGCATATTGTTTAAGGTTATCCTCATTAAAAAGTTCGGCATTTTTAGTGGTATCGACAACAAAACCGTTTTCGGCAGCCAGTTTCTGAATGGCTTCGATTCCTGCAGGAATAGAGGCATGTTTATACCCCATAGTTTTCGAAAAAACAAGTACTTTAGGTTTTCCTTCTCTCTTAGTATCACAGCCGGTAACAACTATTCCTAGTACTAAAAGTGTCAATATCAAAAATTTATTCATATTATAAAATCTCTTTACATTAGTATATTCAAAACCTTAAATATACGTATTGTCATTGCTAATTTCCTAGCAAAAAAATAATCTTAGTATTATAAACTACCTCGGGCAAGCCCGTCTGATGGCGAGGCATTCGCCAAAAAAGAATCAACAACCTAGGGGCAAGCCTGCCTTTTCCTCAGGAAGGCACACAAGGTATGCTTCCGCAAATATTGTTTTAAATTCGATGCAGTCTCTATAATGCTATCGAGAGCAAAATCAACAACCTCGACCCAAGGGTACGAGGTATGTTTCCGAAAAAACATTTTTCATTTCGAGACAGCCCTGCCTGCGATAAGCAGGCCTCGGGGAACCTGCCTGACGGCATAGGCAAGTTAAACCCTCAATGAGGGATTAAACCCCCTCGTACAATTAAAGAATCGGCATATCAGGCTATTATTTCAAAATGATTCTGAATGGCGCAATTGGCTTCACAAAAGCCATGGCTTTTGCGCCATACTACCTAAGTTTACTATATATTTAAAGGCTAATTACATTCACCAAGAATCTATGAATAAAGTACTGATTTTAACGCTGTTATGCACATCATTTTCATTTTTCGCACAAGAGGATGAGAAAGACAAAGAAGCTAAAAAAGAAGATACTTGGGATATTTCAAACCCTAAGGGCAATTTCAATTATAAGACCCATAGTTTTAGTACAAATGAGGGCACATGGATGAACTTAGATGTGAGTCCTGACGGAAAAACTATTGTTTTTGATCTTTTAGGCGATATCTACACAATGCCCATTACTGGTGGTAAGGCCAAGGCGATCCGTAGCGGAATTCCTTTTGAAATACAGCCACGCTTCAGCCCTGATGGAAAAAAAATATCATTTACTAGCGATGCCGGAGGAGGTGATAATATCTGGATTATGAACAGCGATGGCAGCGAGGCAAAACAACTGACCAAAGAAAATTTTCGCCTGCTCAACAATGCGACCTGGATGCCCAACGGAAATTATCTTGTAGCCCGTAAGCACTTTACCTCTAGTCGCTCTCTGGGTGCTGGCGAGATCTGGCAATACCATATATCAGGCGGAACTGGATTACAATTGACCAAAAGAAAAAATGACCAGCAAGATGTAAATGAACCCAATATCTCTCCCGATGGCAAATATCTTTATTATAGTGAAGATGTGTATCCTGGTGGCAATTTTCAATACAACAAAGACCCCAACAAACAAATCTATGTCATTAAACGGTATGATTTCGAAAGCGGAAAAACAAGAACGGTAAGCGGTGGTCCTGGCGGAGCTGCAAGGCCTCAAGTCTCAAGAGACGGTAAAAAATTGGCTTTTATAAAACGGGTACGTACCAAAACGGTTCTTTATATTCACGATTTGGAAACTGGAGAGGAAAGACCCATTTATGCTAAATTAAACAAGGATCAGCAGACGGCATGGGCGATTTTTGGGATATACCCTAATTTTAGCTGGATGCCCTCCAATACCGATATCATTTTTTGGGCCGACGGAAAAATCAAGTCCATTAATATTGAAAATTCGCAGGTGACACCTATTCCGTTTACGGTCGATGTCGATATTAAAATTGCAGAAACTGTACATTTCGACAATCCGGTGGTAACCAAAGAATTTAATGCGAAAGTAATTCGCCATGCGGTAACGGCACCGAATGGCAAAATAGTTATTTTTAGTGCCTTAGGTCATATTTGGCGTAAAAAACTCCCACACGGCAAACCGCAACGCCTCACTAATGAGACCGATTTTGAATTTGAACCCAGCTTTTCTTCTGATGGAAAAAATATTATCTATGTCAGTTGGAACGATGAGACCCTTGGGGCCATACATAGGGTTTCTGCCTCAGGTGGTACCCCAACTAAATTGACTACAGAAAAAGGAATATATAGAACGCCATCCTATAATCTGGCAAACACCTTGATTACCTATAGAAAAGAAGGGGGCAATAACGATCAGGGGAGAGTATTCACCAAAAATACGGGCATTTATACCATGTCGGCCACCGGAGCAGATCCTAAATTGATTTCAGAAGAAGGCGAATATCCTACGTTTACAAAGAATAACAATCGTATCTTTTATCAAACCGGAGGTACTTATTTTGGCGAACTGACCAAGACTTTAGTTTCGGTAAACCTCAACGGAAAAGACAAAAAAACGCATATCAAATCTAAATATGCCAATCGATTAGTACCGAGTCCTGATAATGAATGGATCGCTTTTACACATCTTCATAAGGCGTACGTAGCCCCTTTAGTATTAAACGGAAAAGAAATAGATCTAGATGCTAAATCAAAATCGGTTCCTGTTTCACAAATAGTAAAGGATGCTGGCATCAACCTGCATTGGTCTAAAGATAGCAAAAAGGTGTACTGGACCCTCGGGGAAGAATATTTCGCCAATGAGATTAAAGATAGGTTTAGCTTTTTACCCAACTCTCCTAAAGAAGTATCAAAACCCGATTCAACGGGAATTAAAATAAACCTGAGGGTAAAAACAGACATCCCTAAGGGAAGGATCGCCTTTACCAATGCTCATATTATCACCATGGAAGAAGACAGCGTTATATCGCAAGGAACCATCCTTATCAATGGTAATCGTATTGAAAAGATTGGTAAAACCTCTGAGGTATCGATCCCCAAAGATGCCATGATATATGATATGCAGGGCAAGACCATTATGCCCGGTATTGTCGATGCACATGCACATATTGGTGCTTTCAGGTATGGCTTAACCACACAAAAACATTGGCAACTGTATGCAAATCTTGCTTTTGGGGTAACTACCTCACATGACCCATCAGCCAACACCGAATCAATTTTCGCCATTTCCGAATTGATTAAGAGTGGCGAAATGGTAGGACCTCGACTCTTCTCTACCGGATTTATTTTATACGGGGCCGATGGGGACATTAAAGCTGTAGTGAATAATTTGGAAGACGCACGTTCCTCTATTCGAAGAACCAAGGCTTTCGGCGCAAAATCAGTAAAGAGTTATAATCAGCCCAGACGAGAACAGCGGCAGCAAATTCTTGAAGCGGCGCGTGAAATGCGCATCAATGTAGTGCCAGAGGGTGGTTCTACTTTTTACACCAATATGACCATGATAATAGATGGCCACACTGGCATAGAACACAATATTCCTGTGGCCCCTGTTTATACTGATGTACTCGAATTATGGAAAACCATTAATTCAGGCTACACCCCTACCCTTATTGTAAACTATGGAGGTATGAATGGGGAATATTATTTTTATCAAAAAGATAGAGTCTGGGAACATAAAAAACTCCTCAAGTACACCCCTAGGGCCCTTGTCGATGCACGAGCCAGACACCGAACTATGGTGCCTGACGAAGAATATGAAAATGGTCATATCTTAGTTTCCAAAACGGCAACCGCTCTTACCAATGCAGGTGTAAAAGTCAACCTTGGTGCCCACGGACAGTTACAAGGCCTTGGTGCACATTGGGAACTGTGGATGCTTCATCAAGGGGGCATGACCAACATGCAAGCACTACGGGCCGCAACCATCAATGGGGCACAATATATAGGAGCAGGCAATGATATCGGATCTTTAAAAGAAGGAAAATTGGCCGACCTTATTGTTCTCGACAAAAACCCATTAAAAGACATTCGGAATACCGAAACCGTAAAATATACCATGGTCAACGGCAGACTCTATGATACTGATACGATGAATGAAATTGGAAATACGACCAAAGGACGAAGTAAATTCTGGTGGGAGAGCAATACCTATAATACCACTTTTCCGTGGCATGAAGAATCGCAAAGTTTTATGCGCGCTGGCTGCGGCTGTCATTTAGGACACAATTAGCGAATTGTAAATTTAATATTACCTTTATCTAAAGTTCTAGAGGTGTACCAAGCCAGCGTGTTTCCGTTATTGGTTTTCCGTACAAGAACATAGCTGACATGTCGAAACTACCCGAGCAAAACCGGTTTTTGGATTTATCCGATTACGGAAGGCCCGTAGCAAGAATAATTGCAAGCTCTCTCAAGAATACTTGGTTCACCCCGATTCATTTGACCATTAGTTTTATCATTTCAGGATTGATTGCTGTTGCATGTCTTCTTAATGATTACTACTGGGCCACTGCTTTCTTTTTAATTCTAAAGTCTATTTTAGATGCCGCCGACGGAGAATTGGCAAGAGTTAATAACAGCCCTTCCTATACCGGCAGGTATTTTGACTCGGTGGCCGATATTATTCTTAACTTCATAATCCTATTGACAATTTGGTATATAACCGATAGCACAATCCTATTTACCCTATTGGCCTTTTTAGGAATTCAATTACAGGGTACTTTGTACAATTATTACTATGTGATTTTAAGGAACCGATATAATGGGGATACCACTAGCCGTGTTTTTGAAACTGAGCCCCCCATAGCCTTGAAAGGAGAAAAGCAATACAACGTAAACCTGCTCTTTAGATTATATACCTTCTTCTACGGTGCGTTCGACAAAGCGATTCATCGATTAGACAAGAACGCAATCGAAAGCCGTACGCTTCCTAACTGGTTTATGACCGCCGTTTCTAGCTTTGGTCTAGGGTTTCAATTATTGATTATCTCAGTAATGCTCACCATGAATCTCAAAGAATACATCATACCATTTTTCATGGCTTATTCTTTTTTGATACTGGTATTTATAGGTATTCGAAAATTCATAAACCGCTAAATATAACAATACCTTTTAAGATTGTTCCTTGCTGTCACATTACTAGTTCTCCCCTATGTTTTTTAATATATTTGTACCTAGCCAAGTACATTTTTTTAGATAGTTATATTAAAGATGATAAGGCTCGCCCATAAAACTATAATCAAAACCTTTACTTTTAAAAAAGTCTTGATAAAGCATGTATGGCTCATGCTGATACTTGTGAGTGTCTTTTCGGCCCATACTCAGGAAACAGAAGAGAATACCTTAGGTTCGTGGCATTTATTTTCTACCACAGCCAGAATTTCCAATCATTTGAGTATTCAAGCGGCTACTCAAATAAAATATTATAGACAATTAAAAAACTACAATCAATTTTCGCTTCACGGCAGTATAAACTATCATCTAAAGTCAAATATTATGGCGACCCTAGGGTATGGGTTTTTCGTCAATGACACTACTTTTGAATCACTATCCGAGGAAAACCATCGAAAAGACCACAAAATCGAAGAAATCATTACGATTAAGACTACTACGGGCAAGCTCAAGTGGGAGCATCGCCTTAAACTTGAACAGCGGTTTATAGGTAATGAAGACTCCTATGAGCTGCTGCATCGTGTGCGTTACAGACTACAAATGCTTTTGCCGTTGAGCAAAATATTTTATTTGAGTGTTAATGATGAATTATTCTTCGATTTACAGGAGGAGTTTTTCGGAAAAAACAGAATTTACGGTGCCCTCGGAATCCATGTCGCAAAACACCTTAACCTACAGGCAGGTTATTTCAGAACCTATGCCGACCATTCACACCTAGACCGTTTGAAAATCGCTGTTTTTTATAATTCAGATTTGAGAAAAAAACGCGATAATATGGCCTACAGATAATCAACCTTTATTAAACTCGCTTTACGCAGTATTTGAGATATGCCCTCATTAATATTAATTAGTAACTTTGGAGCGAATTTAAAAATATCAAAAACCATGAAAAAAGTAAAGTTGTTGGCCTTAGGGTTGCTATTGATTTTGGGCTATAACTGTAAAGAAGCCAAAAAGGAAAGCAAAGAAGAGGTCAAAGAGATTTCTTCTGAAAAATTCAGCTTAGTAAAAGATTCTACCAAGGTCAGTTTCACAGCCTATAAGACTAGTGAAAAATTACCCGTAGGAGGCAAGTTCACTACCATAAATATTATTGAAAGCAATGCAGGAGCCACTGCTTTTGAGACAATGAACGGTACTTCTTTCACCATTCCGGTAAGCAGTTTGTTCACCAATGAAGCAACGGGAACAAGAGACCCCAAAATCATCGAGTTTTTCTTTGGAACGATGAAAAACACTACTTTGATTTCAGGTGTTTTCAAAGTGTCTGCTGATAACAAATGTTCTATTGACATAACATTGAATGGTACTACAGCAAATATTCCTCTTGAATATCAAAAAATATCAGATACAAGCTATACTTTTAAGGGTGTAATGGATCTAGAGAATTGGGATGCTCTTGGTGCGGTCGCTGCTATCAACAAGGCTTGCGAAGTTTTACATACTGGTAAAGACGGCATTAGCAAAACTTGGAGCGAAGTTGCCATACAGGCAGAAGTATTGCTTCAAAAAGACTAGTCGCTCGATTATCTTACCTAGGCGTATAAAACAAATACAACATACAAAAAAGGGGCTCCTTGAAAAAGGCAGCTCCTTTTAATCTCACTAGTGGGTTTAATTCTCTCCCGATAGCTCGAGTTCCTTATTACAATAAGGCTGTCTAAAAAGTGATTTTAGTCGTCTTTTCGAGTGGTTACTGGGCGTATGAGAAGTGGAATAAAACTCGCTTGTTCCCCAGGAGAGAAATATGTAACTGACAACCTGAGTTCGACCGTCACCATTTAATTCAAATCTTTCTTCACCCGATGTAGCTGCATTGCCTTTACCAACCATTTTGATAGCGGTTTGTGGGGATCGCGATTTTTTAAATTTATATATAGACCCAACTTTTTTGAAATGGGCACTTTATGTGTCTCTACAAACTCGATTAAGGTGCCATCTGGATCTTCAACATAGCTAAAATGTCCGGCAGCATCGCCCATATCAAAACTATCCGAACTATCAACGGTAAAGCTATGGTTCAACATTTTAGCATCTCTGCGCAGAGCATTCATCCCATGAACATCAAAACACAAATGAATATAACCTAGGTCTCCCCATATACGGTCTTTATATATTTTGTTGGGCGACCTATCTAGTACCTGAACAAGTTCAATTTCTGAAGGGCCTAATAATTCTCCAAATCCGCCTACTTTTTTTGTGCTACGTTTTAGCAAGACCCTCCTAAAGGAATTTTCACCACCAGGTAAGTCCTTAAAATCTTTAAAAACAGCTGTCGTATCAGAAACAGTCTCATTGTACCCCAGTAATTCTGTATAGAAAAACAAAGATGCCTTCATATCTGAAACGCCTATTATAACCCCTAAAACACCCCCAGTATTTGATTTTGAGTCGCAATAACAATAGTTATCCTCCACAATCTGGACCAGGTTGTTCCATGGGTCCATCAGAAAAAAACCCGATTTCTTTCCAACTTCGGTATATATCTTGGTAACCAAATTCAGCTGTTGACCTGCGGTACTTGCATGGGCCTTTTCAATGGCTTTGGAACGTAATTTCATGACATTGATACCCAAATCCCCCAAAAGAATATCAGTCCCTGGAGGTTGGGGTACCCTATCCTTGAATTGCCAAATTTCAAGCCCTCCTCCTCCGATCATATTCAATGCCAACAAGGCATATCTTTTACGTACATTACCCTTTGTATAGCGGGTCATTAACTTTGCCGAAGACTCATCTTCAAAAACAAGAATATCAAAACCAAAATGTTTTCGGTACCAATTAAAAACTGCTCTAGCGTTGGCCACACCAATGCCTATCTGCTGTATTCCATTAATGGTTCTTTCTTCTCTCACCTTCATGAACGGTTTTGATATGGGGTTTTGATTAACCTATCATGCAGGGTTTTTAGTTTAGCTGAAGGATATCCTAATTTAAAAAGGAACACAAGGAGTAGATTGGAAAAATTAACACGAATATATGAGTTGTATTGGTATTTTCTAGCAGATACTATCAAGTCATTCTTGATAATCTTATACCGTATCTTATTCTTTTTCATTCGTTTGAAGAATTCAAAATCCTCCATAACCACTTGTTCTTCATCAAAGCTTCCCAATTCATGAAAAGTTGCTTTTTTAATAAAAAGGCATTGATCACCACCTCCAGTAAAGATACCATCCTTCGCTGTAAACGATGCATTAATTTTTAGAAAAAAATTTTCCTTATCAAATCGGTAAGAAAAAAAACCTGCATCATATGTATCTTGTATTGCTTCTTTAATATCGGTCAGAAACGATTTCGGAGGAATTACATCTGCATGCAAGAAAACAAGAATATCTCCTGTGGAGACTGAAACCGCTTCATTCATTTGCAAAGCTCTTCCTGTTCCGCTACATTTTAAAAAATGTATTTGGGTCATCGTATTTAGTTTCTCGCAACCCTTGTTACTTCGTGATAGTGCAACTATAATCTCGGTTTCAT
>JASFYU010000078.1:0-16837 GCA_045046905.1 Flavobacteriaceae bacterium | reverse complement strand
GTGCTGCAACTTTTCACCAAACTTATCGGAAAAAAAGGGAAAAACCAATTGAGCATGCGTGATGTGCCTTTGGAGCAACTCACCGAGTATGCCGTAGAAGATGCCGATATTACCTTTCAATTGGCGCAACATTTCAGACCAGAGCTCGCCGAGGCCAAGACTGAAGAGCTGTTCAATACCATCGAGGTGCCCCTATTGCATGTTTTGGCCGATATGGAACTTGAAGGCATCAACCTAGACGAAGAATTTTTAAAATCACTAGCAACAGATCTAGACAATGATATTGCCACCTTAAAGAAAAAAATATTCGAAGCGGCTGAAGAGGAGTTCAATATTGCATCTCCAAAACAATTGGGTGAAATTCTCTTTGATAAAATGAAGTTGGTCGCCAAGCCAAAAAAGACCAAAACAGGTCAGTATTCGACCGCCGAAGATGTACTTTCCTATTTAGCCAAAAATCATGAAATCATTAGAAACGTGCTCGACTATCGTGGTCTCAGCAAACTAAAAAGCACCTATGTAGATGCCCTACCCCTACAGATAGAACCTACTACAGGCCGGGTACATACCGATTATATGCAAACCGTAGCCGCTACAGGAAGACTAAGTAGCAACAACCCCAACCTGCAAAATATTCCCATACGAACAGAACGAGGACGACAGGTACGCAAGGCCTTTGTTCCTAAAAATGAAGATTATATATTACTGGCAGCGGATTATTCACAAATAGAATTACGGATTATTGCAGCTCTGAGCGAAGAGACCACCATGATCGAGGCCTTTAAAAACGGCGAAGACATTCATGCCTCAACGGCGGCCAAAGTCTTCAATATTCCTATTGAAGAGGTCACTAGAGAACAGCGAAGTAATGCCAAGACCGTAAATTTCGGCATCATCTATGGCGTATCTGCTTTTGGCTTAAGTAACCAAACAGATCTGTCTCGATCCGAGGCAAAGGAATTGATAGAAACCTATTACAAGACCTACCCAAAACTCCGTAATTATATGAGTGAACAGGTAGATTTCGCTAGAGATAACGGCTATGTGCAAACTGTTTTAGGACGACGTAGATATTTAAAAGACATCAATGGCAGTAATGCCATTGTTCGTGGCGCCGCCGAGCGAAATGCCGTAAATGCCCCCATTCAAGGTAGTGCGGCCGACATCATAAAAATTGCGATGATCAACATCCATAAAAAATTAGGAGCCGGAGATTACAAGACCAAAATGCTTTTACAGGTTCATGATGAATTGGTCTTTGATGTGTACAAGCCCGAATTGGAGGCAATGAAAACCCTTATAAAAGCCGAAATGGAAAATGCCTATACCCTTGCTGTTCCTCTAGATGTGGAAATGGGCGAAGGCAAAAATTGGTTAGAGGCACATTGATACTAAACTCCCTTTTGTTTTCGTTTTATAACTAGGAAAATGTTCTAATACTGATATGAGATGAAAAGGGTTTTGGTGCTCTTTATTTTTGTTGGGCTTTGTTCTTTTGAAGGACAAGGTCAATCTATTGTCCAAGAGGAAATTAAGGTCACCGAGAAAGCACAAAGGCAAAAAATTAACGTATTTCCCAATCCTGCCATTAACGTG
This sequence comes from Flavobacteriaceae bacterium, assembly GCA_045046905.1. Lineage (GTDB taxonomy): Bacteria > Bacteroidota > Bacteroidia > Flavobacteriales > Flavobacteriaceae > JASFYU01. The sequence continues at coordinate 15,241 of JASFYU010000078.1, read as the reverse complement.
TAAACGTTCTCCAGTTAAAAAACAGCTAGCTCACAAACCAATATCACAATTTCAGATATCTACGGCAATGTAGCCTTGAAACACAGATGGAAAATCAAAAACAATGCCCTGAATATTCCCATTGCCACACTTGAATCTCGCATATATATCATTGGCATTCATTCCAAAGAACAGGAGATTACCACCAAATTTTATAAACAGTAATTTTAGGCATCCGAAGAAGTTGTTTCAACGTTTTTGCGAGTAGCGATAGCTACGAAGCAATCAGTTGAATAAGTTTTCCAAAGAAAGAGATTGCTTCACTTGCGTTCGAGAAAACGCATACTTCACCGTTCTTCTTTCTTTGACAAGACCTAAGGGAGATTGTTCGCTAACGACTTATTTTGACTTCTTAAACAGCTACTGCTAGTTTGAACAGAACTATTTATTTTTTCTCAAAGATCAACTCCCCACTAGAATTAAAGTTGGGAATATCGAGTCCGGCTGCATCGATTGTCAATACAGTACCATTAACCGTAGCATTGACAGTAACCGTTTCTCCATCTGCACCAACATAAGTCAATACTTTTCCATCATAGGTATACGCACTAGAATCCGAATCGGATTCTGTAGGGCACGGTATATCTAAGCCTATCAAAGTAGCATTAACCTCAATATAATTTACCGCATTCTCAACAAGAATCGTCAAATCTTCAGTAAAAACAAAGCTCAAAATATAACACTCTTTGGCCGTCAAAAAATCTAATATTTGTTTACCATATTTGGCATTATCACTTGCGGTTGCGTTATCAATCTTTAATCCGGTAAGCTGCCAAGAACCCACAATTGCATTTACACCCTGCAAATCTTCTTCATTCTTATCCGAGGAACAAGAAAAAATAAGTACCGATACCATTAAAAGAACCCATAGGTTTCGTCTCATAACTATATATATTATTTGTACTTGCCTTTAACGCAGAAAAGCCACTTATATTTTAAAGATGGCTTCGAGCTATGGTTAAATTTGCACAAAGCCAAAAAGATAGAACTCATGTTTAAAAAACATGGTCTCCCATATCTTGAAAAACATTTCTTGTGCATATCACGATTGCGATATATCTTGAGACCACAACAAGAATAACTCAGAACCCGGTATATATTCGCCGCCAACTACACGATTTGAACAAAACTATAAGGGGTAACAAATAAAAAGTCAGAGCATCTATTATTTCAAAGAGCTCGTCAACATGAATACGTTTGGTTAGGGCAGCATTCTAAACCTAGAGCGATTACTAAAAGATGTACCATGAAAATTAGGCACAGAGCAAGAATGTGATTCTCATATACGGCTACCATATTGATATGATTTAAGAGCCTATTAAAAGAGGTCACAAAGAATAATTAAACTAATTTTTATTGTTTTAAACTTATTTTAACATCTTAGAGGATAGGCCTTATAGCCCTGTAGACCACAAAAGATGCTAAAAAAATAATCAGAAACAAGCATTTGTATTTCAACATAATAGTCGTACATTTGCAGCCCGTTTAACGGGATTGAAGTGTATAATCGATAAAATTAATAGTGTGGATACATTGAGTTATAAGACTATATCAGCCAATAGAAAGACCGTTGACAAGCAGTGGTTGTTGGTTGATGCAGAAGGGGAAACATTAGGCCGCTTGGCTTCTAAAGTAGCTAAAGTGTTGCGAGGAAAACATAAGCCTAATTTTACACCGCACGTTGATTGCGGAGATAATGTAGTTATCATCAATGCAGAGAAAATAACACTCTCAGGAAACAAATGGGAAGACAAAACCTACAAGCGCTACACAGGATACCCTGGAGGACAACGATTTACAACCGCCAAAGAATTATTAGAAAAACACCCTGAGCGTATCGTTGAAAAGGCTGTAAAAGGAATGTTGCCCAAAAATAGATTAGGTGCCGATCTTTTCAGAAACCTGAAAGTATACGTGGGACCAAATCACGAACAAGAAGCTCAAAAACCCACAGTAATGAACCTAAAAGACTTTAAATAATGGAAACTATTCATAAAATTGGCAGAAGAAAAACAGCTGTTGCCCGTGTATACGTTTCAAAAGGTAAAGGCAAAATTACTGTAAACCAAAAAGATGTAGCCGACTATTTTCCAACGGCTACTTTACAATATAAGATAATGCAACCATTTTCATTGACAAACAGTGAAGAAAGCTTTGATGTTAAAGTCAACGTGTACGGTGGTGGAATTACAGGACAGGCTGAAGCGATTCGATTAGCCTTAGCAAGAGTCATGTGCGAAATTGATGAAGAGAACAGATTGGTTCTTAAACCTGAAGGCTTATTGACTAGGGATCCAAGAATGGTCGAACGTAAGAAATTTGGTCAGAAGAAAGCCCGTAAGAAATTCCAGTTCTCCAAGCGTTAATATTTATGGCGAGAACCTAACTGTTCACAGACAAGTTCTTTTCACAAAGCTTTTAACCCAAGAGGAATACAACATTTCAAATACCGATATTACAAAATCCTGAAACGAGTTCAGGGATAACCTAGTTCATTGAAAGTCTTCGCCAAATCGGCGAAGTCAATTAAAAATCCTATTCCTAAATATTCTATTTTAGGAATTTGATTCAAGATATGCTTGAATCAAATTCAGGGTGAAAGTTAGTTTAGCATCTAAATGCGGGAGGCTTTATTCGTCAATCAGCGAATAATACCACTTCAACATTGCTAATTCAAAAGAACGTAAACTAAATTAAAAATGGCTCAAAAAGTCGAAGTAAAAGATTTATTGGAAGCAGGTGTACATTTTGGACACCTAACACGAAAGTGGAACCCGAATATGGCGCCCTACATCTACATGGAGCGCAACGGAATCCACGTCATCAACCTTTACAAAACTGTTGCAAAAATGGAGGAGGCCAATGAGGCCCTCAAAAAAATTGCAGCATCAGGACGAAAAATACTTTTCGTTGCCACAAAAAAACAAGCAAAGGATATTGTTGCCGAAAAGGTGGCCAATGTAAACATGCCTTATATCACCGAAAGATGGCCAGGCGGAATGTTGACCAACTTTGTAACAATTCGTAAAGCGGTTAAAAAAATGGCCACTATCGATAGAATGAAAAAAGATGGCACATTTTTAACCCTTTCCAAAAAAGAAAGATTACAGGTAGATCGTCTACGCGCTAAATTGGAAAAGAACTTAGGTTCAATTTCTGAAATGACTCGTTTACCTGGGGCATTGTTCGTCGTAGATACCATGAGAGAACATATTGCAGTAAAGGAAGCTCAAAAATTGAACATTCCGATTTTTGCTATGGTAGATACCAATTCAGACCCAAGAGATGTCGATTATTTAATACCGTCAAATGACGATGCATCTAAGTCTATTGACATTATCATGACTCAGGTTACTAACGCTGTTGCCGAAGGCTTGGCAGAACGCAAGTCTGAAAAACAATCAGGCTCTGAAGGCAAAGATGAATCTTCAAAAACTGCCAAACCAGAAGTGAAGCCTAAAGTTGTGGCAGAAGCCCCAAAAAAAGAAAAGAAAGAAGAAGTTAAAGTAGAAGAAACTAAGGTTGAAGAGGTCAAAGTAGAAGAGGCTCCTAAAGCAGAGGAAAAGAAAGAGGAGGCCAAGACTACCAAAGAAGAGGCCCCAAAAGCAACCAAGGCCAAAGCCGAAAAAGGCGATGACTTGACCAAGGTCGAGGGCATAGGACCCAAAGCAGCAGAGGCTCTAGTCAATTCCGGATTTGATTCATATACTAAATTATCAAAGGCCAAACCTGACAACATCAAAAATATTTTGACCGAAGCGAGTTCAAGAATGGCACATCTAGACCCAACCTCATGGCCAAAGCAAGCCCAAATGGCTGCTGATGGTAAGTGGGACGAACTTAAAGAATGGCAGGAAAACGTAAAAGGAGGGGTAGAATAATTTCTATTTGATTTTTAATTCAAAAATAACATTGCTCCATAGTACAGGAACAATATCAAAAAAAGAGATACAATGGCTAAAATTACCGCCGCAGAAGTAAATAAATTAAGAAAGGCAACCGGTGCAGGTATGATGGACTGCAAGAATGCATTGGTCGAAGCAGAAGGAGATTTTGACAACGCTATTAATGTACTTCGAAAAAAAGGACAAAAAGTAGCTGCAAAAAGAGCCGATAGAGATTCCTCGGAAGGCGCTGCAATCTCTAAAATAAACGCGAACCAAACAGCTGGTGTTGCGATAGTTTTGGGTTGTGAAACTGATTTTGTTGGAAAAAACGAGAAATTCGTCGCTCTTGCAAATCAACTTGCTGAAACCGCCTTGAACTACAGCACAAAGGAAGCGTTTTTAGCTGCTGATTTTGAAGGAATGACTGTAGCAGAAAAACTAATTGAGCAAACCGGCGTAATTGGCGAGAAATTAGAAATAACTGCCTTTGAAAAATTAGAAGCTCCTTATATTGGAACCTATGTGCATATTAACAAGATTGCTGCTTTAGTAGGTTTATCTTCAAAAATAGATACCGCTGAAGTATTGGGGAAAGATGTCTCTATGCAAGTAGCTTCTATGGGTGCAACTACCTTGTCTTATAAAGATTTTGATCCAGCATTCGTTGCCTCAGAAACCGAAGCTAGAATTGCTGTTATCGAAAAAGACAATATAGAACTTGGTCGTTTAGGTAAAACACTTAAGAACGTTCCTCAGTTTATTTCAATGGCACAGTTAACAGATGACGTTATAGCCAAAGCTAGTAATGATGCAAAAGCACAATTAAAGGCTGAAGGCAAACCAGAGCAAATCTGGGATAAAATACTTCCTGGAAAAATGGAAAGATTTATTTCAGACAACACTACTTTGGATCAAGAGCAGTGCCTTTTAGACCAAAATTTCATCAAAGATGAGAAAATCAATGTAGCAAAATACGTTGCATCTCACGGTGATGTTACCGTTACAGGCTTTAAACGCGCCACTGTAGGATAATTGACTAGCAAAACTCAAAAAACCGCCTAGCGAAAGCTAGGCGGTTTTTTTATTCCTAAACCACAAGGCTTTAAACCATTAAAACCCCTACCCTTTAATCCAAGCTTCCCTTAGCTTAATTTCTTGCTCACTGGCTTCTTTGACAGGCGCAATGACCTCCTCATTCAGTAAGGGCGTACCTACCATGCCCTTCAAGGTGATTTCCTCTTCCCCACGTTGTATTACCATGGTAATAGCCGTTTCGGGTGACCACCCAAAACTTTGACCAATAATCGGTCGCATACTTTCCAAATTGATCGATGTTCCATTAATACTTTTAATTACATCGCCCCCTTGCACCCCCAAAGCAAGCAAAGAGCTGTTTAGTTGAATACCTTTTCTGATAAAAACGGCATTTTCCTTAGACTGATCTACATCAATAAAAGGGATATCACCATCTAAAAAATATCCTGATTTTTTGTTCGACTTCCCCCTGATCAGACCAACCTTTGTCAAATACTTGTTGTAATCTATGGGCGTATTGCCTATAACATGAATATCAAAAAAAGCACGTACCTCAGGATAGGTCATCGCTACGATTTCATCAATCAATTCATCATCTTCAAAGGGCGTATTCTTACCGTATCTTTTAGATAATTCTTTCATTAACCACAGCACTCCTTTTTCGCCTTTACTCAATTCTCTAAGGGTAATATCTAAGGCCATATTAATCAATGCGCCCTTTTCATAAACATTGGCATAATTTTTCTTATAAGGCTCACTAAGAATATTTTTACTCATTATGGTAAATGACATAGCATCATCATACGATTTGGCATTATTTATTTTACCCATGATTCGTTTGTAGAATTCCTTTTCATCGATCAGGCCTTGTTGAATTTGAAACAAATTCGCAAAATATTCTGTGGTCCCCTCATACATCCAAAGATGTTGAGACATTTCAGGGTCATTAAAATCAAAAAATTGAATTTCCTTAGAATGCACGGTCAATGGTGTGACTATATGAAAGAATTCATGAGAGACAACATCTACCATGACCTCCTCCAAACGTTCTTTTGACATCGTCTCAGGCAAGACCACCACTGTTGAGGTATGGTGTTCCAAGGCGCCAAAACCGGTGGCATCAGTCTCATCCATCTTAGAAAGATATACTAAAATATTGTATTCCTTGGTGCCATCAATATCTCCTAAAAAGGCTTTTTGAGCTCCCATCATTTTTTTTATACGCTCTTTTAGGCTTGTAGCGGTATACACATTATTAGGGGAGTACACGCTAAGAATAACCTCTATGTCTTTGATTTTAAAAGACACCTTATTGGGCTTCGCATATAAAATGGGATTATCGATTACTTCAAAATATCGATTCGCCAAAAACACCTCTGTATTGACTTCAATATTATCAGGGTTTTTTTTCTTCATCAAAGAAGTAGTTGACTCCAAGGTGGCAGGCTTCACAATATTCAACTCATAGGGCACTTCTTTTAGTCCGTCAAAATACCCCACAAAACCGTGTAAATTTATCATGAAATTATCTCCTTTGAGAATATTGGTCCCCGCGGGTGAGAAAACGGCCTCATCAACTTCATTTTCGGTATCATAGGTGTCATTTACCCAATAAATGACTTTATCCAATCTTTTTGCGTCAGAGATATTCCAAGTATTATCACCGGATCTAGATACCGGAAGTTCTTTTCCTCTATAGTCAACAGCCCTGAAATTTTCAATATATTTTCCATAGTTATCTGAACTATAGGTACCCGGAATAGTCTTGGGTATATAAAAAGATATTGATTCACTTGTAAAAGCCCCTGGATTGACCTCTACCCTTACCCTATCATCGACAACCCCATTCAAGTCTAAAATGGCAATTATAGGGGTTTTGGAAGCGATCAACAAAGTCTTGCTAGTACCACAATTGTAAAATAAGACCCCTAAAAGACCAACGATAACAACTTTCTTCATTCTTTGTAATTTATTTTAAGTATACGATACAAACCTCATTAGTTCATCTGCAGTACAAGAGTATAAAATATAACACACCTACTCCTAAAGTTTAAGAAATAATTAAGGCTTGTTTTAAGTATACTTTCAAAAGCCTGACTTCACTTTTTTTGATTATTTTTGTTCGCACATAAACAAAAGCAATGCGATATAATCGAATACTCCTAAAGCTCAGCGGCGAAGCCCTAATGGGAGAAAAACAATACGGAATAGATGGCAAAAGGCTTTCTGAGTACGCAGAGGAGATTAAGAAGGTAGTCGCTAAGGGCATTGAGGTGGCCATTGTAATTGGCGGAGGAAATATATTTAGGGGACTTACTGGTGCAAGTAACGGCATGGATCGGGTACAGGCAGACCATATGGGCATGTTGGCCACCGTAATCAACGGGCTTGCCCTACAAAGTGCCTTAGAAATGAAAGGCATAGAGACCCGCTTGCAATCAGCTATAAAAATCAACGAGGTAGCCGAACCTTTTATAAGAAGGCGAGCTATGCGACATCTAGAAAAGGGAAGAGTGGTCATTTTTGGCGGAGGAACAGGAAACCCTTATTTTACCACTGATTCCGCTGCGGTGCTAAGAGCAATTGAAATCGAAGCCGATGTTATTCTCAAAGGAACCCGAGTAGACGGCATTTATACATCAGACCCTGAAAAAGACAAAACTGCAACCAAATTTGATACCATATCTTTTGAGGAGGTATTGACCAAAGGGCTGAAAGTAATGGATACCACCGCATTTACCCTAAGTCAGGAAAACAAACTTCCTATCATAGTTTTCGACATGAACAAAAAGGGTAATTTGCTTAAAATTGTAGATGGTGAAAACGTGGGAACCAAAGTAAATGTATAGTTTTGGTACAATTTATGTTAGACTGATTTTTTAAAGGATTATATAATGAACGAAGAAATTACATTTATTTTAGACGCATCCAAGGAAAGTATGGATGCTGCCATGACCCATTTAGAAAAAGAATTCATAAAGATAAGGGCCGGAAAAGCGAGCCCAGCAATGCTTTCTTCGATTATGGTTGACTATTATGGATCACAAACCCCCTTGTCTCAGGTAGCCAATATAAACACCCCTGATGCCCGGACCATTTCAGTACAACCCTGGGAAAAATCGATGCTTCACGAAATAGAAAAGGCAATAATGAATTCTAACCTTGGCTTTAACCCCATGAATAATGGAGATTTCGTCATCATCAATGTGCCCCCACTGACAGAAGAACGTAGAATTCAATTAGCAAAACAAGCCAAGGGCGAAGCGGAACACGCCAAAGTAGGCGTTCGTAATGCCCGACAAGATGCCAATAAAGAAGTGCGAGACCTTGACGCATCAGAAGATCTTCAAAAAAATGCCGAAGTCGATATTCAAGAATTAACAAACAGCTATATCACTAAAATAGATGTTTTCTTAACGGCTAAAGAGGCAGAGATAATGAAGGTTTAGCAATCGTGACAAAGAAAACAAAGAGGCTTTCAAGAAGTTTCGCATAGTTTTTTTACAGTCCTGATTTATTATAAAAAAAGAAGCGCATTCTCTCGGGTTTCCTGAAACGGAATAGTTAGACACCCTTCGACTACCAGACCCCTTCGTGGCTACTGAGATCGACAGTTTAAACAAAAGGCCTATCTTGACTTTTCTACACCTTCTTTTAATTCGAAACACTACTTTATTTCAAGCTGCATTTTAGGAACACAGCGGATCATTTTCTACCTTTGCCGCCTTTAATAAATAATAATGGCGGCTAAACTTACACAAAGTTTTTGGACAAGAACAGCAAGGATCATCCTCAGGAACAGAATCTTGATATTATGCCTTATAGTGGCCACCACGGTATTCTTGGCCATGCAGTGGAAAAACATGCGCTTCAGCAACTCACAAGCCAATCTATTACCTGATGACCATCCTATAAATCTTGAGTACAAATCTTTTTTAAAACAATTTGGCGAAGAGGGGAACGCTGTTGTTTTTGCAGTAAAGGATACCGCCCTCTACTCTTTGAAAAATTTTAACCGATGGAATAAATTAAGCAAGCAATTAGGGGCCTTTCCAGAGGTTGACTTTGTGCTTTCTACAGACAACCTTCAAGAACTCGTCAAGGATGCCGAGAAACAAGAATTTAGACTTCAACCCCTAATTAAAAAGGAAGCAAGTACCCAACATGAAGTCGATAGTATTACCCAGCATCTTTTCAACGATTTTCCGTTTTATGACAATTTGCTGTACAACAAAAAAAGCAAGGTCATACGAACCATTATGTATTTGGATAAGGATATCGTAAATACATCGGTACGAAAGGATTTTATCCTAAAAGACATGACGCACCTAATCGAAAAGTTCGAGAAGGAAACAGGATTGGATGTTCGTATCTCGGGTATGCCCTATATACGCACCATGAACTCTCAGAGTATTATCGATGAAATCGGAAAATTTATTCTTGCAGCCTTAGGGGTTACCTCCTTAATATTTTTCTTCTTTTTTAGAAGTTTCCGCGCCACCCTTATTTCAATGTTAATCGTAATTATAGGGGTTATGTGGGCCTTTGGTATTTTGGGCCTATTACGGTATGAAATCACGGTATTAACGGCATTAATTCCTCCTTTGATTATTGTAATCGGAATTCCCAATTGTATTTTTCTAATTAATAAATACCAACAAGAGGTTAAGAAACATGGCAATCAGGCATTATCACTGCAGCGGGTCATTTCTAAAATCGGCAATGCCACCCTAATGACCAATGTCACTACAGCCTCGGGTTTCGCCACCTTCATCATCACCGACAGCAAACTATTGAAAGAATTTGGTATTGTGGCCTCAATAAACATCATAGGCATTTTTATTCTTTCGCTTTTGATTATTCCGATCCTCTATAGCTTTATGTCACTTCCTAAGACGAAACACCTGAAGCACCTGAACAAAAGATGGATTGATGCCTTTGTAAATTGGACGGAGCGCATAGTACGTGAAAAGCGTATTTCGATCTACATTACCTCTATCGCCCTTTTAGTAGTCAGTATTATTGGCATTTACCTAATCGATATTTCTGGCAGCCCTATTGAGGACATGCCTAAAAACGCACAATTTTTCAAAGACATTCGATTCTTTGAGCAAGAATTCGATGGCATTATGCCCGTTGAAATCATAATCGACACCAAACGACCAAAGGGTGTTTTAAAGCCTGCTACTTTAAAACGAATCGATCAATTGAGTGAAGTGATTGAAGAAATTCCTGAATTGTCAAAACCAGTTTCAGTAGTCAACCTGGTGAAATATTCCAAACAGGCCTTCTACAATGGTATACCAAAGTACTATCAGCTTCCTACAGCCCAAGAGAATAATTTTATAATGGATATCGCTCGAAAATCAACCGATGACAGCAATTTGCTTAAAAGTTTTGTCGATAGTACAGGGCAAACGGCAAGGATAACCACCTTTATGAAAGATGTAAAGACCAGTCGCATGGAAAACATCGAAAGTAGGCTGCAGGAGAATATCGATAAATTTTTTCCCTCGGATCGCTATACCGTTTATATGACAGGTAGCGCCCTCCTATTCTTAAAGGGAACAAAGTATTTGGTAAAAAATCTTGTACTGTCATTGGCATTCGCCATTTTGCTCATTGCCCTTTTCATGGCCTATCTCTTTCGTTCATTTCGTATGATTATCATCTCGCTTATTCCCAATCTATTGCCCTTGGTTATTACCGCAGGAGTAATGGGTTTCGTAGGCGTACCTATTAAACCCTCTACCATTTTGGTTTTTAGTATCGCCTTCGGCATCTCGGTCGATGACACCATACATTTTTTAGCAAAATATCGCCAAGAACTTATTGCGAACAAGTGGCGGATCGAAAAATCAGTCTATGCAGCCCTAAGAGAAACAGGCGTAAGCATGTTTTATACATCGATTGTTCTTTTCTTTGGATTCTCGGTATTCGTGATTTCTGATTTCGGGGGCACGGTAGCTCTAGGCTCATTGGTTTCGGCAACTTTGCTCTTTGCCATGATGGCTAACCTTATTTTACTGCCCTCTCTTTTATTGTCATTGGAAAAAAGTATTGCCAATAAAAAGGTATTAAAAAAACCACAGATTGATATACTTCCTAAAGAAGGATCCACGATGGATTCGAATTAGGGCTAATTTCTTTTAAATATGTATTTAGTTAAAAATATAAGACCGCTACGTTGATAAAACTAAGACCATAGACCACCTTCGATTATCTCTAAATAGCGCTACTTAGAATAGAATACATCTCTATATTCAATGCTCATATATTAATAGATTTTCAAAGTCGATTCTTTTTTCTCAAAAGGCTATCTTTGGGCATTAATTTTTTAAGATGAGTTCACTAAGTGTAAAAGAATTACTTTCTACGACTCCCCTATCACAGGAAGTTGAGATAAATGGATGGGTAAAGACCTTTCGAAGCAATCGCTTTGTCGCCCTTAACGATGGATCTACCGTCAAAAATATTCAATGTGTTGTCGACTTCGAGCAGATTAAGGAGGATATCTTGAAGCAGATCAATACGGGTGCAGCGCTAAAAATCGAAGGCATACTGGTCGAAAGTCAAGGAAGGGGTCAAAGTGTTGAAATTCAAGTAAGCCGTATTTTTGTATATGGCGGTGCCGACCCCGAGACCTACCCTATTCAGCCCAAAAAGCATTCTCTTGAGTTTTTAAGAGAGAAGGCTCATCTTCGGATACGCACAAATACATTTGCCGCCGTTATGCGGGTACGCTCCGCATTATCTTTTGCTATTCACCAGTATTTTCAGAAAAATGGCTTCTTTTACTTTCATGCGCCGATTATTACCGGATCAGATGCCGAAGGCGCCGGAGAAATGTTTAGGGTCACTACTTTAGATGAGAAAAAACCACCTTTGACTGAGAATGGAGAAGTAGATTACAAAAAAGATTTTTTCGGAAAAGAAACCAACCTAACCGTATCAGGGCAGCTTGAAGCTGAAGCTTATGCCATGGCGCTAGGCAAAGTCTATACTTTTGGCCCTACGTTCAGGGCCGAAAACTCGAATACCTCAAGACATTTGGCAGAGTTTTGGATGATAGAACCTGAAATGGCTTTTTGTGACCTTGACGGCAATATGGACCTCGCAGAAGACTTTATTAAAAGTGTGATTGGCTATATTTTGAACAACTGCGATGAAGACCTTCAGTTTTTAGAAAAACGGCTTCTTGACGAAGAGAAATCCAAACCTCAAATAGAACGCAGTGAAATGGCGCTGATCGATAAACTCAAATTTATTGCTGAGAACAATTTTAAGCGGCTCACCTATACCGAGGCCATCGATATCTTAAAAAATTGCAAACCCAACAAGAAGAAAAAGTTTCAATTTCCTATAAACGAATGGGGTGTGGACCTCCAAAGTGAGCATGAGCGCTTTTTAGTCGAAAAACATTTTAAGTGCCCCGTAATTCTTTTTGACTATCCGGCGAAAATAAAAGCTTTTTATATGCGTTTGAACGAGGACGGCAAAACCGTTCGGGCGATGGACATTCTTTTTCCGGGTATCGGAGAAATAGTCGGTGGTTCGCAACGCGAGGAGCGATTAGACGTTCTCAAAGAAAAAATGGCAGCTCTAGGTATCGATGAAGAGGAACTCTGGTGGTACTTGGATCTCAGAAGATTTGGGACTGCGCCCCACAGTGGATTTGGATTAGGCTTTGAACGTCTGGTACTTTTTGCTACCGGTATGGGTAACATTAGAGATGTAATACCTTTTCCTAGAACACCTCAAAATGCGGCGTTTTAATCTGAATTTGTTAACTTTATAAGACAACCTATTTTTCTTCAATGTTAAAACAGTACTTACAGTTTAAGCTATCGCAAAAGCTATCGCCGCAGCAGATTCAATTGATGAAGTTGATTCAATTGCCTACACAGGCATTCGAGCAGAGGCTGAAGCAAGAAATGGAGGAAAACCCTGCCTTGGAAAAAGGCAAGGAAGAAAGTGATACTGTAGAAAGTGAATTAGACGATGTTTATGAAGGTGAAGACGATAATGAAAGCATCAATACCGATGATATTAATATCGATGACTATCTAAGTGATGACGAAATTCCTGATTATCGTACAAAAGCCAATAATTATAGTTCAGATGACGAGGAAAAGAGTATTCCGTATGCCGCGGGAATTTCTTTTAATCAATATTTACTAAATCAATTAAATACAACATACCTATCAAGTGAGGAGTGGGAAATTGCAGAATTTTTAGTCGGCAGTATAGATGAAAACGGATATATCCGCCGGTCTTTACCTGATATCATGGACGATTTGGCATTCACCCAAAATATCTATACCGAAGAAAAAAACATTGAAAAAATACTTAAACTAGTTCAAGAATTAGACCCCCCCGGCGTCGCCGCCCGATCACTCGAAGAATGCCTTCTGATTCAATTGAGACGAAAAAAAACTGGCCCTAGCATTGAACTTGCCATTGCCATTCTAGAAAAATCATTTGAGCAATTTACTAAGAAGCATTACAAAAAACTGATTCAAAAGCACTCTATTTCCAAGGAACAGCTCAAGAAAGCCATTTCGAAAATTGAGAAATTGAACCCAAAACCTGGAGGTTCTTACGCAGGTAATAATCGCATAGTCGAACATGTGGTTCCTGATTTTTCAATCAGGATTTTAGAAGGCGAACTAGAACTCACTCTTAATGGCAGAAATGCACCAGAACTACATGTTTCAAGAGAGTATAACAACATGCTCAAAGGCTACAAAGAATCGAAAGATAAATCGAAATCTCAAAAGGACACCATACTGTTCATCAAACAAAAGTTAGATGCCGCTAAATGGTTCATAGATGCAATACGTCAAAGACAACAGACACTTTACATTACCATGAACTCCATTATGCACTATCAAAAGGAATATTTTCTAACAGGTGACGAACGCAACCTTCGCCCCATGATATTAAAAGATATTGCTGACAAGATTGATATGGATGTTTCAACGGTCTCTAGAGTGGCAAACAGTAAATATGTAGATACCCCTTATGGCACGAAATTGATTAAGCAATACTTTTCAGAATCAATGAAAAATGATCAGGGTGAAGATGTATCGACAAAAGAAATTAAGAAAATATTAGAGACCATTATCAGAGATGAAGACAAGAAAAAACCACTCACCGATGATAAACTAGCCGTAATGCTCAAAGAAAAGGGCTACCCGATTGCGCGGCGTACAATAGCCAAGTACAGAGAACAGTTAGACATTCCTGTGGCAAGGTTGAGAAAACAGCTATAATGAAGGCGTTCTTAAAGACAGTTTCATATCTCTTTCACCCCTTGTTCATACCCATTGCTGGAACTATTTTCTATTTTATGATTACGCCCAAATACAGTTCGCTAGAACTTCAAAGTGGTACTATATTCCCGATTTTCATCCTTACTATCATTATCCCCATTATTTCCTTTATAATACTGAAGAATATTGGTTTGGCAAGTTCAATTTTTATGCCCACAATACGAGAACGAAAATACCCACTGTACATTCATATTACGCTACTCTTGATGGTACTTTACAAGGTTATTCCTAATAATTACACCATTGAGCTCTATTATTTTTTTCTTGGCCTTTTATCAGCGACTATGGCCTCTCTACTACTGCTTTTCCTTCGTTTTAAAAGCAGCATGCACCTTACGGGCATGGGAAGCCTATATATGTTCCTCATTTGCCTCAGCATACACTTTGAACTCAATATTATCCTAACATTGAGTAGTTTCACTTTACTGATTGGCCTAGTTGCCACTTCTAGGCTTTATTTTAAGGCCCATAACAAGGCCGAGCTCTTGATTAGTTTTATCATAGGTATGCTTTCACAATTGCTTACCATTAAATTTTGGTTGTAAACCATAGACCCCTTAGTTCTTCTCAGCCTACAAAATCTTCAACAAAAAATTTCTTGAAACCGACTACCCACGAGGTAGAGCCCTAGGGGGTAGGTATTCTTTTACCATTTTTCTTAAGACTTTGATTCACATCTTGTTCGTATGGCAAGCCAGTGAACACATCGCTTTTATAGTCCTATACGAGATTTTAAGAGCGAAAAACACCTTTAACCTGAGTTCGACCTAAGATTTGTTTACAGTTTAGATGCTTTTTTATTCAATTCGAAGCTGAATTTTAGAAAGACTAACGGGTTGATTTGATGAAATTTGGCGAGAAGTGGAAAAAAATCATCAAATCCGAAGGAAATACAGATAAAAGGCAATCTTATCATATAAAATTTTTGAAATATCCAGATATTCC
>JASFYU010000077.1:0-17112 GCA_045046905.1 Flavobacteriaceae bacterium | reverse complement strand
TTTTGGCGGAGTTAATCGCATTATCAGCGATAACCGTTGTTCCGGGTTGCCCGGTAACATCCCCTGCAAGGTCGTCAACCGAGAATGTTGTTCCTCCTGCGAGTGTAAGTCCTGTTCCGGCAATGTATGTGGTACCTCCTACATCAGCTGCGGGAACCCAAGTTGTTCCATCCCATTTTAGGACTTGGTTGTTGGTCGCGCCCATATTGGCGAGTTTGACAGCAGTTATTCCACCATCACGTATTTGTAATTGATTGGGACTAACTCCATTCCCTTCTATAGTTATACCATCCACTTCAACTGTACCACCCGTGCCTCCAGGTAAATTAGCCCATACTACGGCACCAGCAGTTGTACTTAAATATTGACCGTTTGGCCCAGGTTCTATTTTAAAAGGATCGGCATTTGTGCCATCGCCAGTTATGGTTGTCATATCCGCTTCTTCGGTACTTCCGGAGCCAACTAAATCAACCCAATTTACATTGGTACCAGTTGCATTAGTTTGTAGAATCTGGTTTGCTCCGCCAACTGCTAAATTTCCGGCTTGAATAGTTGCTGTTGCAATATCGGCTGAGGTTATGGTGGCGTTAAGAATATGATTTGTTCGTATCACATTATCAGCGATTACGGTTGCGGTTGTTGGGCCGGCTACGTCCCCTGAGAGGTCGTTTACGGAAAACTGGTTAGTGCCACTAAGGCTAAGCCCCGTTCCGGGCGTATATGCCGTTCCGCCATTATCTGCCTCTGGTTCCCAAATAGTACCGTTCCATTTTAAGACTTGGCCGGGTGTCGCGCTCATCTGGTTGAGATCTTCGGCAAGAATGGTCGCATTCGCTATCTTCACTGAGTTTACTGCATTATTTGCTAGTTCTGTGTTACCAATGCCGCCGACATTTACATCAATGGTAAAAGGACTTACGGCCGTTCCTGCGCCTGAACGTATCAATGTAAGATCAGTGGCATTGATTATCTCGTTACCAATTACCCCATCAACTTCAACGGCACTTGGGGGTAGGTCTACAAAGCCACCAGCAGTTAAGGTAATACGATTGCCACTAATACTTAGCTGTTGTTCATTAGTATTTAGAAAAGAGGTTAAATCAATTGCTGTACCTCCATTTTCCAATGTTAATCGGTTGCCCGGTTCTAAAGTTAATTGTTGGTCATCACTCCCCGTATTATTAAAAATCCCCAAATCGATTCTTCTTTCGTTATTTGGTTCGGTAATAACCAATTCTGTACCGTCTAAGGCAAGGGCGGTGATACGCTCATTGGTATTATCGGTATCCCCATCGGCGGCTATGGCTACCGTATTCTGATCAATATCAGTTTGTAAGGCTGAATCATCAAAAAAAGCACCGCCATTATCGGTAATAGCATTGCCGGCAGCTACGCTTACAATAGTTAAACCCGTAATAAAACCGGCATCATTGGTAAAATCGCTTAGAGTAACCTCATTATAATCAATTTCTGAATCGGTAATGGTATTGTCTTGCAGTTCACCTCGGCCTACTGAATCGTCAGCTAGTTTATTCTGCCCTATAGAGTTGTTCTGAATATCGACCCCATTAATACCACCATCTACAATTTGTGCGGATCGAATACTATTCGGAGCGACCTCAAAATTATAATTATCTCCTGTTTGGGTAATTACGATCGTACTTAACCCATCTTGATCATTAACTAGGGGGTCGGCAGAAAAAGAGAGTCCCAATGAATCACATATATTTATCCATTGTGAACCATTGAAATAGTGAATACACAGGGTCTCGGTATTATAGATCAAGGCCCCATGACTAGGAACTATGGCGTTCATCTCTTGATCGGTAACCCTTGTAATGACCAAGACCCTCGAGGTACTCTCTAGCTCCAAAACTGAACTGGGGTCAATATTCTGAGGGTTGTCTCCGATTTTGATTTGACCCTGTAGGGTACTACAAATCAGTAAGGCGAGAACTAAGAATACTATGAGTGATTTCATTTGTTTAAAATTTTGTAATTCGTAAAAAGTATTTCAAAATTTGAGAACCTAATGGAAACACTCGTTCCTCTTGTTCTCCCATGAATTTATTCCCACCAGAGGGTTTAAACTACCTATGTTGGCAGGCCCTACGGTAGTTTAGTGTATTTTTTGATTAAAAAAAGTCATGCCGTTTCATCTGTTTAAAACTTTGTAATTCATAAAATAGTTGCCTTACAACAAGCAAATCAGATAATTAAAATAATCACTAGCGCTGTGTATATAAGAGCAATTTGAATATGTAATCAAAATCAAGCTTTTTGTCAATAATAGCGGGACTTGCAAAAGTAAAATTATCTGTTTATATACCTAATTTTATAGGTTGAAATACCATTGAATACGGTTGAAGGGGAGTAATATTCGATAAACAGCACAGAAGCGATTCTTTAAGGCTAGGTACGTCTTGTTTTTTTGAAGGTGAATACGGCGATTTGCGTATGGTAACTTCGCGATTAAATAAGAAATTACGACAAAAATGACGTTTTAGTAGTTAGCCTATAGCAATACTATAATCAGACTTCAAAAAGCAGTGAAACGGTATATTTTGCCATAGTTTCAAGACCTTATATATTTTCGAATACGGGCAGTTAACAAATTAACAAAATTTTAGAGGTGTCCATTTTTTTAAGACGGTAACATGTATTTTCTTTATGTTTCTGAAAAGCATTCATATGAAACACCTTTTACTTTTGATTTTTACAGTATCATTTTTTGGAACCTCATATGCACAGGACAGCAAAAGACAATTGTTGCGTGGCCAAGTAATTTATCGCCAAGTGAATGTTCCTAATGAGAATGTTATCAATACCAGCTCAGAAAAAGCAACCATATCCAATAACCAGGGCGAATTTGCAATTAGGGTAAAGGTCGGAGATGAACTTGTATTTATGGCAGTAAATTACCAGTTAGAAGTAATAAAAATAACCGAAGAGATTCTTAAAAGAAACCGCCTCGTGGTCGAGGTTACTGAAAAAGTAACCGAATTAGACGAGGTTGTGGTAACCCCTGATGATCAGGAACGCTTTTTAGAATTGAAAAATGAAGAGCTCAAGGAGTATGAATATGAGACTGATCGTTCTACTGAAGTCGTAAACATCACAGCCTCACAGATCGAAAGGGGAATGATAGACGGTATTAATTTTGTCAATCTTTTTAAGGTGCTGTTTAAATCGAATAAAAAAGCCACAGATTCTAGACCAAAATTAAAGATTAGTGAGGTGCTGAGACAGGTGTATGATGATGAGTTTTTTATTGTTGACCTGATGTTACCTCAAGATAAAATCGATACTTTTTTGATTTATTGCGATGATAAAATACCTGCCCAATCATTATTAAAAAAAGATAATGAGTTTCAATTGATCGATTTTCTGGTCACCCATAGCAAAGCATTTCGTCAATTATTGAATGAAGAGAAATAAGCTTCTTTCCGTAGTTTTTCTTTTGATAAGTGCTTCGATGGGGGCACAGACCTTTTTTTCTACCCGCCTTGAAGGTCGGGTTTACAGTAAAGGAGGTGATGTTGCGGCTACCCATGTTTTGAACACCACCACCCAAAGTGCTACAATTACTGATAGCAATGGTTTTTTTTCTATCTCTGCCAAGCGTAATGATACCATTGTATTTTCGGCTGTTCAATTTAAACGGAAACAAATCGTAGTGACCGCTTCGATTTTAGAAAGTAAAACCGTATCAATACCGCTTGAGGATATTTTGACCGAGTTAGATGAAGTGGTAGTCATGCCCTATAGTCTTACAGGTGATATGACGAGAGATTTAGGTAGGTTAGAAACCGATCCGGTAGTAACCGCCTCGACCTTGGGCTTGCCCAATGCTCATGTAAAGGTGATTTCAAAAG
This sequence comes from Flavobacteriaceae bacterium, assembly GCA_045046905.1. Taxonomy (GTDB): domain Bacteria; phylum Bacteroidota; class Bacteroidia; order Flavobacteriales; family Flavobacteriaceae; genus JASFYU01. The sequence goes on along the minus strand of JASFYU010000077.1, from coordinate 13,237 downwards.
CAGAAAGAGAGCTGTATGCCGCCACTGCAAATCCTTTTATGAGTTTAGACCCCTTGATAAACGCTATTACGGGCCGTACTAAAATGCTAAAGAAAAGAGTGGCTAGGAATGAGAAATATGGGCGAACACAACGGGTAAGAGCATTTTATGCCGATTCGGTTTATCAGAATGATTTACGGATACCCAAGCTTAAAATTGATGATTTTATGTATTTCTGCGAAGTAGATGCAGCGTTTCAGACGGTTGTCGATTCAGATGATAGACTTCGACTCTGGGAGTTTTTACGAAAAAAAAGTATACTCTATAGGGAAAATAATCACCTGAAAACGCCCTAGTGCCTATCTGCCTTCTAGAGGCAAAGAAAATAACTGATACCATTGAATAATTTTGTTTGGAAAAAGAAAATATAGCGTCTTTATTCTTTTGCTGCTTGTCAGCTTTTCTGCCGTGGCCCAACAACCGACTGAATTAGAAGGCCGTGTTTATAGTAAAGACAATGATGTTTCCGGTATTCATGTTATGAATAGTACTACACAACGGGCGACAGTGACTGATGCTAATGGGTTCTTTACAATCGCTGTACAATTAAATGATACTTTGATTTTTTCAGCAGTACAGTTCAAACGCAAGCAGATACTGATACGCCCCAGCGTTTTAGAAAGTAGTTTGGTATATGTGCCCTTAGAAGATGTGCTTACTGAATTAGACGAGGTAATTGTAATGCCCTATAATTTAACGGGTGATCTGACTAAAGACATGAAGAATTTAAGCATAGACCCCGTAGTAACTTCATCAAGCTTAAGATTGCCAAATGCCGATGTTCGTGTAAAGACAAAAAATGAGCGTCGACTTTTTGAAGCCGATCGTGGAGCGTTTGTCACTATGATGCCAGATACCCTTAATTTGAGAGGCATATTAGAACTTATTACGATACGAATTAATACGCATAAAATAATGAATCGACTTAGTGGTCGTACAAAAAAAATTAAACGAGATGTGGCAACAGATAAGAAGTTGGCACTTTTAGAAAAAGTTCGGCGGGCATACCCAGATTCTGTGTTTGTGCAAGAATTAAAGATACCCAAAGCCAAACACTACGATTTTATGTATTACTGTGAGGCCGATTCTCTTTTTAGCATAATTTCAAATACCAATGATAAACTTAGACTCTGGGAGTTTTTACAAAAAAAGAGTGTTGTTTATAGGAGAAATAATTGACAATTAACAGTTAACAATGAGCAATTAACAGTAAGCAGTAAGCAGTGAACAGTGAAAGCGAACGTTTTTGCGAGGCACGAAGCAAACTGTTTGTTGACAGTTGAGAGTTGACAGTGAACAGTTGACAGTAAGCAGTAAGCAGTTGGCAGAACAGTGATCAATGAACAATGAGCAATTAACAGTGAACAGTTGGCAGTGAACAATGGTGAAAAACCATCAGCCATTCTTTGGCACATCATTTGCTTATCTTTGAATCGATAAAGAGCATAATGAACCTATTAAAAAAAAGCTTCCTAATTGTATTACTTCCCCTTTTCGCCTTTACGGTGGCACATAAGTTTTATTTAAGTGTAACCAATATTGTCTATTCTAAAAAAGATGATGCTCTACAGGTTACCATGCGAATTTTTGTTGAAGACCTTGAAAAAGTACTAGAAGAACGCTATGATATAAAAACCTATTTGGATTCTGATAAAGAGTCAGAATTGGCAAAGGAGTATATCGAAAAATACCTAAGGATGAAATTTGTCATTTATATCGATGGTAAAAAGAGGAGTTATGATTTTATTGGTATAAAATATGATACCGATATAATCATGTGCTATTTAGAGGTTCCTAAGATTAATTTACCTAAAATAAGGTCTATTCAAATACAGAATGAAGTGCTTACCGATATCTATGATGAGCAGCAAAATGTTGTCCATTTTAAAATCAATAAAAATAAAAAAAGCTTTGTACTCACAAAATCAGATACTAAAGGAGTGTTAAATTTGTAACATTGTATAACATATTCTTTAAAAAACTTTATTTTTCAAGAATTCATTAAAAAATGTAAATGAACATGAACAAGATTAAGTATTGCGTTGCCTCTTTATTATTCTTATTTGTAGCGGTGACCACTGCACAGGAGGCAGAAAAGAAAGAAAGGGAGTCCGGTCATTATAATCAAAGTAAATTCAAACAGCTATATGAAGAGTTTGCTACTCCAAATACCTACCGCTCGGCTTCAGGTGCCCCAGGCCCCAATTATTATCAGCAGCAGGCTGATTACAAGATGAAGATTCGACTCGATGATAAGAATGCCAAAATTTATGGGCAAGAGACTATTACCTATACCAATAATTCACCTGACGATCTTGAGTATTTATGGCTTCAGTTGGATCAAAATGTCAGGGCAAAGGATTCTAAATCGCTATTGCGAAATGGTGGTGGAGTGCCTTTGGCGGAGCAACCAGGAGCTTTTGCGAATAAATATCTAAAAGAACCTTTTGACGGTGGGTTTACTATAGATTATGTGAAGTCTGCTAATGGAAAACCATTGTCATATACCATCAACCGTACAATGATGCGTATTGATATTCCACAGCCTTTAAAAAGTAAAGAAAAGATTTCTTTTTCAATAAAATGGTGGTACCCCATTCCTAACCATACCGTGAATAGGGCTAGATCAGGATTTGAGTATTTTCCAAAAGATGGCAATAGGGCATACGTTATTGCCCAGTTCTTTCCTAGAATGGCCGTGTATAGCGATGTTGATGGTTGGCAGAACCATCAGTTCTGGGGCAATGGTGAGTTTGCACTTCCATTTGGCGATTATGAGGTGAATATAACGGTACCGGCAGATCATATTCTCGATGCCACAGGGGTACTTCAAAATAGAAAAGAGGTTTTTTCGAAAGAAATGATAAAACGGTATGAAAAAGCGAAAAAGTCGTATGACAAACCGGTAATAATTGTGACTCAGGCCGAAGCCGAAGCTGCCGAAAAAAGCTTTTCTGAAAAGACTAAAACCTGGCAATTTAAAGCGAAAAATGTTAGAGATTACGGTTTTGCCACTTCCCGAAAATTTATTTGGGATATGCAGGCGGTCAAATTAGGAAATCGCGATGTTATGGCAATTTCCTTATATCCAAAAGAAGGCAACCCACTTTGGGAGGAATATTCGACCAAGGCAGTAGCCCATACCTTAAGATCATATTCTTCTCATACATTTGATTACCCTTATCCAAAGGCAATCTCTGTACATGCCAAGAATCAAGGTATGGAGTATCCTATGATATGTTGGAACTATGGCCGACCAAATGAAGACGGCACCTATTCGGATCGTGTAAAATATGGTATGTTAAGCGTAATTATTCATGAAGTCGGACACAACTTTTTTCCGATGATTGTGAATTCTGATGAACGCCAATGGGGTTGGATGGATGAAGGTCTCGATACATTCATGCAATATATGGCAGAACAAGAATTTGGAGATGCATTTCCGGAAGCCATTGCCCCAAATAAAGCCTATCCGTCAAGAAGAGGAGATCCTTCAAAGATAGTGCCTTATATGAGCGGTGACCAAAGCACGATATCCGCTATTATGTCGAATCCTGAGAATGTATATCAATTGGGTCCGAATGCCTATGGTAAACCCGCAACAGCCTTGAATATTCTTCGAGAGACCGTTATGGGTAGAACGCTTTTTGACCATGCGTTCAAAACCTATTCGAACCGATGGAAATTTAAGCATCCTACACCTGAAGATTTCTTTCGTACTATGGAAGATGCTTCTGCCGTTGATTTAGATTGGTATTGGAGAGCTTGGTTCTACACCACCGATTATGTAGATATCGGAGTAAAGGGCATCAAAAAATACTATGTATCTACAAAACCAGGAAAGAAGATGCAGGAGTATATGGCCGAGAGAAATATGACCGAGGCAGATTTGCCTCCCTTGGTTTATTTGGTCGATGAGGAAAGTGAAGATTTTGATCCTGCCCTAAAAGGGAAAACCCCGATGGAAAGTTCTAAAACTTTAAAGGAATATATGATGGATAATATGACCGCAAATGAGCGGGCAACAGTTAAAAATCCTAAATATTTTTATGAGGTTACCTATGATAAACCAGGAGGAATACCCATGCCTTTGATTGTTGAGTACACCTATGCCGATGGTACTGTAGAAAATATCACCTACCCTCCAGAAATATGGAGAAAGAATGATAAAGAAGTGAAAGTAGTGCTTTCCTCTCAAAGTGAATTAGTAGGGGTTGTAGTGGATCCAAAGGCAGAGACTGCCGATATTGATGTTACGAACAATAGTTGGCCCAAGAAAGAAGAGAAATCTGACTTTGATCAAATGAAAGAAAACATTAAAGGGAAATAATATTTGTTTATACACACTTATGGCTTAAATACCCTTGCGAGTACTGGGGACTGCATCGAAATATGAAAAAATAGTCCTCTTAATGTCAGTCGGACTTGGCTCGAGATAATTTACTTTGGTCAGAGCTGTCAGGTTTTCAAAACCTGACAGCTCTTTCATTTCAAACTTCACTATATTTGTGATATGTATATGATGCACTTTTTATTTATAAGCGGAGGCGAGATATTCTTTATTATGTTCATTGTGGTCATGGTATTCGGTGCCGATAAGATTCCAGGAATAGCCAAGGGGCTCGGTAAAGGTATGCGTCAGTTGAAAGATGCCACCGAGGATATAAAACGAGAGATTCAAAAAAGTGCCGAAAAGCAAGGGATTGATACCAGTTTTGTAGATGATATAAAACAAAATATTAGCGATGTAAAAAATAACATTGACTCAGGTATCGGTAAAGACATCAAGAAGGGATTCGATGAGGTCAAGAAGAATGTTAGTGATGTTACCGGTTCCATAAAACGGAGTTAAATTGGTATATGACCTATGTTCGAAAAAATTCTGCAATGGGACAGGGATGCTTTTATTTACTTGAATGGTTTAGGCGTTGAGAAATATGACGCTTTTTGGTCTGTTATCACTAATTTCTATTCCTGGACCCCCTTATTTATACTTTTTATCTACCTTTTATTTAAAAAATTTCCAAGAAGGCATGCCTTTGCTATGATTGTAGTGTCAGTATTGTTGGTCGTGTTCATTTCTACCTTGACAGATCTGACCAAAGAAGTGGTTGCCCGCCTACGGCCCAATAAGGTGGTCGAGATTAATACCCTCATTCGAATTGTTAAAAACCCTTCGAGTTACAGTTTTTTTTCAGGTCATGCTGCGAGCTCTTTTTCAATAACCACCTTGCTATTTTTATTTTTAAGAAGAAAATTTAAGTGGTCGTGGCTGTTTTATATTTGGCCTTTTGCCTTTGTGACCAGTAGAATCTATTTGGGGGTGCATTACCCAAGTGATATTATCGTTGGTGCATTGGTAGGTATGTGTTCGGCATTTTTTATATATAGATTATACAGGGTGTTTATAGTACCCTACTTAGCGTTAGACCATCTCTAATAGGCAGTAATACGGTCTCGACCCTTGGGTCTTCTTTAAGTTTTTTATTGTAATCTAGAAGTATTTTAGTAACCTTGTCTTTTGGGTCTAGGGGTTCAATGACCTTACCCGACCATAATACATTGTCAGAAAGAATGATACTTCCTGGTTTTGTTTTTTTAAGTACAGCGTCAAGATAATTAGGGTATTCTCTTTTTTCGGCGTCGATAAAAACTAGGTCAAATACAAGATCAAGTTTCGGAATTATTTCCAAGGCATCTCCAGTATGTTGAATAATTTGATGCCCATAACCACTTTTGTCAAAGTAGCGATCTTGTATCTGGGTTAGTTCCTGATTGATGTCAATAGTATGTAACTCTCCATTTTTTTGTATTCCCTCTACTAGGCACAAGGCTGAATAGCCCGTGAATGTGCCAATTTCTAATACATATTTTGGGCTGCTAATCTTAGATAGCATGCTCAATACTCTTCCTTGAAAATGACCAGTAAGCATTCTGGGCTGCACTACTTTCATATGTGTTTCACGGGTAAGCTCTTGTAATAATAGGGGCTCTTCTTCGGAGCTATTTTGAATATAGTCCTCTAATAAGGGAGATAGAAAGTGCATGACTTAATTTTGGTAAAAATAATGATTTAAGATAATGCACAACAAGCTTTTACCCCTCTTGTATGGCAAGTTTTTGCATAAATCTAGAATTTATATAAATATGATGTACCGCTGAAGAGCTTAGGTTTTTTGAATCTCTTTCTTTCCGAATCCGTATTTTTGAATAAAGTCTTTATATGCGATTCCAAAATACCATAGTATTTGCTCAGAAGCTTGATGATGACGACAAACTTCGAAAGTATCGCAATGCGTTTTATTTTCCAAAAATAGAGGGTAAAGATGTTATCTATTTTACCGGAAATTCTTTGGGCCTACAGCCGAAACGAACCCAAAAGTATATTGATGATGTGATGACCGCCTGGAAAGAATTGGCCGTAGAGGGTCACTTTCATGCCGATAAGCCGTGGTGGGATTACCATGAGCGATTGGCGAAGCCCTTGGCCAAAGTGGTTGGGGCAAGAATACAAGAGGTTTCGGTAATGAATACCCTGACTGTAAATCTACATATGCTACTGGTCTCTTTTTATAGGCCCTCGAAGAGCAGGTATAAGATTTTATGTGAAGAGAAAGCTTTTCCGTCAGATCAATATATGCTTCAAAGTCAGGTCAGGTTTCATGGTTTGAATCCTGATGATGTCATTGTTGAAGTACAAAAGAGAGACGGTGAAAATTTTTGGAGAACAGAGGACGTTATTGCGAAAATTAATGAGGTAGGAGATGCGCTAGCATTGGTGCTCATTGGTGGAGTGAATTATTACAATGGTCAGGTATTCGACATGAAAACAATAACTGGGGCTGCTAAGGCCATAGGTGCAAATGTCGGCTGGGACCTGGCGCATGCGGTCGGAAATGTTGAATTAAAACTACACGATTGGGATGTAGATTTTGCATCATGGTGCAGCTATAAATATATGAATAGCGGCCCAGGAAATGCTTCGGGAATATTTGTGAATGAAAAACACCTGAACAAAAAAGACATTGCACGATTCGAAGGCTGGTGGGGTACGAAAAAAGAATTCCGCTTTTTGATGAAGCCAGCGTTTGAGCCAATGGAAAATGCCGATGCCTGGCAAGTTAGTAATCCGCCAGTATTATCCTTGGCCCCCTATTTGGCCTCTTTAGAGATGTTCGAAGAAGTGGGTATGAAGGCCTTGATTGAAAAGCGTATTAAAATAACCGGCTATTTAGCGTTTGTACTTGGTGAAATTAATGATGAAGTACAGGGCTCTTTCGAGATAATAACTCCTGAGGACAGAGGATGCCAGCTATCGGTTTTCTTGCATGGGCAAGGAAAAGCCCTGTTCGATTACCTATCGCAAAACGGGGTGATTACTGATTGGCGCGAGCCCAATGTGATTCGCTTGGCTCCAGCTCCTTTTTATTGTTCGTATGAAGATGTGTTCCGATTTGGGCAGATTTTAAAAAAAGGGATTTTGGAAAATAGATAGTGAAGAGTGAACAGTGAACAGTAAACAGTGAACAGTGAGCAGTGAGCAGTGAACAGTGAACAGTAAACAGTTAAGCTAAGAGTCAATAGCGAAACCAACAATGAACAAGCATAAATGAATTCCCTTCGACATATTCTATCTAATCCCCGGTATTTGGGTCCTGCATGGGTCTTTGCCAGTTTAAATATTCTTTTTGGTACTTGGGTAATTTATATACCAACAATCAAAGAGAATTTAGGAATTGATAAATCACAATTAGGAATCGCTATTTTTTTCTTGTCCTTGGGCGTATTCACGGTCTTTCCTATTGCGGCAAGAATCATTGACAAAATAGGTGTAGGAAAAGCAACCTGGTATGGACTGATCTTGCTCTGTGCTGCTGCTATATTACCCATGATGTCACATGATTATTATACATTGATGGCATCACTTTTTGTTTTTGGGGCCTCAAGCGGCTTTGTCGATATTTCAATGAATACCTTGGTGACCGAGATAGAAAAAGAAGACCAAAGACAGTTCATGACTGCCTCACACGGCTTCTTTAGTCTAGGTGGTGTTTTAGCCGGACTTGGAAGTTTTCTGATTCTTCTCTTGGGGAATCCGGTAGTGCATATGAGTATTGCTATTGTGCTGGTGTTTGCCATAAATTTTTTCCTTTATAAGAATTATGTGCATATCAAAGCAGAACCGGTCAAGAAGCAAGCCTTTAGCCTAAAGGTGTTTAAACCGCTTTTGCTCTTAGGCTTGATTTCCTTTGTTTCAATGGGTAGTGAAGGGGCTATAATAGATTGGAGCGGATTGTACCTGAAAGAAGTAAGTATGGCTCCTCAGACCTTATGGGGTCTTGGGTTTTTAGGTTTTCAGCTGACCATGAGCCTAGGTAGGTTTTTGGGTGATGGTATTAGCTCGAGAATTGGATCGGTACCTATGTTGGTGTTGGGTACAGTTTTAGCTATGATAGGATATGTTTTGGTGCTTACGACCAATACCTATATGGCTATCCTAGGTTTTGCCTTGAGCGGCCTTGGCTTCTCGGTTATGGTACCTGAGGTTTTTCGGATTGGGGGTAAAGTGGAGGGAGTAAAGTCATCGCACGGCATAGCTTTTATAGCCGGAACAGGGTATGCAGGATTCTTATGTGCCCCTCCAATTTTAGGATTTTTGGCCGATATTTCATCGCTTAAATTGAGTTTTATAGCACTGTTATGCTGCACCATACCCATATTATGTGCAAGTTTTCTGTTACAGAGAAAAAGCTAGTTAGTCTTTACTTCAATACCTGTAAAATACAGCTTAAAACTACCATCTACATTTTGATGCATTTTTGCAATTTTCAATCCATCTTTGTCTGTATAATCCTCCCATGTATTGGTGGCCGAGGGCTCCGCTTGATTGGCTCTTCTAAAAACCCATTCCTTTATCAAAAAATCTTCTTCAAAATAAAAATCGTAGGCATCGCCAGGGGTATACCCGCCTTCTGAACTGTAAACGATGGTAAGTTTTTGCATGGGTTTTTTCGATAGTGGTGCCGGCACATTTTTTAGATGATCGTAGGTGAAATTTTCCGCATCCCAAATCAGGTTATAAGGGGCCAAAAACCAATATTTATCGTTGATAAACCCACTGTGGTTTTTATGAGCGATACTATCCATTTTTTTGCGGTTATACGTCAAAGTATCTGTACCCGATATACCGCTTACTTCATTGGTCTTCGGTTTCCATATCCAAGTGCGCTCAAAATGCGTTGTATCCCTATCTACGTTGAACGTAAATTTTATTTCCTCAACAGTTTTCCAATTATCATACCCATGTGCCTGAGCTACCTTTTCTAAAATTGTCAGTTCTTTTTTAGATTTTGAAGGTTCTGTTTTCTTTTCGGTCTTACAGCTGATTATGATAAATAGGGTCAATACTAAGGTTAAATGCGAGTATTTCATTTTTTTTAGTTCGTATAAAGGTATTGATTATGTGATGCTTAGCCTATTTTTATGGTATAAGCGAAATAAAAGTGACTTTCTGAAAAAATAGGTGTCTAAATTAATGAACGACCAAATATAGCATAAACCGTGGAAACCGATGATTTTCTTATTACGCTTTCTGATGAGGAACTTGTCAGTAGAGTAGTAAAGGATAATGATCCTTTTCTTTTTGGAAAGCTATATGATAGGTATGCCAAAATAGTGTACAACAAATGCTACAGCTTTTCAAGGTCTGAAGGTGAAGCTCAAGATCTTACACAGGATGTTTTTTTATTGCTTTTTGTAAAATTAAAAACCTTCAAGAGAAAGTCTAAATTTTCTACATGGCTGTATTCCTTTACCTATAATTTTTGTTCGAATCATGTCAACAGAAACAGGGAACGTAAAATAAGTGACAAGGCAGAAACCCTAGATGAGAATTCGTATTTGATAAATGTTCCAGATGAGACCTTAGGGCAATTGCGGGCATCTCAGCTAAAGAAAGCCTTGGGGTTTATACCACCAGAAGATAAATCAATATTACTATTAAAATATCAAGATGAGGTATCGATTAAAGAGCTGCAGGAGCTTTTGGGAATAGGAGAAAGTGCTGTGAAAATGAGATTGAAACGAGCAAAGGTCAGAGTAGTCGAAGCATACAATAAAATACAATAAATGTCTGAAAACAAAATCAATCCGTTCAAAGAATTACAACGATCTCTTAAAAGTGTTCCTCCGGAGATGAGACGAAAAGTAATGAACGATGTGGCGATAGCCAAATTGTTGATGGATATGACCTTTCTTCTTACAAGAAATTACCCGTCTACCATGCTGGGCTTGTTTAAAACCAATACTAAAAAGAAGTATAATCAATAGTAACCTAACACTAATCACTATAAAACCATGGAAACAATTACGAAATGGAAAAATTTGTCCTTAGACTCCTTTAGCGGTATGGGAGAAGATATTGGCTCTGGCCTAACCCATATAATGGGGGCCATGATAGTTTTGATAGCAGGCTGGTTGATTACAAAACTGTTACTCATTATTCTCAGAAAAGTGCTTAGAATAGTGAAGGTAGATAAGCTGACCGAAAAAATAAATGAGATGAATTTTTTCGGAAAGAGCGATATAAAATTTAAGGTATCTGCTATTATTCTAAGTTTTGTGAAATGGATTATGTTTCTAATCGTCCTTATTGTGGCTGCTGATATAATGAATTGGAGCATTATCTCTTCGGAAATAGGAAATCTATTGCGATATCTGCCCAAATTGTTCAGCGCAATAGCTCTTTTTATGGTAGGCTTATATATAGCCAGTTTTGTTAAGAAAACTATTTTAGGAGTTTTTGAATCATTCGAGTTAAGTGGCTCTAAAATTATCAGTACTATTGTTTTCTATGTAATTATAGTCTTTGTTTCTATTACCGCTCTTAACCAAGCGGGTATCGATACTGCCATTATCACAAACAATGTAACTATTATTCTCGGTTCTTTTCTCTTGGCGATATCTATTGGTTTTGGTCTGGGTTCCAAGGAGATTATTGCCAATCTACTCAAAACTTTTTATGCCCGTAAAAATTATGCCATCGGAGATAAGATAAGACTTAATGGGGTCGAGGGGGTCATTGAGTCTATAGATAATATCAGCTTAACATTGATGACTAAAGAGGGTAAGACGATTATTCCGATCGATGAGGTAGTAAGTAACAAAGTCGAGATAGAACTGTAAATTAATTTGTTCATATAATCAGGAAAGATTTTTTCGAAAGTTTCGTCCTTCTATTGTTGAAAAACTGGAGACACAATACGCCTGAACCTATCAGTTTGATGTGTAAAATGAAATCTCAGTGGCAAAAATAGGATATACAAAATTGTTTTTGGAGGAGGAAAATAGTGCTGAAAATTATTTTCATGGCTTTGTTGTCTCCAAAACAAGGCTAGAATTCAGTACAAGAGAAGTACGCGCAGAGAGGCATTTTCGGCTTCGTTTCTTTTTATACAGTGCCAAAGAAGTGGATAGGAGGTCAAATGAATTCTTAAATGTGTACAGAGTGAATCTGATTGGGAAACAATAGGCCGTGCTGGTTTTTTGGCATATCATTCTGCTGGTTTGATGGCTGAAAAACCAATATTGATCGTAGAGGAAAATATTAGACTAGATCTCAGGGGTGCTTTATTTTCGAAAGGCCTGAAAATCTTCTCTCTATTACTACCCGCAATTGGTTATGAATCAAAATGGTCAAATGAGTATTATTTTGATATTGGATTGAAGTAATACAATTTAACTATAAACCTGAGTTCGAACTCTGTTATAAACCAAGGTATTCTAACCCATTTATAGGTCTACTTCGCTCAATACGGGTTTTAGTTTTATCAGCTTCCTTATAATTTCTGTAACTATGGCCATGCAAATAATTCATAGTAGGAGAAAACAAAAACAATTTTGTTTTCGGTGAATTATTTTACTGTTAAATTGAATAAAAATATTTTCATAAGGTTTTCTGAGCTTCGGTTTTAAGGCCGTTAGTAAACAATGGCCTAATTGTGAAAAATTTGATTAATTTTGAAGCCAATAAAAAATAGATAATGAGTTCAAAAAAAGGAAAAGTTCAGGAAGCGATAGACGAGAAGTTATTGGAGGAAAGAAAAGTGTTCTTATGGGGCATGGTAGACGATGATTCAGCTAAACACGTCATTGACCGTTTGCTGTATCTTGATATGCAGAACCACAATGAAATTCAATTGTTTATTAATAGCCCCGGAGGTTACGTGACCTCTGGTTTTGCGATGTATGATACTATAAAATCATTGAAAAGTCCGGTTTCTACTGTTTGTACAGGGTTGGCCGCTTCTATGGGTTCTATTTTACTCTCAGTTGGTAAAAAGGGTAGACGTTTTATCCAACCTCATGCCCAAGTAATGATTCATCAACCTAGTGGAGGGGCTAGGGGGCAGGCTTCCAATATTGAGATCCAGGCCAAAGAGATTATAAAGACCAAGGAATTGAGCGCAAGAATCTTGGCCGAAAACTGCGGACAGAAATATGAAAAAGTGTTAAAAGATTTTGATAGAGATTATTGGATGAATGCAGAAGAATCTATAGCCTATGGTATTGTTGATGGAATCTTAGAGTAAGAACCATACCCAATTATATAAAATAAAAGTGCTTGTCTAAAAACACTTTTTAGACAGCCTCTTTTTTGTTGTAACCTGAGCTCAATCTAAGATTTAATCTACAGAATGCAAATAAAAGCTAAACTGTACACAAATATGAGGTCGAACTCAGGTTAGTATGAATATGGCATTCTCTAGTTAAATGCTAGTATTGCTTTTTTGATTCTTACAATAGGAAATTCTGTTCTCCTATTTAATTCTAATTCTTTGGGTGAGCAATCACTTTTGCCAGTATAGTGATTAATAAGTTTTCTTTTGCCATACCCCTTATAAGATAAAATACGTTCTTGCGAAATGCCATTTGCTATTAAATATTCATAGGTGGCCTTGGCTCTACTTTCGGAGAGTCGATCATTGTATGCATGAATGCCTACAGAATCGGTATGGGTTTCTAAGCGTATGACCATATCAAGATAGGTCGTATTAATCAATTGACTACTTTGTTTAATTCTAAAGCAGCATCTGGCCTTATAACCTGAGTTCGACCTAAGATTTAATCTACAGAATACAAATAAAAGCTAAGATTTGAAATGGAAAATTTGAAGGAATATCTGGATATTTCAAAAGTT
>JASFYU010000076.1:0-8325 GCA_045046905.1 Flavobacteriaceae bacterium | reverse complement strand
TGTGCAAAAGTGATATTGACAATAAGGAACGATACCTATACTAAGAAAATACCTTTATTGTTTTTTTGTCGAAACATTTTTTATACAATCTTAGATTGATTTAATTTAAACTCTTTTAATCTCATCAATGGGTTTAATCCCTCATTGAGGTTTTAATTTCTCAAGGCTTGCCTCGAAATCAAAAAATGCTTTTCGAAAGCATACCTCGTCGGCCCGCCTGACCGCAAAGGCAGGCTTGTCTCAAGGCAGTTTACTTCTCCGATGCCCCTGCCTACCACGGCCAGACTTTCATTGAATTGGTCAAGGTTTTTTATTTTTCATGCCTGACGAGCCTATAGTACTATCAGCAGGTCTTGCCCTGAGATTATTGATTTGGTTGAAATACTATCTTTTTGTATCGGCTTTCTTTCTTTTGTAGTTTTGCTAAGCAAATCAAAAAAAGTCATCAAGACATAAAATCACCCCAATGCATCGGAATTGAACGTATCCAAAAAAAGTGGACACCGCATTACAAAGAAAGATTTTTGCTGGGGTTATGTAAAAAAATGTTGTGTAAGCCAATAGTTGGGTGGTCTGTACTATAGTTTTCGATAAAACTGCTTTTTTGAAGCTTGTATTGTGAGGTGAATTGCCTACTTTGTATAAAAAAGAAATATGTCCGAAGAACGTTTAATGTCGAAGAAAAAACAGGCCTATCCGGTCAGTGAGAAATTAGATGTGTATTTAGATCAATATAGCCGCAAGATTGAGATTCCCATCTTCTACGAAGATTTACTACGATTTTCGGGTTCAGTGGTTGTATACGATGCCGATGACAATGACACCCTATGGATTCGGGTATATTATTCTGAATTTGATCGGCAAGAAATTGATGAAAGCCTAAAGAAGGTGTACTCTATTTTATATTCAGATGGGAGTGACAATATTAATCAGTACCTGAATGTTGATGCTGTAGATTTCTGTACTTTCGGAAACTCTAAACCCTTTAGAATCAAGGTCAGAAATATACTCAATGATAATTTTATTTATTTCTATGTTAAAAAAACCGATGCTTCTAGAATTTATGGGCTTGAGCTAGAGCATATGCTATCGCCCTACAACTTGAACTTTTTGGTTTATAAAGACACGCTGATTGAAGAGCATATTGCGGGTATTCCTGGTGATGTTTTTATAAAGGATATGCTTCCTAATTGTACCGAATCGGAGAAAGCCCAACTGGCCAAGGAATTTGTAAAATTTAATGAACGTTGTATGATTCGTCTTTTAGGCGATATGCGCTCTTATAATTATGTAGTAGTGCTTGTTCATGATTTTGATCATGTGGTATATAGGATACGAGCTATTGATTTTGACCAACAGTGCTTTGAAGGGAAATTAAAGGTATATCGCCCACAGTTTTTCAAGGAGAATTATCTGATGGTTGAACTGGTGCGTGAAAAATTGTTGAAAGATTCTATTGATCAATATAAGCTAGAAGAACGATCCATGGTAGCCAAGAGAATTCTAAGTTCGGGGAACCGAATAAAGAAACTGAGATCCATATGTAAAAAGGATATCATTTCTACCCCTGAAAATATTGAAAAACTCAGTGACCAAATTTATGAGCTTACTTTGGATCTGAATTTCAAAAAATGCAAGACCATGGGTGAAATCCTGGATCTTGCCTTAAATTTTGTGAGAAGAAATTATGAAGATGTCAGCATGAAACAGATTATTGAAAGTAAAATTAAAATTTAACTGACAATCATCGGAGTATTTTTTAATCAACACCTTTAGGGCTTAGCCTACCTTTGGGTAAGGCAGGCAACTTACTCGCTAGTGCGTTTAAGTTGGCCGAAGAAGGTTTTTATGTATAGGTGTGCTTAGTATAGTTGACTCCTAATTAGCTTTTCTCCTCTTTATTAAAATATACCAGGTAATAATACATTTGGCGTTCTTCGTCCCACCCTTTTTCTACGAATTTTTCCGCTGATTCTGGATTAATAAAATTGAGTTTTATCTGAATATTGGTATCGAGGTTGATGACGTTTTTTATTTTTTTACGGGCATCCGAGACCGCTTTATTGGCGATGTCAAAGTTAGAAATGTCTTCAATACTGTACTTTGGCCCCTTTTCGACCTTGTAGTGTTTGAATTCAGGTATTAACTCCGGATTTTCCATTACCTCATTCAAGAAAGTGCTTTCTTCAAAGCTGTCATTCTTTGCAAAATGGTTAACGGCTCGGTTCATGAACAAAACCTCCTGTTGTTTATCTTCAGCAGGTAAAACCACGTCTTTCGCAAAATTTTGGCAGAATTTAAGGTAGTTCTTGGTATAAAAATTATCATCGGCCAAAGCATCAACACTTAAAAAGTTTTCTAACCAATATTTAGCGTCGTAGCGGTTACTGTCTACCGAAAGTATTTTGTAGCCCTCTTCTTTATTGCTATTGAAAATCAAACAACCTTTATCTAATTTATTTATGTTGATTCCTTGTTGAACGACTAAGTCTAAATTGTTGCCTTTTTCTTCAAACTGAAGAAAATCGTGTTTTAATTCACTTTTGAAAATACCAATGGCATCGACCTTGACATTATCGAGTAAAATACCAGTTAAATAAACCACATACAGTTCGCCGCTTTTAATATGCGGGTGGTTAGACTGTTCGAAAAGATGGGTTGCTATTTTTTTGGAGTTTATATGTGCGCTATCAGGATCAGTAAAAATTTCTGAAACATATTTATATACTTCGTTGAGCTCAAGATCAATTTCATTTGTAAACTGAAAATAATTCTCTTCTTTCTCACGAAAGGGCTTAAAAAAATATTCTTTAAGCAATCCTGTTGTCTCATCGTTAAGTGCAAAGGGTTCTTCGGATAAAAATATTCTTTCGTTTTTATTTTTATTTCCAACACGGTGCAAAGAGATGCTTTCGATTTGGGTAGGATAGAGATTAATCATGAATTAAGGTATAAGTTAATAGATTGTTGGGCTGTCGAAATAGGGTGCAGACCCTGACAGAATGGTATGTTTTAGTAGGGCTTCAAGCTTGTTGCGCTGAACTATTCCCTTTGTCAGTTCCAGTTTTCATCGAAATCGAGGTCGTCATAATTTTCAAAGGTATCATCAAACTCGATTACAGGGTCTGATACGAATTTTTTTTCTGGGGGTACTTCGGGTAATTCTCCAAAACTAAAAAGAACATTAGGGTATGACTGCCCACTTTCTTTTTCTACTATATCGGCCAGTTCTACGAAGAAAGTCCACATGCTTAGAAAATCGTAGACATAAATAAGCTTTGGTTGGTTTCGATCAAGTATATCTTTTAAAAAAGTTTTGTTCATCAAACGGATATCGGAACCATTTTCGCTCATATCGAATAGCGCAATTTCCTCATCCTGGTTCCATTTATCATCGCAGGTATAAAAGGAAGCCATCTCAGTACCCAAAAACCCAAAGGCTTGAGAAATGACATTATGAAATTCCTCAAGTGAATCATTGGCATCTACCTCGACATCTCTAAAAATATCTTCTTCGGCATCAAGAATTATACGAATCTTATAAATCATTTACGATTTTTTAGTATGGCAAAGTTACAAAGTTTTGCGACTATTATACCGTATTGAGGCTTCGAAAACAAAATGGAATAAAACTCGAGACCTATCACCTTGAAAATCTATGAAGCACAAATGTCATGCTGCCTAAAAGGAAAAATGCAAAAACCTGATGCGCAACACCCAACACGACCGGAACGGCGTATGCCAGAGTAAAAACACCCAATATGAATTGTACGAACACGAGGAGGAGTAGGCTAGTGACTCCTATTTTCTGCGACCTAGATAATGACATACCCTTAGTTTTATACCAGATATAAATGATAAAACCAAGGACAATATAAGCCAAATATCGATGCACAAACTGAACGCCACTTTTTCCATGAACAAAATTCTTCCATAGCGGAATTTGCTCTATTAAAACAGTTTCGTGCATTATAGTGCCCTCATTCATTAAGGGCCAATGGTTATGAATAAAGCCAGCATCGAGGCCGGCAACAAGAGCGCCCCAAAAAATCTGTACTACCAAAATGGCGAAGCCCAGTCCGATTATATTCCTTAATCGTATGTTTATCTCTTTTTTCTCTTGAAAGATTAGGTCTAAAGCGACCCACAATGTATAGGCAAAAGTAATGAAGGCGGTAATCAAATGCGCTGCCAATCTATAATGACTTACGTCTGGCCTGTCAACCAGGCCGCTTTTTACCATATACCAGCCTAAAAAGCCTTGAAAAACACCCAAAAAAAGCAAGATAATCGATTTTTTAATTGTGGGTTTTTTGAGTTTTCTTTGTATCAAGAAATACAGAAAGGGAATTATAAAGACGAGCCCTATCATTCTACCGATGACCCTGTGTGACCATTCCCAAAAATAAATGCTCTTAAAATCATCTATTGTAAAATGGGAGTTGATTTTTTTATATTCAGGATATTGTTTGTAGAGATCAAATGCTTTTTCCCATGCTATTTCATTCATTGGAGGAATGGTGCCGCTAATCAGTTTGTAATTTGAAATGGATAGGCCTGAGTGAGTTAACCTTGTTATGCCGCCGACGACTACCATGATAAATATTAGGGCGCAGCCGGTTAAAAGCCAGTATATTACGAGTTTATCATCTTTCTTCATCTTTCTTTGTTAGACAATTTTAAGCCCATTTCTTTGCCTTTTTGAATCATGAAATCTTTGGCGGCTTCTGGTTCGTTCGGAATTTCACCGTCTAATATGGCCTCTTTGATGGCATCTTTGATAAGGCCGATCTCTTTTGAAGGTTTTAGGTTAAAGGCGGTCATAATCTCCTCGCCGCTAACGGGGGGTTGAAAATTCCGAATTTGATCCCGTTCCTCGACTTCTTCGATTTTTTGACGAACTACTTTAAAGTTATTTTTGTATTTCTTTTGCTTCTTGGGGTTTTTTGTTGTGATGTCTGCCTCGCAAAGGGTCATTAAGTCATCAACATAATCGCCTGCATCGAAAACCAATCTGCGAACGGCAGAATCGGTGACAAAATCTTCTGATAGAACAATAGGTCGCGAGCTCATCAATACCATTTTTTGTACGAATTTCATCTTGTCATTCAATGGCATTCTCAGACGTTTGAATAGTTTGTATACCATTTTTGAGCCGATGAATTCATGACCATGAAATGTCCACCCTAATTTTTTATGAAATTTTTTCGTCGGTGCCTTTCCGATATCATGTAATAAGGCGGCCCAACGTAGCCAAAGATTATCGGTCATCTGAGCAATATTATCTACAACTTCTAAAGTATGCCAAAAATTATCTTTATGTCGCTGACCTTCAATTTCTTCTATGCCTTCCAATGCGGTCAACTCAGGTAAGATGAGTGGTAAAAGCCCTGTCTTATGCAAAAGAGAGAAACCGGCCGAAGGCTTTTTGCTTGCCATTATTTTATGCAGCTCGTCTACGATACGTTCGGCAGAAATAATATTGATACGTGTATTGTTTTCAGTAATGGCTTGAAGAGATTCTAGATGGATTTCGAAATTCAATTGTGTAGCAAACCGAATAGCACGCATCATGCGAAGGGGGTCATCGGAATATGTAATACTCGGTGCAAGAGGTGTGCGAATGAGTTTTCGTTCCAGATCACCAATGCCATCGAAGGGATCCAACAGTGCTCCATAATCACCTTCATTCAGCGATATTGCCAAAGCATTAATCGTAAAATCCCTTCTTTTTTGATCATCATCCAGAGTGCCGTCCTCAACAATAGGCTTTCTACTAGCTCTATGATAACTCTCTTTTCTTGCGCCTACAAATTCTAGTTCGATACCATCATGTTTTAGCATCGCAGTCCCAAAGTTTTTAAAAATAGCGACATGGGGTTTTCCCGGTAGTTTTGAAGCTACTTTTTTTGCAATTTCAATTCCGCTGCCAATAGCAACAATGTCAATATCTTTGGGTGCTTCGCGCTGCAATAGATAATCACGTACAAAGCCACCAATTACATAGCAGTCCAAGTTTAGTTCTTTGGCGGATTGTACAATGATGGTGAAAATAGGGTCTCGAAGGGCTATTTTGAGATTTTGCTTTGGCATTGTTTGTTTCGTAGAATGTGAGTAGAGCCTGTATTGGGAGTTTAAAATGATATAAACCCCACTAGAGTCTTATGGTTTGTCACTTGAGCTTTCTACACTCTTGTTTTACTTTGACTTACTTACGGATTATTTTTACGGTGCCATCATTTGCTAGTTTGATAATCGAGGACGGCAATCCATTTTTTTGATTCCGTTGCAAATTTACTACATAGTCGACACCTTTTAAAATTACAGCACTTATTTCGGAAAAGCTTTTGGGAGTTGGCGTTCCTGAAATATTTGCTGAGGTAGATACAAGAGGTTTTTTGAGTTTGTTGATGAGGTATTGGCAAAATTTGTCCGATGCTACGCGAATCGCCAAGGTATTATCTGGGGCTATCAGATTTTTGGCCACACCTTTTGGCAGGTCATAAATAATGGTAGTGGGCTTGGTCGCAAAATCAAGAATATCATAGGCCACTTCAGGAACTCTTTCTATGTATCTTTCTAGCATGGCATCATTGGCGACCATGGTTATGAGTGCTTTACTATCCGCTCTTTGTTTAAGGGCATACACCTTTTTTACGGCCTCTTCATTAGTCGCGTCGCAACCAATGCCCCAGACCGTATCAGTAGGGTAGAGGATAAGCTTACCTTGTTCAAGTATCTTTATACACTGGTTTATTTCAGAGGTAAAATTATTCACTGGTTTGGTTTTCTTCAACTTTTCTAAGGCGTTTGAGTTCTTTATATCTTGAATACACCCCAAGAGCATTTAGATAGCAAATGATGACTCCCTTTTTTCCGTCTAAAATTCCCAATCGTAATATATAGTGATTGAAAAACTTGTAAAAAGGCCTAAGTACAAAATGATAAGAGTTTGGTGTATAGTCTTTTTCGTATTCCTCCAAGGCTTTCATTTGCCCATATTTTATCATCTTACCCTTATAATCCTCATAGTCTTTATAGGAATAGTGGATTAATTTATTTTTGAGCACATCGGATTTTCCTTTTACGATTAAAGTTTCATGTACAATCCTTTCCTTTGCGAATCTAGTCTTACTTTTTCTAAAGAGCCTGTAGTTTTTATCGCTTTGCCAACCGCTGAAATGTAGCACCTTATCTTCAAACATGAATGTCCTACGGAAATAATAAGCGTCTGCATTGGAGGAATCGCAGTTTATTGTATTTAATATCTCACTTTCTAAAACGGGTGTTACTCTTTCGTCGGCATCGAGGAAAAGTACCCAATCATGAGTAGCCTGCTGCATTGCAAACGATTTCTGATCCGTATAGTTTTTGAATTTTCTTTGAATGAGTTTAACATTATGAAACTCCTCTATTTTTTCCACAGTACCATCGGTACTGTATGAATCAACTATAATAATCTCATCGGCGAACTGAATATTTTGGAGAATTTGAGCAATATGGTCTATTTCGTTGAAGGTAATCAAAAGGGCGGTCAGCTTATTATCTTTGGTCGGTATTACCAAGTATTCCTCGATATTGGCAAGAATTTTTTTTGCATCAAAAGTGTTTTTGATATATTCAAAAGCCTCTTGCCCCATTTTATTTCTAAGCTGCGGGTCTTGTATGAGTTTTTCTACCCTGTCTGCAAATGCACTAACGTTATCTACCGCTGTGAGGTACCCTGTTTTGTTCTGTAGTACAATTTCGGGGTTACTACTTGTATCAAATGCGACAACGGGTTTTTTACAGAGACCGGCCTCTGCTAAAACATATCCAAAGCCTTCCCAAAGTGATGGCAATAAGAATATATCTCCGCAATGGATAATGTCTTTAGGGTTATCAATGAATCCGCACAATATAACTTCGTCTTCTACCCCAAGTTCTTTACGCATTTGCACCAAAGAATTCCTCAGCCTACCCTCTCCGCCGATAAGAATTTTAAAGGTCAATGCCCTTTTTTTGAGCTCGACGGCCAGAAGGATTAGAAATTTTTGATTCTTTTGAAATTCCAGTCTCCCTAAATTTACAAGTACGGTCTCATTTTTCTGAGAGGATTGATAGACCTGATTGTATTCTTTTTTTAAAAATTCATCGATATCCAAACCATTATAGATGACTTTTATGTGATGTTTTGGAAAAAGTGAGGGGTTGTTCACCAAGACGGTATCCTTTGTCGCCTGGGAGTTTACTAGAATATAGGTGATTATATTTTTGAAATAATAACGATTCAGAATGGTGTTCTTTATAGGAATCGCACTGCCTCTACGATAAGATCGGAAGAGC
>JASFYU010000075.1:0-28264 GCA_045046905.1 Flavobacteriaceae bacterium | reverse complement strand
GCCTGTTTTTTTTTGTTCAATGGAATCTAAGGGCTGTGGACCATCTTTTTTTTGGGAAGATTCTCGTTGGTCGTTTAAATAGGGTTGCAGGGGTTCTTGCAATTCTTGATACGGATTTACAATGGTGATATTTGATTGAAAGAAAAGACCCTGATCGGCGTTTCTCATCCACTGGGTATAACCGATAAGTTTGTAGTTTCCTGAAGGAGTTGTGGTCGGTATGAAAAAATCGCCTTGACCCAAGCCCGATTTGAGCCTTATCTTGTGCTTGAATATGGGTTGTTTGTTCTTGCTCACCAATTCGACATATGCTACTTTACTCACGGTACTTGGTGCAGTGTTCTCGGCATTCAAGCAATACAACTTGTAATATAGATACTCACCTGCAAGAAAAAAACCATCGTTATAGTGTATGTAAACGGTTTCTTCCGGAATCGCATTGTAACCGTTCAATTCCTCTAGGTTTTTTATTTGGTATTGGCCATAACCAAAATAAAGAAATCCTATAAATCCTAAATAAAATAGAACCGATGACTTTTTCATATTCCTTTTGATTTTTATTCTTCCCAGAAGTCGGGCGCTACATTGCTTCCCAATTCATTACAATCCCCACATTTTCTTGGTGTATGAATGACTCCTATTACCGTTCCGAATTCAGGGCTGAAGATAAAGCCCGAAAAACTGATACTGTTCGATTTGATTAATTCAATTAGACGGAATCTGTCATCGAGGGTTGTGAATAAGAGGTTCGTTTGCCTACAGTCATCAACAAAGGGCGGAAGCTCTTCCTCAGGAAAAAAATCGACATAATTGAAAAACTCCCTTTTTTCTGATACCGAGGAAATGTTGAAAATGCCCACTACCCTTTCATTTTTGCCATCTTCAGAAAATATATTTCCCTTGATAAAACCTGGTTGGCTTTGTGAAAACAGACTTTCGGATCCTGAAAATTCCTGAAGCTTTTCATAAAAGGAATAGGCTTCCCTTGATAAAACATGTTGTTTTATAAGAATACTGTACCGATGTGAGATAATAAAATTGTCTCGGTTGATAAACTGTACATTAAAGTCGGTAACCCTGCCTTCGCCAGATCCATCGGTGTTTGTCAAGATTAGACTGTTGGATCTTTCAGTAGCATAACAGGTTTTCTCCTCTCTTGTTCGTGGTAAGGCATCTACGCCAGGTGGATCCTCTGAAAGAATAACAAACTCGTCGGGCACCCACCTGGGGGCAATGATCTTATACGTTTCTTCATATTCATACTTGTAGTACGTAGCGTTGCCCGTGGGGTCAAAACTATCTACAGATATGGCCATGCCATCTAAGCCACTATCGGTAGTTGTTCGCTTGAAATGAACGTTGTCTATTTGCGTAGTTTGTGGTAATTGAACCGGGTCTGACGAATACGAATTACCGTTTGATGTTGTAATTGCCAATCGATACGTTCTATTGGGTAGGGCACTGAATTCGACCGATGAAATATATCTGCCAGGTTCTGTTTCGACAAACAAAAATTCTTGTTGTGTATCGTCAACGACCCGTATGTTGGCATTGGTTTCCACTAGAGGCCCATCTCCTCCGGCCTGAGCGGCGCGACTTAAGAGAATTTCATGGTTTTTCAGCTCATTGGTGATCGTGGCATCAACGACCAAAGGGTTATCTGAACTTGCGGTCTCAAGAGAAAAAGGCTCCGTACAGCTATCTAAGGCGCCACTTGTCAAAACAAACAGGAACAGTAAGGTACTTAGTTTTGTGAGCGGTCTCGGTATGTGCTTTTTCTTATGGATCAAAATTTAAAATTATAGGTGATTGTAGGTACCGGAATCGAAAAAATAGAACTTTGATATGCTTTTAGTTCGCCATTTTCAGTGACAAAGAACACAGAATATGGGTTGTTTCTGCCCAAAACATTATATACAGAAATATTCCAGAAGCTATGTGCTAACTTTTTGATCTTATGGTTGCCTTCTATGTTCAAGCTAAGATCTAATCGATAATAGTCAGGAATCCTAAATTTATTTCGTTCACTGAACAGTGCATACTCTGCATTTTCCAAAAAGTAAGTACCCACAGGAAACGTCACAGGTCTTCCCGTTTGGTAGACGAAATTTGCTGAGAAACTGTAGCGTTTTGTGAATTTATAATTTGCTACTAGACTAATATCATGGGGCTTGTCAAAATTCGCCGGAAAATAATCGCCATTATTGATCTGCTCTTCGGCAAACTCACTGTTCAGTTTTACAAAAGAGCGGGAATAGGTATAGCCCAACCATCCATTTAGCCTTCCTTCGCTCTTTTTTATTAAGAACTCCAGGCCATAGGCCTTACCTTGGCCCTGTAATACTTCTGTCTCAATGGTTTGATTCAGTAACAGTTGGGCTCCAATTTTGTAATCCAAAATATTATCAGACCTTTTGTAGTAACCTTCTAGGCTTATCTCATAGCGGTTCTCGTTAAAATTTTTGAATAGGCCCAAAGAGATTTGATTTGCACGCTGTGGTTTTATATTTATATCTGAAAGTTTCCAGGTGTCGGTTGGCGAAACGGTCGTATTACTTGATAGCGTGTGAATATATTGAAAGGTATTGTTGTAACTTGTCTTGATAGAAAAATCAGGTGTCAATAAATACCTTGCGGACATCCTTATTTCTGGCCCGCCATAGGTTTTGATGATTTCATTGGAATCGAATTTTTTTGTTTCGACCAATGTACCCTCGTTTTTCGGAATACCGGTTTCATAAATTCGTTGAGACGATTCTCCGAGAGCGGCATATACCGAATATCTTAGGCCAACATCCAAAGACAATTTTTTACTTATAGTGTAGTTGTCAGAAATGAAAATTGCAGACTCCCACCCTTTTTCCTTTTGTATTCTAAGTGGTTCGACTATCGATGTCGACCCGATCGGATCGACAAACCCCGGATCCACTACATACAACTTACTTGAAAGGCCAAAGTTGAATTTGTGCGAATTCTTGTATAAACTAAGCATTTTTAGTTTGAATTCGGTCTCGTTTATTTTATATCCCAAATCAAAGTTCTTGTCAGAGTTTCCATCGAATTCTATGTTAAAAGTGTATTGACTGTTGGAAAGTAGAAGATTCATTGAGTTGTTTTCGTTGAATCTATGATTCCATTTTAACGATAGCAGCCTATTGCTATAACTATAGATAGAATCTGAAGTGATACTAAAGGCATCCTTGCTAAAGTAAGCTGTCGCAGAAAAGGTGTTGCTATCATTGATTCTATCATTGTATTTAGCGACCACATCATAAAATGAAGCTTTACTGTTTTTCAACGATTCATCATCCAACGATTTTAAGATCCAGTTAGAGTATGTAGTTCTACCACCAACTAAAATGCCTGATTTGTCTTTTACAATAGGGGTCTCTAAAGTAAGGTTGCTAGTGACAGGGCCTATTGATGCCTCACCTGCAAATTTTTGCGTATTGGCATTTCTGGTGTTAATATCAAAAACCGATGATAATCTACCTCCATATTCCGCAGGAATACTTCCTTTGTAAATTGTCACGTTGCCACTGGTAAAAGGGTTGAGCGCAGAAAAAATACCAAAAAAGTGTGAAGGATTATAGATAACTGCATCATCTAGTAAAATCAGGTTTTGGTCGGTACCGCCCCCTCGTACATTAAACCCTGATGAACCTTCTCCAGTATTCGTGATTCCGGGCAATGTTATGGCGGTTTTGAGAATATCCCTTTCCCCCAAAACCATTGGAATGACCTTAATCTCTGCAATATCGAGTTCAACAACTCCGGAGATGACCTTTTTCACATTTTGGGTCTGGTTGCTTTCAATGACCACTTCATCCAATTGCTCTACACTTTCATTCAAACTAAAATCTAAACTACCGTTATTATATATGATTACCCTCTTTTCGATGGTTTCGAACCCGATTGCCCTGGTTTGAAGGGTGCTGACCCCTGCAGGAAGCTCGATTTTGTAAAACCCTTTGGCATTTGTAGTGGTGCCAAGCGTAGATTCTTTAGCAATCAAGGCGAGATTAGTAATGGGCTCACCCGTAGTATTGTTTACTACAAAACCCGTTAGAGTATATACTTTTTGCACTATGTTCTTATTTTCTTTACCTATTCGTACGGTTTCGGTTAGCGATGTCTTGTCAGGCCTTTTCTCTAAATATGAAATAGAACGGGTTTCGGTTGTTTCCACTATATGGGTATTTCTTTCTGTAATAGTATCCCTGTAAAAGCTTTTAGGTAGTTGATCGCGAATTATACTGTTGCGCGTTAAAACAATGGTATGGCCATCGAGCACATGAAAATTAATGGTAGTAGCCGCAAAAATCTCTTGAAGTACTGTTGTGATCGGGGTATTCTCATAATTACCTGAAATGCGTTCATTGTTTAGCCATTCTTCTGCAAAAAAGAAGTTGTAACCTGATATTTCTTCAATCTGAAGAATGATATTTTTCCTGCTTGATTCATTAAATGTCAAAGACATTTTGGGCATATCGGTTTGCGCCAACGACCATTTAAAGCCCAATAATAACACTATTGCGAATAATGAAAATCTCACTTTTTTAGGGTTTTTTCGTTTCCTTTGGGTAATTGAGTCTCTAAATATACCAGCAATGAATAGAGTATGGTATCAACATCCAACTTTGATTTTTGGCTTTTATAAAAGGAATCTAATTTTTCTTTATGGTTTGGAAACAGGGCTGTTAGGTCAGCAATTTTTTTGATGGGGTGATAGGAGCCTTGATACCAGAGCACGTATTTTTTCTTAGAATCTTCGAATTCATGATAAGATGACTTTTCTCCCAAATGCTCATTTAATTTGTTTTTGTGTTTTTTAAGGAGCCTTAGAACAAGGTTTACCGAAGAAACTTCATAAAAACCTGTTTCAATCACTTTATTGGCCATCGAAGAATCGATTTTTATAAACTGGTGTCCTACAATGGTGAAACCGCTTATTTTGTCTTTGTAAAGCTGCAAGGTATTTCCCCCAAACTTGTTTTGTATCCGCATCAAAACTTCATCGTCGTAAATATTGTATTTTAAATTGAGTCCAAAGTATATTTGGCCATCAAAAACCACTGTTCCAGATACAAAGTCTGGAGAATAAAAAAATTGTGATTTTTTGTTTTTTACCTTATACTTCTCCATATAGACTTGGCCGTAGTGAAGCTCAGAATTTTCAAGGCCAGTAATAGCATCGAACCAATTATAATAAAGTGCTGCATCGTCTCTAACCTGCCCATTAAAAGTTAATGGCAATGTCATCAAAAAAATAAAAAGTAATATCGCAATTTGGCGATTTTTTTTCATTTAGGACTTTTTGAACAGGTCATAGATTTAGCTCTGGTGTTCACTTGAAATGGTCGATTCAAATTTTGATGTTGTATAACAAGATACAAAAGAGAGCTTAAATATAACGTTTTTGGCGTAATAAAGGCTTATTGGTAGGTGTCGGCAGTGTATATGCATTCACTGCACATGTTTCAGCTCTATATGGCTCTAAATAACTGATTGTTAAACAGATAAAAGTATGTGAGCATCACTGTTTCTGTGCTTAATGTTTAGTTGGCCTTATTTCTATTATAGGGTTGTTCAGTGTCCTTGATTACTCAATATTATTTCGTAAATAGTAAAATTTATCAACAAAGTGGTAAATAGTGGTAAA
Source organism: Flavobacteriaceae bacterium (assembly GCA_045046905.1). Lineage (GTDB taxonomy): Bacteria > Bacteroidota > Bacteroidia > Flavobacteriales > Flavobacteriaceae > JASFYU01. Next base: position 22,602 of record JASFYU010000075.1, on the reverse strand, counting down.
TAGTGGTAATAATTTCTATATATTTGAGTTATTAAAAGAAAGCAAATTCATTTAGGTGATCAATTTCATTGGAACATACGATTGTAAGGCCGATGCCAAAGGTAGGGTAATGTTACCCGTTGCCCTAAAAAATCAGATGTCCCCTATATTAAATAGCGGATTTGTGATAAAAAGGTCTGTGTTTCAGCCTTATTTAGAGCTTTACCCTATGGAGGAGTGGAATTTGTTGATGCAGAAAATGAAGAGGAAAAATCGCTTTAAAAAAAAGAACAATGATTTTATACGTCGTTTTTCGGCGGGCGTAAAAGTTGTTGAGATTGATGCGACAGGAAGATTGTTAATTCCTAAGAATTTGATAGCAGTTGCCGGAATTTCAAAAGAAGTGGTGCTGAGCTCTGCTATAAATATCATTGAAATCTGGGATAAGGATAGTTATGAACAAGTGTTAGAGGAAACTGCGGTAGATTTTGCTGCTATGGCGGAAGAGGTAATGGGCGAAGACGGAGACGATGAGGACAATGTATCATAATCCGGTTTTGCTGAAAGAGTCAGTCGATGGGCTCAGTGTTAAAGAAGCTGGTATATATGTAGATGTAACCTTTGGCGGAGGTGGGCATTCCAAAGAAATACTGAAAAGGCTGGGGCCTGATGGTAGATTGCTGGCGTTCGATCAAGATGAAGATGCTTTGCAGAACATTATCGATGATAAACGGTTTACCTTAATCAATGAGAATTTTAGGTATATCAGGCAGTTTTTAAAGTTCTATGGCATTCAGAAGGTAGATGGAATTTTGGCCGATTTTGGAGTTTCTTCACATCAATTCGATAAAGCAGAACGGGGATTTTCTACCCGTTTTGATGCGGCTCTCGATATGCGCATGAGCAAAAAGAGCAGTGTTTCGGCATATGATGTGGTAAATACATATTCTTTTGACGATTTGAGAAGGGTTTTGTTTAAATATGGTGATTTGCGAAATGCGAACGCCTTGGCAAAGACTATCATTGAGAAAAGAGAGGAGGCAGCAATAAAGACTACGGCGCAATTAAAGGAAGCGTTGCGGCAATTTTTGCCAAAATCAAGGGAACATAAAATTTTAGCACAGATATATCAGGCCATTCGCATTGAGGTGAATCAAGAGATACAGGTAATCGAGGAGTTTCTGATGCAGACTCGCGATTTGCTCGATAAGGGGGGAAGGCTCAGTGTTATTAGCTACCATTCTTTAGAAGACCGCTTGGTAAAACGCTTTATAAGGTCTGGGCAATTTGAAGGAGAACCTGAAAAAGATTTTTACGGGAATATAAATGTTCCCTTCAAAAAGGTAGGCAGATTAATCATACCCTCGAAAGAGGAAATAGCGATTAATAATAGGGCCCGAAGCGCAAAGCATAGAATAGCTGAGCGCATTTGAACGTACAATGAGCATGAGGTCGCCCCTTTGGGTTTTTTAGAGTTGTATACAAGCCGATATAAGGATAAACGGTATGAGAAAAGGAATACTAGACATATTGAAGGGTAAGTTTTTGATAAGCGGTGATGCGCCTAAAAATTGGTTGTTTATCATTTTCGCTTCTTTTTTGGCCACGGTAATGATTGCCAGTTCGCATAGCGCCGACAAAAAAGTGCATCAAATCGCCTCCTTGAGTGAGAAGGTGAAAGAATTGCGCAGTGAGTATGTAGATGTTCGCTCAGATATGCAGCGATTAAAGCTTGAGTCTACCATTGCCCAAGCTGTTAAAGAAAAGGGCTTGTTTCCTTCAGAGGAACCTCCAAGAAAAATAAGGGTTAAATCAACAAAGGAGTAAATGGCAGCTACCGATAAGAATATATTGACCAGATTATATATTGTTGCAGGCTTTCTTTTTTTGTTCGCTGCTGCCGTTCTTTTTAAATTGGTGAGCATACAAACGGTGCATGGTGATAAGTATAGGGAGCTGGCGATAAAGCGCACAGAGAGAATGTTCACTATTTCTCCCAATCGCGGTAATCTGTATTCTGATGACGGTAGCCTGTTGGCTACTTCGGTATCAAGGTATACAATCCGTTTTGATGCGGTTACGGTCAGCGATAAAAATTTTAAGGAGAATGTAAAACCATTATCCGATGCCTTGGCAAAACTTTTGGGCAAACCTACTTCACATTACCAACAAATTTTTAGAAAAGCGAAGGCCAATAAAAATAGATACACCTTGGTGGTCCGCAATCTTGATTATTCAGATTATATGGCGGTCAAGAGTTTTCCGTTGTTTAAAAAAGGACCCTATAAGGGTGGGTTAATCGTGGAGCAGAAAACAGTTCGAGAACATCCTTTGGGTAAAATTGCCGAACGTAGTATAGGGTATGAAAGAATTAATGACCATGGTAGATTTTCTGGTGTTGGCCTTGAGCGGGCTTATGGAAAATATCTGCGTGGTACGGAAGGAAAGCGATTAAAACAAAAGATTGCAAAAGGACAATGGAAACCTATTGGTCTTGACAATATTATTGAACCTAAAGACGGTTATAATGTTATATCGACCATTGATATTAATATACAAGATATCGCTCATCATGCGTTATTAAGACAATTGGAAAAATATAAAGCGGATCACGGCTGTGTTGTTGTAATGGAAACAAAGACGGGCGAGATTAAGGCCATTTCTAATTTAGGGATAACCAAAAACGGCAAATATTACGAGCGCCTCAACTATGCAATCGGCGAATCTCATGAGCCCGGTTCTACTTTTAAACTAATGAGTTTAGTGGCTGCCCTAGAGGATAAGGTTGTTGATACAAGTACGGTAATCGATACCGAAAAAGGCCGATGGAGACTATATGATAGAACCGTACGTGATTCTAAACCTGGGGGTTACGGTAAAATATCGGTAGCAAAGGCATTTGAGGTATCCTCTAATACCGCATTCGCTAAAATGATCCATACTAATTATAAGAATACACCTGAGCGGTATGTAGATCGTTTGAGGAGCATGAACCTTCACAATGAATTGGGACTTCCTATAAAGGGTGAGGGTAAACCTGTAATTCGCTATCCAGGCGATAAGGGTTGGTCAGGTATTTCACTGGCATGGATGTCACATGGTTATGAGGTTTCATTGACACCCTTACAAACACTTACTTTTTATAACGCCATTGCGAATGGCGGTGAAATGGTAAAACCGAGAATGATTAAAGAAGTTAAGGAATGGAACCGAAGTATTCAAAAGTTTGATAAAGAAGTGATAAATGCATCGATATGCTCAAAGGAGACGGTTTCCAAAGTGCAGCAACTATTAAAAAATATAGTAGAGAAAAAACATGGTACTGGTCATGGCTTGTACTCACCCAATTTTTCAATGGCAGGAAAAACGGGTACCACCCAAAAGAATTATGTTAATAAGGATGTTAAATACATCTCATCTTTTGCTGGGTATTTTCCTGCCGATAACCCAAAATACTCTTGTATTGTTGTCATTCATGAGCCTGACAAAGGCTTAGGGTATTACGGAGCTGATGTTTCAGGCCCTGTATTTAAATCGGTGGCGCAAAAAATATATGCCAATAATCCGCTGATTGATGAGGTAGAAATAAAACAAGAGAGCAGTCAAGATTTAGATGATGCCTATCAAAAATATTATGTAGAATCTCAAAAAAATTATAAAAAGGTACCCAATGTTAAGGGAATGAGCGGAATGGATGCTATTTCTATTTTAGAAAATCTCGGATTAAAGGTCGAGATACGTGGCAATGGCAAGGTTAAGAAACAGTCCATTTCACATGGTACCGATTTGAATAAGGTTAAAAAAATAGTTTTGGAACTTATATGAAACTACTCAAAGACATATTATATGGTGTAGGCCTTTCTGCTATTAGTGGATCGACTAATGTTGTGGTCAATGCTGTGCATTTTGATTCCAGAGAAGTTGCCATTGATGATGTTTTTGTGGCTATTAGAGGTAGCCTTACCGATGGTCACCAATATATTGAAAAGGCTATTAATTTGGGCGCCAAGGCTGTAATATGTGAGAAGTTTCCTGAGCATATGGTTGATGGGGTTACCTATGCCGAGGTCGATAATGGCAACAGGGCACTGGCTATTATGGCAGCCAACTTTTATGATAACCCATCCAAGAATTTAAAATTAGTCGGTATTACCGGTACAAATGGCAAAACAACCGTATGTAGTCTTCTGTATCAGTTATTTAAAAAGGCGGGGTATAAGGTAGGGCTGATTTCGACTATAAAGATTATGGTCGATGATACCGAATACGCCACAAGTCATACCACTCCTGATACCTTGACAATCAATAGGCATCTGAGGTATATGAACCAGGTCGGTGTGGAGTATTGCTTTATGGAAGTAAGCTCTCATGGTATTCATCAGAAAAGGACAGCGGGTTTGGTCTTCGAGGGAGCCGTATTTACGAATTTGTCACACGACCATTTAGACTACCATAAAACTTTTGCCGAGTATCGAGACACCAAAAAAATGCTGTTCGATAATTTGACGAAGAAATCCTTTGCATTGACTAATATCGATGATAAAAATGGGATGGTTATGCTTCAGAACACCAAGGCCGTAAAACATACCTATGCCCTCAAAACATATGCCGATTATAGGGCTAAGGTTCTAGAAAATCGATTTGATGGCCAGTTGGTAAAGATCGGAGACAATGAACTTTGGTCGAAACTTATCGGAGAATTTAATGCCTATAATCTATTGGCTATCTATGGGGTTGCTGATTTGTTGGGCTTAGAACAGTTAGAGACCCTTCGTCTTTTGAGCGAACTTGAGAATGTTGACGGAAGGTTTCAGTATTATATATCCAAAGAAAAGATTACGGCCATAGTTGATTATGCCCATACGCCGGACGCACTAAAAAATGTGCTTGATACTATCAACACATTGAGGACTGGAAATGAAAACGTCATCACCGTTGTGGGGTGTGGTGGCGATAGAGACAAGTCTAAGCGCCCGGTGATGGGTCATATCGCTTCTGAAATGAGTAACAAAACCATTTTTACATCTGATAATCCTCGAACCGAAGACCCTGCCGTAATTATTCGCGAAATGGAATCGGGTGTGGAGCCTCAAAACATAAATAAAATTTTATCCATTGAAAATCGAGAACAGGCTATAAAGACCGCCTGCCAATTGGCAAGTGCCGATGATATTATTTTGGTGGCCGGAAAAGGTCACGAAACCTATCAAGAAACCAATGGGAAACGAATTGATTTCGATGATCTTAAAATAGTCAAGAATATCTTGGTCAGTATGAATAAGTAGCATTCGCACTTTGTGCGATTGAAAATCTGTTGTTAAAACCAAAAAAATAAAGGAATAAATGCTGTATTACCTGTTCGAATATTTAGAAAAGCAATATCAGGTACCAGGGGCTAGTCTGTTCCAGTTTCAGACGTTCAGGGCGGCCATGGCGGTATTGCTCTCTCTGATTTTGGCAACGGCCTACGGAAAACGCATTATTCTATTTCTTAAAAGAAAACAAATAGGGGAGACCGTTCGTGACCTTGGACTTGAGGGGCAAAAAGAAAAATCTGGTACACCTACCATGGGCGGATTGATCATTATCATGTCTACTTTAATTCCAGTACTGCTTTTTGCCGATATAATGAATATCTATATCATTTTACTGATAGTTACCATGGTTTGGATGGGTGTCATTGGTTTTGTAGATGACTATATCAAAATATTCAAAAAGAATAAAAAAGGGTTAAAAGGCAGATTTAAAATATTGGGTCAAGTGGGCCTAGGGCTAATTGTTGGTACAACCCTATATTTTCATCCAGAAGTCACCATGCGTGAAAGGAGCAAGACCATAATTACAGAACAATATACTGTTGAAGAGGTCAAGGGAAAAGATATAAAATCTACGATGACCACTGTGCCAATCTTTAAGAACAATGAGTTTGATTACAGTGACCTTATCTCTTGGGCAGGCGAAGGGGCAGCGTCATATGCATGGTTGGTTTTTATTCCCTTTGTCATACTAATCGTCACGGCAGTCTCTAATGGGGCCAATCTGACCGATGGCCTTGATGGTCTGGCAGCAGGGTCCTCCGCTATCATTGCCCTTACTCTGGGTATTTTTTCCTGGGTTTCTGGTAATATCATTTTTTCTGATTATCTCGATATCATGTATATCGATGGAGCAGGAGAGATATTAGTGTTCATTACCGCCTTTGTTGGTGCGCTGATAGGGTTTTTATGGTATAACGCTTTTCCGGCTCAAGTTTTTATGGGTGATACCGGAAGTTTGACTATTGGTGGGGTGATTGCCGTAATCGCAATCATAGTACGAAAAGAAATTATGATTCCCATTCTATGCGGAATATTTTTCGCAGAATCAATTTCGGTCATCCTACAGGTAGGGTATTTTAAATATACAAAGGGAAGGCTTGGTGAAGGGAAGCGTATTTTTTTAATGGCCCCTTTACATCATCATTATCAAATGAAAGGATACCATGAGAGTAAGATAGTCACGCGTTTCTGGATTATTGGAATACTCCTGGCAATCATAACTTTTGTAACATTAAAGGTGCGTTAGCATGAAACGATTGGTGGTATTGGGCGCAGGAGAAAGCGGTGTAGGTACAGCGATTTTGGGGCAACAAAAAGGATACGAGGTTTTTGTATCTGATAAGGGATCGATACAGGAAAAATACAAAAACGTTCTTGAACATTTTGGAATTGATTGGGAAGAGGAAAAGCATAGCGAAGATAAAATCTTGACTGCTGATTTGGTTATGAAGAGTCCAGGAATACCTGATGCAGTGCCCTTGGTGGTACAGCTTGTAAAAAAAGGAATTCCGGTAATCTCTGAAATTGAATTTGCCGCAAAGTATACCGATGCAGTACTCATAGGAATAACAGGAACCAATGGCAAAACCACGACCACGATGCTCACGGATCATTTGATGAAAGAAGGGGGCTTGCATGTGGGTATGGCCGGTAATATTGGAGATAGTTTTGCCAAGATGGTCGTCGAAAATAATTTTGATTTCTATGTTCTAGAAATTAGCAGTTTTCAATTAGATGGTATAAAAGATTTTAAACCACATATTGCTATTTTGACCAATATTACTCCAGATCATTTGGATAGGTATAATGACAAATTTGAAAATTATGTTGCCTCCAAATTTCGGATTGCCAAGAATCAGACAAAAGATGACTATTTCATTTATGATGCCGATGATGTCGTCATTGTCGATTGGTTAAAAAGGCATCCCGTCAAATCCAAATTACTGCCTTTTTCCTTGAGAGAAGAAGTTTTAGAAGGTGCATGTATAAATAAGGGAAACATAATAATAAAGACTGATAATAATACTATAGAAATGACAACAGATATATTAGCATTGGAAGGTATACACAATCTTAAAAACACCATGGCGGCTGCTACTGTAGCCAAATTGGTGGGTATTCGTAAAGAGACCATTCGCCAGAGTATTGAAAGCTTTCAGGGCGCGCCACATCGTTTGGAAAAGGTGCTTAAAATACATCATGTACAGTATATCAACGATTCAAAGGCAACTAATGTGAATGCTGTATTTTATGCTTTAGAGAGTATAAAAACGCCTATAGTTTGGATTGTGGGTGGTATAGATAAGGGAAACGATTATAAGGAATTAATGCCCTTGGTTAGAGAAAAGGTAAAAGCTATAGTATGTTTAGGCCTAGATAATTCTATGATAAAAGACGTATTTGGCAATGTTGTAGATCTGATGGTAGAAACCTATGCCATGGATGAAGCAGTGAAGGTGACTTATAAAATAGCAGAAAGGGGAGATACGGTTTTACTGTCTCCGGCATGTGCCAGTTTCGACCTCTTTGAAAATTATGAGGATAGAGGAAATCAATTTAAGGAGGCAATAAAAAATCTATAAAGGTGATTGCATTATTCAAAAATATAAAAGGAGATAAAGCACTTTGGGCCGTGGTGGCACTATTGGGCCTGTTCTCTTTTTTGCCTGTATATAGTGCGAGTAGTAATTTGGTATATGTGGTTGGCAGTGGTACGCCAATTGGGTATTTAATCAAGCATGCTGTCTTTATTTTTTTTGGCTTTGGTATTATATATGGCATACATCGCATTCCAAATCATTACTTCAAGGGTTTGTCGCTAATAGCAATGCCAATTGTATTGATTTTACTGGCCTTTACATTAGCGCAACCCAATGTGGTAGATGGTGCGAACGCCAGTCGATGGATTAGAATTCCTTTTGTGGGCTTTAAATTTCAGACCTCTACCTTGGCGGCGGTGGTATTGATGATTTATGTCGCCCGCTATCTTACAAAAATCAAGGATAGAGCCATTACCTTCAAAGAAAGCATACTACCCTTATGGGTGCCCATTTTTTTAGTGGTCATGCTTATATTACCGGCTAATTTTTCTACGGCGGCCATCATTTTCGCTATGACTTTGATACTGTGCTTTATAGGAGGATACCCCATAAAGTATTTAATGGGCATTATAGGAGCCGGCATTTTGTTCCTCAGCCTGTTCGTTATGACGGCTATAAAAGCACCCGATTTATTTCCGAATCGTGTTGATACTTGGATAAACCGAATAGAGAATTTCTCTAACCCTGAGGATACCGAAGCCGATTATCAGATTGAAAGAGCGAAGATTGCCATAGCTACCGGAGGAATTATAGGCAAGGGAGCCGGAAAAAGCGTACAGAAGAATTTTCTTCCCCAAAGTTCTTCAGACTTTATTTATGCCATTATTGTAGAGGAATATGGCTTGGTCGGTGGATTTGTGCTTATGCTTTTTTATCTGTTTCTATTGTTTCGGATTGTTGTAATAGCCAACGGAAGTACGACTATTTTCGGAAAATTATTAGCACTAGGAGTAGGCTTGCCCATAGTTTTTCAAGCATTGATAAACATGGCCGTGGCCGTTGAGCTTTTTCCGGTAACAGGTCAAAATTTACCCTTGATAAGTAGCGGAGGTACTTCTGCCTGGATGACTTGCTTAGCAATTGGCATCGTATTAAGTGTGAGTAATAAAAGTAATGTCACTGAAAAAGACACCATTGATTTGGATAGTACAAATCCTTTAGATGTATTAAGTGGGCAATTATAGGTTTATACTCTCTGGAGGTGGTACGGGTGGTCATATATATCCTGCCATTGCCATTGCAAACGAGCTCAAAAGAAGGTATCCGAAAGCCGAATTTTTGTTCGTCGGGGCAAGGGATCGTATGGAAATGGAAAAAGTACCACAGGCAGGGTACAAAATCGAAGGATTATGGATTACGGGCTTGCAACGGAAACTGAGCCTTAAGAATTTGATGTTTCCTTTTAAATTGATACATAGTTTGATTAAATCTAGCAAAATAGTATCTCAATTTAAACCTGATGTAGTCATTGGTACAGGTGGCTTTGCTAGTGGCCCGCTATTGAAAGTAGCTTCAAGCCGAGGAATTCCTTGCGTGTTGCAGGAACAGAATTCTTTTGCCGGTATTACAAATAAACTACTAAAGAATAAAGTTGCTAAAATTTGCGTGGCCTATGACGGAATGGAAAAGTTCTTTCCGGTCGAAAGGATTATAAAAACTGGAAATCCCGTACGTGGTGATTTAGTGGTGATACAAAAAGATAAGAGCGAAGCCTTGAGCTTTTTTGGATTAGACCCTAATAAACGCATAGTATTAATATTAGGCGGAAGCCTAGGGGCAAGCCGTATTAACCTTTTGATAGCACAAAAACTTGATTTTTTCAAAGAGTTAGATTTTCAATTGATTTGGCAATGTGGTAAACTGTATTTCGAAGAGTGCAGGCAGTATGCTTGCGAGAGTGTAAAGGTTTTCGATTTTTTGAACCGAATGGATTTGGCCTATGCCGCAGCCGATATTATTATTTCAAGAGCAGGGGCAGGGTCGGTATCCGAGTTGTGCGTCGTGGGTAAGCCGGTTATTTTTATTCCTTCGCCAAATGTAGCGGAAGATCACCAAACAAAAAATGCCGATGCCTTGGTCAAGGCGAATGCGGCCGTATCTATAAAAGAAAAAAATCTGGATTCAGAATTTGATTCTGTTTTTATTGAACTATATCAATCTGAAGAAAAACAAGAAAAATTAGTCCGTAATATAAAAGAATTGGCAATGCCCAATGCAACAAAACATATTGTGGACGAGATTGACAAATTATTAAAAGAAAAGCAAACAAGTTCTCCCCTTTTGGGGAAGGCTTGAGGAGGATTATGGATCTAAAGCAAATACATAACGTCTATTTCATTGGTATCGGAGGTATTGGTATGTCTGCCTTGGCGCGTTATTTTAAGTTTGTAGGTAAGCATGTTGCCGGTTACGATAAGACCAAAACTCCTTTGACTAAAGAACTGAGAGGTTTAGATATTGATATCCACTATTCGGATACTATGGCTTTGGTGTCGAGTGCCTATATGGATCCAAAAACTACTTTGGTCGTCTATACTCCGGCCGTTCCTTCGGACCATTCAGAATATCAATACTTTTTGAAAAACGGGTTTGAGATTAAGAAACGTTCTGAAGTGTTGGGCTTGATTACTAAAGATACCTTTTGTTTTGCGGTGGCAGGAACCCATGGCAAAACCACTACATCGAGTATTTTGGCCCATTTGCTTAAGGAAACTGGTACAGGGTTGATGGCATTTCTTGGAGGAATATCAGAAGATTTTAATAGTAATTTTCTTTTTGAAGGTACAGATTACTCGGTTGTCGAGGCCGATGAATTTGATCGTTCCTTTTTACAGCTTTCACCTACTGTTGCCTGTGTGACCTCGATTGATGCCGATCATTTAGATATTTATGGTAGCCACGAAGAGCTTCAAAAAGCTTTTGAGGAATTTACCGAAAGACTAAAACCGGGAGGAAAGTTATTCGTCAGAAATGGCTTGCCATTGAAAGGAATAACCTATGGTATAGAGGATGATTCTGATTACTGTATCAAAAATTTGAAAATTGAAAAGGGTGGTTACATCTTTGATTTGAGAACTCCTGAACGTACTCTAAAGGGCGTTAAATTCAATAAACCAGGAAGACATAATCTACTTAATGCTCTTGTAGCTTTTGCAATGGCACTACAGACGGGTTCTCCTACAGAGCATCTTGCTAAGGCCTTAGAGACTTTTAAGGGAGTGCAAAGGAGGTTCTCGTACAAAATTAAAGAAGAGAATTTTATATTCATTGATGATTATGCCCATCATCCGACTGAAATCAATGCGATCTTTGATGCGGTTACAGAAATGCACCCGAACAAAAGAGTATTAGCGATTTTTCAACCACATCTGTTTTCTAGAACAAGAGATTTTGCAGATGCGTTTGCCCAAAGCCTTTCTAAATTCGATAGTATACTGTTATTAGATATTTATCCTGCAAGAGAAAAACCCATCAAAGGAATAACATCAGATTGGTTGTTGAGGAAAATTACAAATCCGAGTAAGAAATTGATTAAAAAATCAGACTTGATTAATGAAGTTAAGGTGCAAAACCCTGAGGTTCTTATTACTATGGGGGCTGGAGATATAGGTCTGGAAGTGTCTAAAATAAAAAAAGAATTTGAATATGCGCAATAATATGAATTATATAAAGATGACGGCCCTACTGCTTGTAATAATGGCACTTTATGCATTTTCGAACCATAGAAGTCAACAGAAAATAACCAAAGGTTTGAACATAGAATTTGTTGGTAAGCAGAATTTGTACCTCACTCAGGAAACGGTTAATAAATTGTTAATACAAAGTTATGGGAGCCTTACAAATGTATCTAAAGAAAAATTAGATTTGAATACCATAGAAAAGCTCATCGAAACCAATGAAATGGTGAAAAGAGCCCAAGTTTATCTCACTATAGATGGTGAGCTAAGGTCTAAAATTGTGCAACGCAAGCCAATCGGAAGAATTGAGGCGAAGAGTACAGGGTTTTATTTGGATGATGAAGGAAAACGCATGCCGTTATCGTACAATCATTCTGCGAGGGTGCCTATTATTACCGGAAAAATAACAGGTAAAGGTCTTGAAGATGTGTATGAGATATTAAAATATATAAATATGGATTCTTTTTTAAGAAAAAATGTTATTGGCATACATATCGAGGAAGAGGAAAAATATCAATTAAAGTTTCGTATGGAAAACTTTGTAGTGAATTTGGGAGGGGTAGATGATTTGGAAGAAAAATTCAACAATTTCAAGGCGTTTTATGCTAAGGCAAATAAAGACAAGACCTTGGAGAAGTATACAAGTGTTAGCTTAGAATTCAATAATCAAGTAGTGTGCACCAAAATTTAAACTAATCGCATGGAACAGGGAAATTATTCAGTGGGTTTGGACATAGGAACCACCAAAATCGTGGCCATAATTGGTAGAGAGAACGAATATGGTAAGATTGAGGTTTTAGGAATAGGTAAATCTAAAAGTTTAGGGGTTCACCGTGGTGTTGTGAACAATATTACCCAAACCATAAAATCGATTCAGCAGGCGGTAGAAGAGGCCGAGGCCAATGCAGGCCTGAAGATTAGTTCAGTGGTCGTTGGTATTGCAGGGCAACATATCAGAAGTTTGCAGCACAGTGATTATATTACTAGAGCCGATTCTGAAGAGGTAATCAATGAAGATGACCTAGACAAGCTCTGCGATCAGGTGTACAAGCTGGTAATGTTGCCCGGAGAGGAGATTATTCATGTGCTACCACAGGAATATAAAGTTGACGGGCAGGTAGAGGTCAAAGAGCCTATAGGAATGTACGGTGGTCGATTAGAAGCTAATTTTCATGTAGTAGTAGGGCAGGTATCATCTATTAAAAATGTAGGCCGGTGTATCAAGAGTGCAGGACTTGATTTGGACAATATTACCTTGGAGCCTTTGGCTTCTTCGGATGCCGTATTGAGTCAGGAAGAAAAAGAGGCAGGTGTCGCTTTAATTGATATAGGAGGCGGAACTACCGATCTTGCTATTTTTAAAGATGGAATTATTAGGCATACGGCCGTAATTCCTTTTGGGGGCGGTGTAATTACAGAAGATATCAAAGAAGGTTGTTCGATTATAGAAAAACAAGCGGAGTTGTTGAAGATTAAGTTCGGTTCTGCATGGCCAGGCGAGAACAAGGATAATGAAATTGTATCCATTCCTGGATTGCGAGGAAGGGAACCCAAAGAAATCACCTTAAAAAACCTTTCCAAGATTATACATGCCCGTGTAGTAGAGATTGTGGAGCAAGTGTATGTAGAAATTAAGAACTATGGGCACGAAGAGCAAAAAAAGAAATTGATAGCAGGAATTGTGCTAACAGGTGGCGGAAGCCAATTGAAGCACTTAAAACAGTTGGTGGAATATATCACGGGTATGGATACCAGAATAGGATACCCGAACGAGCACTTGGCCGGTGATTCCGATGATGAAGTTGCAAGTCCTTTATATGCCACGGCAGTAGGGCTGTTGATGAACGCTATTACCAACAAGGAGAGTGTTCATGAAGCAATCGATGAGAAGCATGAAGAGGAGCTTATGTATGCCGAGCAAAATGGGGACACCGCTACATCGAACAAAGCCAAAAAAGAACGAAAATCAGTTTTTGACAAATGGTCAGAAAAGTTAAAAGAATTTTTGGATAACGCAGAGTAGCGCATTTAAATATAAAATTATAACCAGTAAATAGTCAATATGAGCAAAAACACGGAGTTTGACAGTATATCTTTTGATTTACCAAAAAATCAGAGCAATGTTATAAAAGTCATTGGAGTTGGTGGCGGTGGCGGAAATGCCATAAATCATATGTTCAAAGAAGGGATAAATGGGGTTGACTTTGTGATTCTCAATACGGATTCGCAGGCTTTGACGAATAGTCCTGTTCCGAATAAAATACAACTCGGCGTGTCATTGACCGAAGGTTTGGGTGCTGGTGCCAATCCTGAAGTAGGGGAACAGGCTGCTCTAGAAAGTATGGAGGATATAAAAAGAATGCTCAATACTTCGACAAAAATGGTTTTTATAACTGCAGGTATGGGTGGGGGAACAGGAACTGGTGCTGCCCCTGTTATTGCCAAGCAGGCTAAGGAAATGGACATACTTACCGTGGGTATTGTTACCATGCCTTTTAGGTTCGAGGGTAAAATGCGTTGCGAACAAGCCCAAAGGGGAATAGAGAAATTACGTGAAAATGTTGATTCGCTCATAGTCATCGATAATAACAAATTGCGTGAAGTATATGGTAATTTAGGATTTAAAGCAGGATTCTCAAAAGCTGATGAGGTGTTGGCCACCGCTTCAAGGGGAATTGCGGAAGTCATCACACATCATTATACCCAAAATATTGATTTACGAGATGCTAAAACAGTTCTAGCCAATAGTGGAACAGCTATTATGGGATCTGCCATTGCATCAGGTTCGGCAAGAGCGAATGAAGCAATCATGAAGGCTTTAGATTCACCTTTGTTGAATGATAATAAGATTACGGGCGCCAAGAATGTTCTTTTACTTATCGTTTCCGGTTCTCAAGAGATTACCATTGATGAAATAGGAGAGATTAATGATCATATTCAAATTGAAGCAGGTCATGGTGCCAACATCATTATGGGGGTTGGCGAAGATGTTGATTTGGGCGAGGGAATTGCGGTTACCGTTATTGCTACGGGCTTTAATCCTGATCAGCAAGATGATATCGTAAATACGGAGTCAAAAAAAATAGTACATACCCTTGAGGAGGAGAAAAAGGCCATACAGAGCCTGACTTCTGAAAACAGTATAGATCAACCCGAGGAAGATGCTGTACTTGAGAAACCAATGGTTAAACATACTTTAGAAGAGGATGATATAGAGCTCATTCCTACCACAAATTATATCAAAAATTTTAATGTGTTTTATGAAGAGGTTATTGCTGAGAATTTTTCGGAAGATGATTTTGTCATTATTGATACCGAGGATGGCTTGAGTAATATTGAGGTCGTTGATTCTGAGGTAGTTTCTCCAAAGGAGGTCGAAGAGGATCAATTTGCAATGAGTTTTGATATGCCATTGTTCAATTCAGACGATAAAGATCAAGAAAAGGAAAATGTGATTACTTTTAATCTAGATGAGGAAGTAAGAGATATGGATGTAAAAGACCATATCGAGATTATTCCGGTCTTGGAATACAATAAAGAAGGCGAGACCCGTTACAGTTTGGATGATTATATGGAGTTGGAAAACCGCTTGACCGGGGCAAAATCAAAAGCAGAGGAATACGAACCCAAAATTGTCGGAGACGAATTGGTTTTTGAGAAGAGGGTTGTTGCAACAAACCATTTGGGTAATGAAGCCAGTAGGCTGATTGACCCTATGGAAACGCCTTTGGAAGAATTACTTAAGGAAAGAGCTGATGAACGCAGGAAAAAACTAAAAGATTTTAACTATAAATTCAAGAATAGTTCGAATAATATAAATGAGATTGAAAAGGAACCGGCCTACAAACGTCAGGGAATAAATTTATCGGAAAGAGATGCCAATAAGAACAAGGTTTCTAGGACTACCTTGGGCGAGGACAGTAATGGAGAGATACAATTACGCTCCAATAATTCTTTTTTGAATGATAACGTAGATTAAAATTTAATTTCATTGAACATTTTAAACCCAGAAATATCATATATTTTTGGGTTTATTTTTTTATCTTCGCAGTCCAAAATTATAGGAATATGAGTTTGCAGGAGCAGGTAATGGAGCAGATTAAAACAGCTATGAAAGCTAGAGATACAGTGGCCTTAGAATCACTTCGCGCTATAAAATCAGCCCTGTTGATGACGCAAACCGAAAGTGGCAGTACGGCAGGCCTATCGGAGGAAGATGAGGTTAAGCTAGTGCAAAAATTGGTTAAACAACGTAAGGATAGCGCTGCTATCTTTGCCGAACAGGGAAGAAATGACCTAGCCGAGCCAGAATTGGCACAAGTTGCCATTATTGAAAAATTCTTGCCTGAGCAATTGACTGCTGAAGAAATTGAAAAAGTGATAGTGCAGGCAATAGATGCAATAGGCGCTTCAGGAATGAAAGATATGGGAAAAGTTATGGGAATAGTTTCCAAGGAGTTGGCGGGACGTGCTGATGGAAAGACCATTTCGAATATTGTCAAAAGTAAATTACTAGCATAGTACGGCCGCGTGGCGCAACTGAATAGCGCATCAGATTTCGGCTCTGAGGGTTGGGGGTTTGAATCCCTTCGCGGTCACTAATAAAAAGTCTAACTAATTGATAGTTAGGCTTTTTTAGTTAAAATGGATTTCATTATGATTTTAGCGTGAATCCTAGAATTTTCAATAAACCATTTATGGGTTTCCATGCCGCCACAGATAACACCGGCTAGATAAATCCTGTCCACATTGGTCTCCATGGTTTCGGTATTATAGTTGGGTAGTCTTTTTTCATCATTGGAGAATTCAATACCCAATTTTTCTAAAAATTCAAAATTCGGCATATAGCCGGTCAAGGCCAATACAAAATCATTTTTCAGGAGAATATCGCCTTTGGGTGTGTCGATGATTACCTCATCTTTTCTAATTTCTTTCAAGACAGCATTATAGTACACCTTTATACTACCTTCCTCTATACGGTTGATAATATCGGGGCGAACCCAGTACTTTACCCGTTGCCCTACTTCTGAACCACGAATAATTAAAGTGACCTCAGAGCCCTTGCGCCAACATTCCAATGCCGCATCAATGGCTGAATTACTTGCACCGACCACCGCCAGTTTTTGGTTGGCATAAAAATGGGGGTTCTTGTAGTAATGTGATACTTTGGGTAAATTTTCTCCAGGAATATTAAGAGGGTTGGGTAGGTCGTAAAAGCCTGTGGCTATGATTAAATGAGATGTAGTATACTCGCTTTTGTCGGAAACGACCTTGAATGTAGTATTTGATTTTTGAATATGCTCTACCTTTTCAAAAAGATGAATGTTCAATTCATTATTGCTTACAATTCTACGATAGTATTCTAAAGCTTCATTGCGCTTGGGTTTGGCTTCACTGCTGATAAAAGGAATATTATCTATTTCGAGTCGTTCCGAAGAGGAGAAAAACTGCATATTGTCTGGGTAGTTGTAGAGCGAATTTACAATGGGTCCCTTTTCAAGGATTATATAGCGTAAGCCTTTCTTTTTCGCTTCTAATCCACAGGCGATACCAATGGGCCCTCCTCCGATTATTAATACGTCGAACTGCTTCATCTTCCTGTTATATCCTTTAGTTCCTGTATGGTATGCATTGGTTCTTCACTTTTGAACACAAAGCTACCTGCAACTAGGACATCGGCACCGGCATCGACAAGGGCCTTTGCATTAATTGAGCTCACACCGCCATCGATTTCAATCAGTGTCTTCGCGCCTTTTCTTTGAATGAGTTCTCTTAATGCCCTTACTTTGTCAAAGGTATTATCTATAAAAGATTGGCCTCCGAACCCTGGGTTTACACTCATTATACACACAAGGTCGATATCGTTAATAGTGTCTTCTAGAAGACTTATGTTGGTGTGTGGATTAAGCGCTACTCCTGCCATCATTCCTTCAGACTTTATGGCTTGTAGTGTTCTGTGCAGATGAGTGCAGGCTTCGTAGTGCACCGTTAATATATGGGCCTTCAAATCGGCAAAGGTTTTGATATAGCGGTCGGGGTCAACAATCATTAAGTGAACGTCCAATGGTTTGGTTGCATATTTTGAAATTGCTTTTACCACGGGCATGCCATAAGAAATATTAGGCACAAAAACACCATCCATAATATCGATATGGTGCCAGTCGGCCTTGCTTTCATTCACCATTTCTACATCGCGTTGCAGGTTGCCAAAGTCGGCAGCTAGGAGTGAAGGGGCTATTTTAACTTTGCTCATTTTATAGTGACTAAAAGGTATTGTTACCAAGGGGTAAAGCTGCCTTTTGCTAGCAGCTTTACCTCTTGGTAGTTTATTTTGAGCAAAGATAACGAAATGAGAATGTTATCGAGTCAATAGCTATGCTTACCTGTTGTACACTTCGTGATCTGCATCACCGCCTGATTGCAGATATGCGAATAAATCTAAAATTTCTTGCTCGCCCAAGCGATTCAAGAGACCGGGAGGCATAGGTGAAATGGGAGAAAGCTCGCGTTTTTCCACATCCTCCTTAGCTAATTGTATGGTATAGCCCTCATTGAATGGGTTGGGCATTAAGGTTATACTGTCGCCTTCTTCGGATTTTATGCGACCAGCCAATTTTTTGCCATCTTTGGTGTGGAACAGCGTATTTGCGTATTGGTCCGAGATTTGATCATTTGGATTGTTCAGGGCGAAGATCATGCTATACGTACTGAATCTGGTATGGGCTTGAGTAAGGTCTGGTCCTGTAGCACCACCTTCACCGCGCATACGATGGCATAATACGCACATACCAGCTTTATAGGCGCGTTCACCATCGGTGACTTTTCCGTTGTAGTCGTCTAAGCCTGTTCTGATAATAGTATTCACATCATCTTTAGAATAATTGTTTCCAGGCCCAATGGGTTGTGGTAAATCGGCTACCGCTGTAGATGGAGAATAGATACCTGATATTTCCTGAAAATATTCTTTCTCGTTTTTTGGAACATGGGTCATTGCCTGTTTCCTCACGTTTTCCATATAGGGCTTAAAGCTCAACCCGCCTTTTGCTCCAAGAACATCGAAAAACCAGCTAAAATATTTTTCACGACTTTCTTTTGTCCACCCATGGTTGGCATGGCTTAGTAAAAGACCGTAATAAATAGCCTCGCTAGGAGGCATTTTCTCGATAACCTCTCTAATCAGCGGACCGTATTGCTCGCTTCGCATTGAGGTTTCTTTCGAGAGCATTTGAACGCCTTCGGTGATGGTCTTTTCTCGAGTGTGTTTCTCCAATAGTTCTACTAAGCTCTCTGTAATTCCATCTGCTTTCAAAAATAATAGGATTTGACCCAGTTCTCGATTTATGGTATTACTGGTATGCGGAAAGGAGGATTTTAATTTTCTTGCCGTAGCCTTTGCAATTTGTGCGCTTGGTTCGCCCATTCGAATGAATAGAAGGGCGTAATTACGTAACAATGAAATCTGTTCCGTTGCCGTTAATGATTCTAAAGACAGTTGGTTTAACTTACTGATAATTTTTTCTTGTAGGTTTTTGCTGCCCTGTCTTGCCAAGGCGATACCTGCTTCAATAATTTTGGTAGCTTCTTTTTCGGTAAAAAAGCGTGCTTGCCACTGTGATACGGGCTGGTGCTCCAGTGCAATACGGGCGGCATATCGAATAAACCGATCTTTATGGCCCAGGTTGTTCCATGCCAAGGGAATGGCGTCTTCCGATTGCTCGGAATGGTATTTTTCTATGCTTTGACGCAATTGCCTCAGTTGTTTAGATGTGTCATCAGAGGTAGTTGTCTTGTCGGTATCAGTTCCTTTATAGCTTAGTCGGTATAGGTGGGAGTCTAATCCACGGCCACCGGTGGCAAAATAGAGGTTGCCATCAGCCCCGGTAATCATATCAGTCAAGGGTAGGGGAGTGCCTGAGAGAAACTCTTCTCTTGTAGCGGTATAGGTGCTTCCCTCGGGTTTTAAATCGATAAAATACAGGGTGCCAAAACTCCAGTCCATTATCAGGAGTCCGCTCTTGTATTTTGCCGGAAAATTCAGTCCTGCACCAGAAAGCACCGCTGTTGGCGAGCCTTGTTCTAGGTTGTGTACAGCCGGAAGATTATCAGGATAATAGGCAGGCCATTTTCCAGATCCCGTACGCCAGCCGAATTCGCTGCCACTGGTGACATGACAGATACGTGTTGGGCGGTACCAAGGCATTCCAATATCCCATTCCATATCAGCATCATAGGCAAATAGTTCACCATCTTGGTTAAAAGCCATATCGAACGGATTTCGAAAACCAGCTGAGATGATTTCCCAATCTGTACCGTCAGGGCTGAATTTGGCGATCCAGCCTCCTGGTGCCTTGATGTCATTGGCGTGCCCACGGGCGTCTAAATAGGGTTCAAAAAGGTTGTCTTCACCCCAATTCGTAGGCAAACGACAATTTTCTTTTAATTTTTCGGGTATCAAGGTGTGGTTTCCAGCGATAAAATAAATATCTTTTCCGTCTGGAGACAATACAAAACTATGTGGGCCGTGTTCTCCTGCGCCATTCAATTTCAACAACAGTTCTACCTTGTCTAAAGTATCATCACCATCGGTATCGGTAATACGGTATACACCACTACCGCTTTCTTCTTCGTCAGGTACATCATCGTCCCAGCGTTTATTGACTGCCACGTATAGGGCGTTATGTGACCAGAAAAGGCCATGGGCCTCACCAATATTGAGATCTAGGCTATCGACCTCTGAAGCATTGATGGTCTCCCCTGCGGCAGGGGCCTTGAATGTATATATTTTTCCGCGTTGGTCGCAGGCGTATATTTTGCCAGCACCTTGGGCTAGTGCCACCCATGAGCCTTGGCCATTTGAACTGGGGTGGTAGAGGTCTTCCAATTCGAATCCGTCCGGTAGGTTGAATTCGATTGCTTTGTTTTCTGATACCTCTTCGTTGTTTTTTTCTTGTTTACAGGAATAAAAAAAACTACTGACGGTCAGTAGTATGGCAAACAATTGAATTTTTTTCATTTTGAGAAGAATAAAGAATTTTCTTAAAGATACTAAAATGAATTCAACAAAATTTAGCGTAGTTGTTTTAAGCCTTCATACAGTACAATACCTACGGCATTGGCTAAATTTAAACTTCTGATATGTTCGCTATACAAGGGTATCTTATAGATGTCACTTTTATTGGCGTTTATGATTTGCTGGGGCAGCCCTTCTGATTCTTTTCCGAAAACCAAAAACATATCGTCTTTGTATTCAATTGACCAATGGTCTTTTTTAGCATGGCTTGAAAAGTACACCATTTTTTTTTCCTTATGGGTATTGAAAAATTCATCACTGCTTTCATAAACATAGAGCTGTATATGTTGCCAGTAGTCTAGTCCGGCTCGTTTTAACCTTTTATTGTCAAGGTCGAAACCCAGTGGTTTAACTAAATGTAAGGTAGCGCCTGTGGCTAGGCTTAATCTGCCGATATTTCCGGTATTGGTGGGTATCTCAGGCTCGATAAGGACAATGTTCAATGCCATTTTTTGGTGTTCTTATATGGATCTTAAATATAGTTGTTCAACCTTTTCTCTGGCCCAGGGTGTTCTGCGTAAAAATTTAAGTGAGGATTTAATAGACGGATTGCTTTTAAAACAGTTGATATTTACGTTTGAAGCCAATTCTTCCCATGTATATTTTTGGGTAAGATGCTCCAATATGGTAATCAGTTTTATACCGTGGAGCGGATTGTTAGGTTGTTCTTCTAATGCCTTCATAATTTCTTAAAATGCAATATAATCGGCTATAATCCAGACGAAAGAATGTGTGTTTTTGTAGGTCTGATCTATGCGATAATAGCGATAGAGGGCCTAAATAAAAAAAACTCCGGTAATCAGCCGGAGTTTATTCATCAATCAAAAAACGAACAGTCATGATAACTGTTGTTATGCAGCACAAATTACAACTTTTGTTCCAAAATTCCAATTTATGGAATATTTAACATATAATTTATGTCTTGTCATGCCTATAAAAAAGCAGGCCTAGCCAAGATAGGTCTTCAAAATTTTGCTTCTTGAGGTGTGTTTCAACCTGCGAATCGCTTTTTCCTTAATTTGACGCACCCTTTCTCTGGTTAGGTCAAAGGTTTCTCCAATTTCCTCTAAGGTCATAGAATGTTGTCCTGCAAGACCAAAGTATAAACGAATAACATCTGCTTCTCTCGGTGTCAAGGTTTCTAAGGCACGTTCGATTTCAGTACGTAAAGATTCGTGCAGCAAAGCTCTGTCGGGGTTTGGAGACTCTCCACTACGAAGTACATCGTAAAGGTTAGAATCTTCACCATCGATTAAAGGAGCATCCATAGAAACATGACGACCAGAATTTTTCAGCGATTGTTTGACATCCTCAACGGTCATATCCAACTCTTTTGCAATTTCTTCTGGGGAGGGTGGGCGTTCATGTGCCTGCTCCAAAAATGCAAATGTCTTATTGATTTTATTTATAGAACCAATTTTATTCAAAGGCAGACGAACAATACGAGACTGTTCTGCTAGCGCTTGTAAGATAGATTGTCGAATCCACCATACGGCATAGGAAATAAATTTAAACCCGCGTGTTTCATCAAAGCGTTGTGCGGCTTTAATCAGGCCAAGGTTGCCCTCGTTGATTAGATCTGGTAAAGTAAGTCCTTGGTTTTGGTATTGCTTGGCAACGGATACCACGAATCGAAGATTGGCCTTTGTTAGTTTTTCAAGAGCGAGCTGGTCGCCTGCCTTGATGCGTTGTGCCAATTCTACTTCTTCATCTGCGGTAATAAGATCTACCCTGCCGATTTCTTGCAAGTACTTGTCCAAAGATGCGGTCTCCCTATTGGTGACCTGTTTTGTAATTTTAAGCTGTCTCATCTAAGTATATTAAGTTCAAAATTGCATAGACTGCATATACTTATACGTAGAAAAACCAAAAATGTTACAAAAACAGGTAAAAATTTTTGTTTTTTGGTTAAAATACAAAAAAGCCCCGATGATATGGTCGGGAGATCGGAAGAGCGT
>JASFYU010000074.1:0-15110 GCA_045046905.1 Flavobacteriaceae bacterium | reverse complement strand
ATTGACAAGGACTATCTTCGCCCAATTGTTCGTGGCAAAGAAATCAAGCCCGTTGAGCCCGCCTGCCGGTCAGGCAGGTTTGGTGCCAAAGTCAACAAGTATCAGATTGATGGTATCAATTTCATAGAACATTTAAGTTTCGATGCCTTCCATGAAGGCATTCGCTTCCAGGATACCATCTTCAAAGCGCAACGTCTTACAAGAACTAAAACTAGATTGGCCGGGGCAGATGCAATATACGCCACTAATAAGAACAGAAGATTCGCTACCAAGTATAATATCAGGACAAATTTCAAAAGAAAAGGAAGAGCAGGCAAACACGAGAAACAGCGCAAACAAATGGCTGCAATCATTACTAAAGAACGCGCTACTCGTTTAGAAGGAAGCTTTGGTAAGGAGAAGGAACATTATCACCTGAAAAAAATAAAGGCAAAAACTAAAGAAACGGAGACTCTGTGGATCTTCTTCGCCATACACACCACCAATGCTCTTGAAATAGGAAGACGCATGGCAAATACACTTCGACAAGTAGCATAAACAGAAATCAAAAGTAAAACCATGGGACACCTGGCTCTATACAGCACTAAAAACAAGTCATTTAGAAGAACAATGTAGAAAACTCATGACTAAACAAAAAAATGCCTCTAAATATAACTTTTAAGACATTTAATATTTCCTCTACTTTTAAAAAGTAGACTTACTACTGAAAGTGCCTATTTAGGTTGGATTTTTTTGTTTCAGGTCACCCAGTTCCACAATTTCCCCTGCCACCTCGTGTCCCTAAACCATAGGTAAGGGTCTTGGACGGTCTCCATCGATTTCGGAAAGATCAGAGTGACACAATCCGGCAGCCCTTGTTTTAACGATTACTTCATTAAATCCGGGAGAATCGAGCTCTACTTCTTCTATTTTGAGAGGGTTTGACTTTGCATAAGGCCTCTCCAACTGCATTTCATACAAGATGGCTGCTTTGGATTTCATATGTTTCTGTTCTTAGTTATTATGTGTAAATAAATTAGGGGTACTATCTTCGCCTCCGTATTCGAACATTGAACTCCTATATCAACCTATATGAACCTAAGTATGGTGTTGATATATCAAAAGTAACGGTCAACACAGACTATATCAATAGACAATCTTATTATAAAATGGATTTTTCGATTTTCTTTTGTTAAATATTTATTGCACGGAATAGATTTCAATAATCAATTTTGATCATATTCAAGTTGACCTTTTTCATGGTGAGGAGTGAGATACTATTGATATATATCTTTATCACTAAATGTGTCTTGATCTACATTTGATTTCAGCATTTTCAGCTCTTCAATTTTTATAGCGTTTGAAGGGTCGAAATCACTACTCTGCATATATTTCAACAGACTTTGCTTTAGTTGCCTTGCAACAGGTCTTTTTTCTAAATTTGAAAACAAATCTATTGAAGAAAATACCAATTTGCCATTACCGACCTTGGCCTCGGAAACATTTGCCAAATGGTGATTTGTCACAAAATTATCAATGACACGAACTAGGGGGGTGATGTTCATCGAATCGGTAATTATAGATGTTGAATTTATACATAGATTCCACCATTGCCAATCAGTATGTGAACTGGTTGGAAAACTATTGAAGGCTGGGTGTCCCTCATCTATTAGGAGACCCATTGTGGCCGGTTGATTGGGAAAGTGCACAGGGCTCCAAAACACAGGCACAAACCTCCCCTCTATACCTTTTAAAGATTTAGGAGGCGGATTTAACAGCACTTTGTTTCCCTTCTCCAAGGCTAGAAAGGCCTTTTTCATAGATGAAGTAACTATAACATCTTTAGGTTCTATTCGAATATTTTTAGGATAGACCCATATGGGCCAGCTGTTTCTATATTTTGTGCCTTGTAGCGATACATTGACCGTTAGTTTTTTGGCAGACTCAGTATTTATAGGAAACTCTATATTGCCCAATTTCATATTGTTCCCGATAGTCAAGTCAACAGCATTTAGTTTCCCATTTTTCAATTCATTTCCGCTGTCATCCTTTATTGTCCATTCTATGATTTGACCTTCCATCTTTTCAAAAAAGTTGGCGACCTCTATCGAAGCATTGTATGTCTCTCCGGTTTCATATACTGCTTTTTCGAATCGCAGAAGTGGTACAACCTCACTATTAAATTGTCGGAATTCCTCAGCCGAGACTATCCCTTTCGATTCCCAAAAGGCATTCAACAAGCCAACCAATGCGGTGCCTTGGCCCGGAAAATCTTGCAATTGCAATAATTGGAACCCGTCAAAACTTGAAGTCTTCAATGCCCTTTCAATTTCCTCTTTATACAATAAGGTCGCTAACTTCCCCGACGCGTGTGTAAAATCATCGGCTAGATCGATCAAACCATTTTTCTCCAACTCATTTTTTATGTCCATAAAATTAAGAGACTCTAAGACCCCGGTGTACTTAACAATTTCAGTCATATCAGGATATACGGAGTATTGACCTATTTCATGCGAAATCAAGGGTACTTCTATATGGCCACAATTTTCGGAATAATCTTTATCAAAATTTGGTGGTTGGGAATTAAAGATGCCCTGACCGCGTACCCATCCTTTCTCGGTCCATTGGGTGATAAAATAATCGTCTTCGGTTTCGGGCCTCAATCCCATCGGTTTTTGAAACGACATCGAGGTAGTTGCATATAAATGACGGTCATCCTTTTTTCTTAAATCAATGACCATAGAATTCATTAGTTCGGCATTACCTTCCAATTCATTACCGAGAGCCATCATTATAAATGATGGACTATTGCCATACTCCTTTAGAATCCGGTCGCCTTCAGCCCTTAAAAATTCAGTGGTATTTTCATCTTCCCCTACCACTAAACTCCAGTGAGGCAGTTCTACCTGTAAATAAAACCCCGCCTCATCTGCAGCATCAAATGCCGCTTTTGGAGGGCACCAAGAATGAAATCGTAAATGGTTCAGTCCATAATTCTTTGCTTGGCTTATCAATTTGGCCCAACCCTCTTTTTCCATTGGGGGGTACCCGGTTAAGGGAAAAATTACACATTCCAGATTTCCTCGTAAAAATATCCTCTTACCATTTAAGATTAGGTCACCATTTTTGTGCTGAATCTGTTTATATCCAAAGCGTGTACTCACTGTATCCGTTTTTCTCCCATTCTTGTATAGAAGATTAAAATCATATAGTTTGGGATTAAATTCATCCCAAAGCTCAATTCCGTCTGGGGTAATAATTTCAAAGTTGACCATATTATTCACTGTGACAGCTTATTCTATTGAACTTCTATATATGACTTTGTTATTTTTCGCTACTATTTCATATTCAAAATTATCTGGTTTGGGCTCTTCTTGCTCAAAGACAATTCTTAAGGTATTTCCCTCAACATGCGGATAGATTTGAATGTTTTTCGGGGCATTTTTTTCCGAAGCTGTCAATAGGATATCTCCAATAATCCCATTCCATTTTATTTGTGTATGATTCGTATAGGCATGGGTCATATCCTTGCTTATAATATCAGGATACCTAGTCCCTTCTCGATTGATATTTGGATACTTATTGGAATTGTCAATTCTAATCGTCAACAAATGCCTCCCAGGGGTCACTTGCTCTGTAAGATTGTATTGATGGGATGCACTCAAGCTTTCCCGACTGCCAATTTTTTTTCCATCCAAATACATCTGTGATTCCCAAAGTACACGTTCTAATTCCAAGTAGATTTGCTTGTCGGCCCAACTATTGGGGATATCAATTTCTCTTTGGTACCATGCAGCTCCGATGTATTGATGCTTTCTGGTAAGATGGGACAAGACATAGTTGTCCATGGCAGGTTCCAATGTATTCTTTGTGCCTATTTTGGCATCGTCCAAAGTACCTGGCAGCTGTAGTTTTGTTCCTGCGAATTTGTTTTCGGCCCAATCTTCATTATGCCCAATATTTAACGAATCAAGTTTGACGTCCCATTCCCCTGCCAAAGAAATCTCATTTTTTGAAGGTGGTGTGCACTGGCTAAAAACCATTAAGAGGATTGCCACGTAGTAAAAGGTAGAAAGTCTTTTCATTGTCAATAATTTATTTTCTAGTTAAAGGTTAAAACCCTGTAATTTCATTGCAGTTACTTTAATTTCTATAAATATTTTAGTTTTGTTGAATGACGGAGTATCGTAGTAATCCACATTCAATAAGTAATTTAAGTTGTCATATTGTTTGGGCGACAAAATATCGTTATCAGGTTCTAAAAGGAGACCTTCAACATCGATGTCGCGATTTGTTGATACAAATATGTGATTCAGAGAACGTTCGTATTCTAAAAGGGGTAATAAGTAAGGATCATGTCCACATTCACGTTGAATACATTCCCTCATTGAGTATAAGTATTTTGGTAAAGAAGTTAAAGGGTCGTTCGTCCCGACTTTTGCAACAAGAATTTCCTTTGTTGGCCAAGCAGTATTGGGGCCGTCACTTTTGGGCTGTGGGCTATGGTGCATGGAGTACAGGTAGGATAACCGACGAGATGGTTCAGGAATACCTGGAACATCACAAGGGCAAGCCCAATTCAGAGAAAGGAAATTGGATATTGGAATAATGTTAAACAAGAATTTCATTCTTTTCTTAAAAACTATGGATTTCAAATCCATAGTGGTTTATTCTCCACGTAGTACAATTTTACTTATCATTAAATTGCCTCCTTTTAATGCTTTGGTCTTTAAAACCAACTTTCCATCATTACTATCCTCTCGCATGACATGGAATTTAACCCATCTTCCTCCTTTTTCATTGTGAGGTCCAAGACGGACTTTTCTTCCTTCAAATTCCAGGATTCCTTCGCGACCTTTATTGTTCCAATCCTCAAATAAGACATAGAAGCTACCCAGAATTCCATTGGGGCATTGTATTTCAACGTCCATATTTACTCCATGCCAAGCAGCACCTTCATCATCTTTCCAAACCCCGTCGGATTTTACGGTATAGGCAACGTTATCTTTCCGTTCCAATATTTGGTCTTTATTGGCAGTCCAAGGGATATTTTCATTTTCATTTTTTACATTCATGGCTGCATTGACCTGCAATATGGCACTTTTAAAATCTCCCTTAACTTTTACGTCTTCCGCTTTCGGAATCAATGGAAAAAGTTCTTTTAAAAATTCTGTATCTACCGATGTGGTCGGTGCAAAACTATCGGATTTCATATATTCGATAAGGCTATATTTAAGTTGCTTGGCGACCGGCGAATCATTGGAGTCAATATTAAAACCACAAATCAATAATTTTCCCTTCCCCGTTTTGAATTCAAATAGTGCACCTTCTTTATTGTTTCTATGAAAGTCATCCACGATCTGGGCAATAGGCTTGTACCCTTTTGGCATATCGTTTAAAATAAAACCTTTTGAATCTTTCATTATCGTTTCCCATTGCCAATCGCTATGGAATGCAGTAGGGAAATTGCCAAAAGCAGGATGATTGTCCTGTAACAGCATCCCTATACTTGTTTTTCCTTGTCCCGGAAAAAAGGTCAGCGACCAATACAAGGGATAAAAGCCCACTGAAATGCTATTCTCTTCCGTTCCCAAATTATGGGCCGCCAATAGCACCTTTTTGCCCTCCCTCAATGCAGTTAATGTTTCATCGTCCATGGTATCGGCAAACACTATTTCTTGAGTGTCAGATTTTGGCAATTCGGACGGGTACACCCAAATGGTCCAATTGTTTTTAAATCGTGTATTCTCCAATTCCAAGGTAACGGTCAACCGCTGGGCCTCTTTAATAAAGTCTAAGGGCAATGACAACTTACCCAAATCGGTCAAACTACCTACTGACAAATCCTGTACCGGCCATATTTCCTCCTTCAAGACCTCTCCTGTGTTTGTGTAAATTTTGGCCAAGACCTTCCCCTCTTTTATTGATAACTTACCATAATGTGATAGCTGTGCGCTTGCTTCAAAAGATTCATCAGTAGTCCAAACGAACTTTTTCGTACGAAGCAACGGAACTGTTTCATCAAAATGTTGACGGAACTTTTCCGGTGTGGTGATTCCTTTGCTTTCCCAATGGGCATCCAACCAGCCGATCAAGGCTTCACCTTGTCCCTGGTAATCCTGCATGCTCAATAACTGAACTCCTGCACAGCTTTTGGTCCTTAAAAAAGATTCAGTTTCATATTTGTACATGATTTGATTCAATGCCCCTGAGGCCCTTTTAAAATTTTCGTCCTGATCTGCGATACCGTTCTTTTGGGCTATTTGTTTGAACTCCTCAAAATTTCGCGCCTTAAATACGCCTGTATATTTATCAATTTCGTCCCAGGAAGGATATACAGGCCACTGTCCAATCTCATGCGCAATGATAGGGATATTCATCTGGGAATAAACGTCTTCAAAATCCCAATCGGTATGTGGTCCGTTCAAGCCCCGCGTACGCCCTACATCCTGTATGTAATGCGTGGCCATATAATCATCGACATCGGTAATCTTGCGGGCAGTGGAAACCGAATAAAGCCTTCTACCGTCTTTCTTTTTTAGATCGGCCACCCATTCTTTCATGACATCAAAATCTGCATTGCCCAATTCGTTACCGATACAGAACATGGTAAAGGAAGGGTTGTTGCCATACTGATCAATTACCCTGTTCATTTCATCTATAACAAAGGAATCGCGTTGAGAATCATAGCCCAAACCTTTTGGATGGCCCTTGGTATCCATCTCTGGCCTACCCTTTACGATCATATCCTCGCTCATCCACCAATCTATCCAAATAGATGCTTCTGCCTGTAAATAAATACCGATTCTATTGGCTGCTTTGAATGCTGCTTCGGGTGGACACCATGAATGAAACCGGGCATGGTTCAGCCCATATTCCTTATAGGTTCTGAATATTTTTTCCCAATCCTCTACTTTAGTCGAGGGATAACCTGTCAAAGGAAAATGCACACAATCGAGGTTACCCCTTAAGAAAATGGGGGAGTCGTTAATCAATATATTGGTGCCATTATGACCAATTTTCACATAACCAAATTCCGTCTCCTGTATGTCATAATATTTTTTGGTTTTTAGGGTGGTTTTCAGGATGTAAACTGTCGGCTTAAATTCGTTCCACTTTTTTAGTTTGCCTTCAAGATTAACAACTAACTCTTTCTTGTTCTTTCCCTCTAACAATTTGTATGTAACAGTTACTTCCTTGACAACTTCTTTTTTTCCAAGCTCATAAATTTTTAGACCGATTTCTGACTTTTCATTCTTTGCCGCGGATATATTCAATTCAACTTTCAATTGATTTTTTTCAATGATAGAAAATGTTCGTACGCTAACGATATTCGTAGGGTCCTTTGCACGGAGCTCCATTTTACCTACAATTCCATTCCAGATACCCTGAGTGTAATCACCATAGCCATGACCTTTGTCCCCTATATTATGGATCATCCCATTGTCCACTTTTATGGCGAGTCGGTGTTTTCCCGGTGCCAGCTTTCCGATATTATGATGGTGTGGGGTTCCCAAGGCATCTTGCGTACTGAGTTCTTTGCCATCGATAAAAACCTTGGACTGCCATAATACACGCTCCAAAAAAATAGTGAAATGTTTGTTTTTCCAATTTCTTGGAATTACAATATCCCTCTCAAAAGTGGCAACTCCCAAATATTTATATTCAGGTGTAAGGACTCCATATTCCGATCCTGTGGTCTTTGTGCCGAAGCCTTGTTGTGCCAATGAAGAAGGTAACTGTATCATTCCTTCCATTTTATTCGCCCCAGAGGCATTTTCAACAGCCGGGTTTTCTGTGCTAAGTACAACGTGCCAATCTCCCGAAAGGTCTATCATATTAAATTGAGCGTTCAAGTGGATACTAATAAATAATATGCCTATTAAGCCATAAACTGTTTTGCGATTCACTTTCATTTTTTTAAATCCTCTTTTCTACTTTGTTATGATTTGCTTTGTAAACTGAGTTCCAATACCATTTTTTGGTGAACAAAACCTGGCAAGTGGCATAAATCCGAATCCATCACTTTTTTAAAAGCTGCCGAAGCTTCCTCAAGTTTACCTAGACCAAGATTTCCCAACCCGATGAGATAGTGACAATTTACTTTATTTCGGATATTGAGATCTTCTTCCCAAATAAGAAGGTCCGGAAGGGAAATGGCAAAATAGTCCAATTTAACATCGTCATTCATATGCCGTTCTCCATGCCTCATCAAATTTTTGAAGCGATTGTCGGCCTCCTCTTTCCTGCCAAGTTTTATCAAGGCCAGGCCTTGATAAAAGATTTTATCGGGTTGCTGGTCATTATAGAACATAGCCGGGCTTGCGTCGCTCAAACCTTCGGATGCATTTTCCCAGCTTTCTTTAGCCAAGGCTTCCTTTCCCAGATTATTATACGCACAGCCCAACCAATAATGGATATCATTTTCTTGTGTCCCAAAAAGTTTTCCCTCTCCTAAATTATGAGGATATACTTGTGCAGCTACAAGGTGCCCAATAGCATTCTCGTATTTCTCTTCCTTGATATACTGTTTGGCAAGCTCAACATTCACGGTAATATATTGAAACGGCACATTTCCTTCACCGCCTTCCCATGGATGGAACTTTCTTTGTTCAATTAGACTTAGGGCCTTCTTGTATTGACCCATAAAACTATACAGGGAAATCCGTTCCAAATACAGGTCATCTCGGGACTCGGTCAAAGCAAGGTTTTTCTCTAATAATCGCAGACGTTCTTCTATGGAGATATTCAACTTTTTATACAACTGATCAAGCTCCATTAACAGTCGGGCATTCTCTCCATCCAAAGTGAATGCCTTTTCAAGATGTTTTCGTGCCAAATCTTTTTGGTCTGTCTTGTTGTAATATAGTAGGGCCAGGTTCCGATGACAAATCGCATTGGTATCATCTAACTTTGCCGAAGTTTCCCAGCATTCCTGTGCATCTTGATACTGCTTCGATGCATACCAAAAATTACCAAGATAGTAAGGTGCCATTGCATCTGAAGGATTATTTCGAATTGCGGATTGCAATACTACAACCTCTTCTAAACGGTTGGGGAAACAATAATCTTTGGGCATTTTTTGAGCTTCTTGATAATATGTTTGTGCGCATGCCAAATCATCATTTTGTTCATGATACCAACCTAAGAAATAGGGTACCATGGGATAGACTTCTGTTTTATCTTCTATAAAAAGACTTATCAAGTTTATGGCTTCTTCAAACTGACCTGCCTGTGCATAATCTAAAGAAAATTCTATATAGTTATGGGCATAGTCTCTTAAAAGGGCTTTTAAGTTTTTAAGATCTGCTGGGTTTTTACTTAAAAGATATTTCTCATAAAGTGCTCCAAAATTAAAATTATCTATAGCTAAAGAATCTTTTATTAATTGTTCTGCTTCTTGTAATTTTCCTTTTTTACGCAGAATAATAATTTTTAAATGACGTGCTTTATGATTGTGCCAGTTTTTAATAAGGGCTTTGTTTACTAGCTCTAATGCTTTGTCAAGATTTCCTTTAGAACAATCTATTTGAGCTAAATTAAAGTAACCTGCATCTTGCCACGCAGCATTCCAGCACGATTTGAAAAACGCGCCATACGCTTCATCTTTTCTACCTAGAAAATTAAGGGCAAGACCACGGTTAAAATAAGATTCGCCATCGTAAGGGTTTGGATTACGTTCTGTTAAAGTATCAATGGCTTTATCAAAATACGCTAAAGCAGTTTCAAATTTTGCCCGTTTCAAATTCCATAACCCCATGGCATTGTTGCAACGTACATCATTCGGTTCCCTAGAAAGAGCTTCTAAATAATATGCGGTTGGCTCATAAGTAGCGTGTCTGTATTGTTCTAAATGTAAACCTCTTAAATATAATTGCTCTACGCTATCGATTTCATTAGGTTGTTTTGCCGCTTTTGCTGGATCTGGAATCTCGCCAATTTCTGACTTCTCTGGAGACCAAGCAATTAAAACATCTCCTTTAGAGTCTAAAACTTTTACTGTAAGGTCTTCATATAGCGTTTCATTTATAGCTATTGTTTTTTCAAAACCAATTTCTGGACTTAAATCCTGAGTTTCTTCAAAGAATACTGTATTGGAAGACGACAAAATAATTTTACTATTAAAATATGTTGAAGTAACATGTACTTTTACAGTAGCTTTCTTATCTTCTACCTCTAAATTTAATAAAGCATCTTTGGTAGCATTCTTTACAACACCTACATTATAGTAGGGCATAAAGTACTGCTTAAAGCTTTTTTCTTCATAAGGATGCATCCAAGAAAAATCGGGCTGATTGTCGGTATAGACGCCACACATCAACTCTATGTAAGGGCCGTCATTATCGGTCAGGTTTCTATCCCATGCTCTTCCAAAATCGCCATTACCCCAGGTCCATTGCTTTTTTCCAGGGGATACATGATGATCCGCAACATGCAGCAATCCGCCTTTGGAATCATTTTCATAGCCACCGACAAAATCGTAATCCGAGTTTATGGCCATGTATGAAGTAGGTACGGGAATGTTCTTATATCTGGAAATATCAGTTCCTGGGGAGTAGTCCACCTTGTAGTATTTGCCTTTTGCAATTGGAAACTCGGAGACATCCCGTTTACCGTGGTCAAAGACCGCGTTCACGTCCGGCGGAAAAACTGACTGGTAATGATCGTTTACGGCAACGGCCGGATTCGCCCACCACAAAAAGGTCTGTGGATGGGGGGTGCGATTATAGAGTTGCACTTTTATTTCAAGATATGCCTTATCGGGATGTAGGGTGAAACCTGCCATACCCTTAGTACGGAACATGCGCTCTACCTCGCTGACCCAAACCGTTTTGCTGCCATCCTCGTTTTCTTCAATGGAATAGTCGACTGGATCATAGGTGCTGGGGCGGTGGTGTTGCGGCCAATTGAATTCGATGCCGCCGGAGATCCAGGGTCCGGTAAGACCTACCAAGGCAGGTTTGATTACGTGGTTATAATAGACAAAATGCCGCTCCTGTATTTTATCGTAGGCCATCTGGATCCTTCCGCCCAAGGCCGGAAGCACCATAATTTTGATATAGTCGTTTTCGATAAAGACGGCATCCCATTCCTTATCCACTTTTTCATCGTTGATGTGTTCTACAACGGGGTGTGGATAAACAACGCCACTACTTGCCTGATATACACGTTTGTCCAAGAAAACAGGGTATTTTTCCGGCAACCCGACTTCATAGGTGGGGATAGTTATTTTGTCTTTCCAAGCTTTTACTGAACTCATATTCGTAATGTTATTTTTGTATTATAAGTATCAACTTCTTTTTTTGATATAGTTTTTAATTGTCTATTGGGTAGCCATTAACCACGGTTCCGTGTGGAGATATTACGTTAAATTGAAATCTTTCAGCGACATTTTTTAAGGTAAAAGTCAATTTGGTTCCTGCTTCCATTATCGGAATATCCATCTGTTTCTCAGTCCCTTTAACATCCATATAACTAATTTTAAAACCTTCGATTCTATAGGAAGGAAGATCGTCCCTATTAAACAACTCTATTTCTACAGTCGTGTCATTGATTTTTTTGACATTTAGAATTTCAATAGGTCGCGTGAGCTTTTTATAAACGCTATACGATGTTTTTTTATCAAAATACATGTTGGTAAGTCCGTGAATTCTCGCCTTATATTTACCTGCGCCATCTTCCCCCATTTGAGTACGGTAATCGTTCAAACTAAAATAAATACAGCCGATGATATAGGGCTGTTTTGCCCATTGGGTATAATGATAAATCATTTCGGTAATTCGTTTTTTATCGCCCCCAATAAATCTAGGTTCACATAGGCCATGTTCAGTAATTAATAAAGGCCTTCCTTTTAACACCCCTTCAACAACATCAAAATGCTTAGGTAAATCTTCTGATTGCTCGCCGTGCCAAGTACCTATATATTCATTCCAAGTAGGAATATCCCCACGCAAAGACAAATCATTTTCTTTATCTTCAAAAATATTATTTGATACTACATTAATAAACCTCGAAGTGTCAAGGCCTTCTGCGTATTCTTTCAGAACGGTAACTTGGCTAGGACGTTCACTCCATACCTCATTGCAAACGCCCCATGCAAATATTGAAGGATGATTGTAATCACGTTCAATCATTTCTCCAATTTGCATTTTTGCAGTTCCTATTAATTCAGGTGATAAAATGGATGGACTTTGCCACCAAGGGATTTCGGCTTGAACTAAAATGCCGTTTTCATCTAATTTGTCCAATAAGTATTTGTCTACTTGCCAATGAAAACGTGTGATTTTTATGTTCAAATCGTTGAATAAACTCACGACACTATCCATTACCCATTCCGGTTCAGCACTGCCATAATCTGGATGGCTCGATGGCATATATTCTATGCCGGGTAAACGAACGGCTTTTCTATTAAGAAGAAGTGTTGAGCCCTTTATTTTTATTTCGCGAAAACCAATGCGAGCGTTGTGGCTATCTGTGATTTGTTTACCTTTTTTAATCTTAACCGATACGTTATATAAATTAGGCTTGAAAATATCCCACATTTTTACCTTTCCCGTAGGGATTTTGAACTCAAATTCTAAACCTTCCCTTTTCGCCTCTATTTCCTTGACAAATAGTACTTCACCTGTCTTCCAATCTTTTGCCTCAACGACGAACTGGGCTAATTTTATCTGAGCCTCCCATAATTTGACTTTAAATTGTAATCTCCCTGTTGTATCAGGAAAATTAATTGTAGAATTGATATGAGCATATCGTATTGATGGACTACCTGTAGCAATCAATTTAACACTCCTTATAATTCCTCCGTCGTTGGCCCAATCGAATGACGTTTTATAGGGCAGCATTTTTTCTGAATAACTATTATCGACGAGCACAACCAATTGGTTTGATTTTCCGGCTTTTACCTCCTTAGTAGCATCTACGGTAAAAGTAGTATAGCCCGAGCCCATGTGCTCGGCCACTTTAGTTCCGTTCACAAAAACAATGGCATCGTGATAAACAGCTTCAAATTCAATTCTTACTTGTTTTCGCTTCCAGTTTTCAGGAACATCAAACGACCGTTGATACCAGGCTTTACCGGCATACTCTTCGAGTTCAGGTATCATGTTAAAAGTGTGAGGAACCATCACCTCGCGGGCATCAACCGGCATTGATGTTTCCCAATTTTCGGTTAAACCTACCGATTCCTTATCCACTTTGAATTTCCATGCTCCATCAAGTGACAGCTCCTCTCTTTGGGCATTTGCCGATAAAACAATCATCAAAAATATGAATGCTATAAAACTGACTCTCTTCACAAAATTATCTTTTAAACAATTATAAACTAGCCGCAAGTAAGCAGCTGGTTATCAATCAATCCTCTTTAATTAAATAAACCTTTTATTTCCTCTATCTGTAATTCGGTTGCAGGGACAAATTTATCACTTGCCATATATTTTTTCAAGCTATGTAGCAGTTGTCGGGCCTCAAGTCTTTGATCCAGATTTGTATGCAAATCAATTCCTGAAACCAACAATTTCCCTTTTCCGATTTTTACCTCAAAAACCAGTGCCAATCTACGATTGGTAAACCAATCATCGATTACCCGCACTATAGGTTTTACCTCTAGGGGGAAATCATCGAGTACAATTGCATTGGAATGCGACATGGCATCCCACCATTGCCAATTGGAGTGATACTCCGTGGGAAACTCAGATAGCGCAGGATGGTCGGGATTGCATAAAATACCCAAGGTATGCGGTTTTTGTCCTTGTGTCCACGCAGTGTTCCAAAAGATGCTGGAGAAGCCCACGCCAATATCCCCCCCTTTTCCAGAAGCGATATCGCCCTTGGTAACATTGAGCAGTACATTGCCTCCATTCTTAAGAAAATTGACAGTGCCCACATCCAGTTTTTGAACTACTCGAATCTCTTTTTCGTCTGCAATTGGTTCTTTTTTAAAAGGATAGACCCAAACGTCCCAACTGTTTTTATTTTCACCCACATGAACGGTAAGGGTCAATTTTTGTGCTTTTTCAGCCTTTTCCAAATTCACTGTGATATCCCCTATCTGTATGCCATTGCCGATGGGAATGTTTTTTTTGGGAAAATTGCCTTCGGTGAAAACGTCCCCATTTTTATCGGTAAGTTCCCATTTTGGCGTAATATCTTTCAAAGGTTTTTCTCCATAATGGGCCACTTCCACGGAAGCTTTTAAGGTGTCGTTGTTTAGAAATATCCGTTTCTCTAATCGGACCAAGGGTACGGTCACGCTATTGAATTCCCGGAATTCTTCCGGTGTCACATAGCCTTTTTCATCCCAAAAGGCGTCCAAAACACCGACCAGAGCGGTGCCCTGCCCTGGAAAATCGTGGAGGTCCAGCAACTGGAAACCTGCCATATCCTTGGTCCGAAGTGCGGCCTCGATATCGGCCTTATAACATAGCACCTGTAATTTTCCTGAGGCCAATAACAGACTATCGGCCAAGTGGCCCATATGGTTTTCCTCCAACGATTCCTTAAATATCTCGAAATTTTTCGGTTTCAGCACCCCAGTATACTTAGACATTTCCTTAAAATTCGGATATACACACCATTGCCCCATTTCGTGGCTTACGTAGGGCATGGGTGTTTCTTGGATCAATTTGTCATAATCGAACTCCGTTTGGGGCGGTCGGGCGTTTATAACACTATTCAGTTCTTCGGCCCAGCCCTGAATACGAGGGCCTTTGTGATTGTAGTAATCCAAATTATCCAACAAGGGCCAACCCGCACCGCTGGTATAGACCCTACGGTCGTCCAGTTTTTTCATGTGACCCACAAACTTTGCGAGGTATTCTTTATGATTTTTCCCCGAAGGTTCGTTACCATAGGCCATCATCACAAAAGAGGGATGGTTGCCATAGGTATCTATAATATCCTCAGCTTCCTTGTATATCCACTGGTCAATGGGTTTCCCGTCGCCAATCGTTGCCCAAGCCGAAGCCTCCACCTGTAGGTAAACACCAAGTTCGTCTGAAGCTTGAAAAGCAGCTTCCGGCGGGCACCAGGAATGGAAGCGCATATGGTTTAAACCATGATTTTGGACTATTTTTAGGATTCGTTTCCACTCGTCAACATCGGTAGGTGGATAACCGGTCAAGGGAAATATG
>JASFYU010000073.1:0-17461 GCA_045046905.1 Flavobacteriaceae bacterium | reverse complement strand
TGGTTTTAAAAGAAAAAAAACCATATTCAAACAGACCAAACGCGCATTTGAAACCTATTGATTTTGATTTAGAATATAAACAGTTTCAAAAGAAATTTCAAAAGGGATTCACTCGACCCATAGAATTCGAAGATTTCTTATCGTACTGTTTATACCCCAAAGTATTTGAACAAGCCCATGATAAGCATAAGTTATATGGAAGCTTGTCTCATTTGCCTACCAAAAACTTTTTCTATGGAGTGCAGTCCGATGAAGAAATGCAGGTTGAATTGCAACCTGGTAAAACGATTATGGTAAAGCTACTTTCAATAAGCCACCCCAATGAAAATGGTATTCGATTGGTGTTTTTTAAAGTTAACGGAGAGAATAGGTACGTTGAAATAGCCGATAATTCCCTTAATATTAAAAAAGAAGAGCATATAAAGGCAGATCTTGAAGACTCAAATCAAATGGGCGCGCCGTTGCAGGGCTCTTTGTATAAAGTATTGGTTAAAAAAGGCCAAAAGATAAAAGAGAACGACCCATTGTTCATTATAGAAGCAATGAAAATGGAAACGACCGTTGTGGCTACAAACTCAGGTACAATAAAATCCATTACCTTAAATTCAGGAGCTATGGTAAAACAAGATGATTTAATCCTTTCGATTGAATAAGGCCCTAGAGAATAAAACAAGAGAGCTTATTGTTTTAACAAGTATATTATAATTGAAACCAGCAGTTTCTCCACATTTAACATAGAAATGGGCAATTTGGTGTTTTAATGTTGCCCTTATTTCCCAAACTCAATGACAACTTATATGGCCCAATTTATTGCAAAGCACCGCATTATTCAAATCGAACAGAGCTCCATTTTTACTTGGCGACAAGAAAGTGGTGAAATAGACGAATCGTTATTAGCGGACAAGATAAAACGAGAATCCGCGGTACACTTCTATAAATTGGTCGCTGGGGCCAACTACGAAGTAGCATTCGATGATATTTCTATAAGCGTTTCGAAGACCATGGTGTTTTCAGGTTAAATCGTTTTTCTTAACTTCAAATCGAGCTTTTAAATCAAACGCTTTTCCAAAATAAGCCAGTCGAAAACCCTAGTTCATAGGCAAAAATATCATACACCAAAACACCGCAAAAGTGTGGTTGTTTTTTTGAAGACCCATTACACAACTCAATTGCTAACGCCAAACCTCATATGTTTTAACAAATTAGACGAAAAGGCAAGCATATTCAGTACCTCATCCGTACGGGCAATATGAAGGTATTTAAAAATCATCAAGGCCTCCCCGTTACTCTCTATATGATGAATCTCGTTTTTTTCTAAAAATTGGATAAGATCTTCTGTAAAGAAAGCCCTGATAGCATTTTCATCTTCTCCACTCAAATGAAACTTACCTGAAAAACCGGCATATTTTACAAAGTTAATATCTCCTCCACCTCCAGAAAATACTTTCATTTGATTAAAAATTTTATTGAAGAGTCCTTCCTTATCTATAATAAATCGGGGTATTGGAGATGGCAAACGGACAATTTGAACCGTGGTTTGATATACTTCAAGGGCGAGCATTGCCCCTTCATCAAATACAATATCCGCAATCTCCCATTGCGCATTGTTTTCCACATCTTGCCCCTGCAGAGAATTGCTTTTCATTTCGATGGGGCGCGAGTCAAAAAAGTGAAAATTTCTTAGATATGAAGTATTCCAATCTACATCGCGTTCAAAAGACCAACCATTCGCATTGGCCAACCTTAGTAAACGTATCTGACGTTTTGTAATCCGTTTTTTTATGCGGCCCGTAATAATTTTCAAGGCTCGGTTATGACTTGTGGAAGAGGCATGATTGTCTAACCCGATTAGCTTTACATCTCCCCCATTGTTGTCATGTATGCGCTTAAATTCAATTATGTTTTCCATTATTGATAAATCTACCAGACGCGTTTGGGCCATGTCGATATGTACGGTAGACCCCATAGGAATCTCCTCTAACAATTTATCAAGCTGTAATGCATATAAAAAATTGGCGATTCCTTTCAGTTTAACATCATAGGTGCCGTCTTCTAAATGATATACTTTAGAACCAGATTTATAAATCATTTTGAAGAAACCTATAAAGCCTACTTTGGCCAATAACATATGTAGTACTAGCGTAATTAGGATTCCTCCCACGATACCATAAAGCAAATCTGTAAATAAGGTGATAATCAGCGTAGAACAAAGGAATAACAATTGCTCAACACCTTGGTCGTAGGCGTGTTTAAATACTGTGGGTGAAGCTAATTTAAAGCCTGTATGAACCAAAATTGCCGCCAAGGCAGCTAAGGGGACACTTCTTAAAACTGGCGCCAAAATAAGCACAAAGAGGATAAGAAATATTCCATGATAAAAATTCGACCATCTGGTCTTGGCATTGCTATTTACATTTACCGTACTTCTTACGATTACAGTAATAATCGGAAGTCCGCCCAGCGCTCCAGAAACCATAGTGCTAAGGCCTACCCCTACTAAGTCCTTATTCAGATTAGTGGTGCGTTTATATGGGTCTAGCTTATCAACGGCGCGGGCACTGGCCAAAGTCTCTACCGAGGCGATCATGGTAATTGACAATACTGTGAGCCAAAAAGCGGTGGTGCCAATCATCCCAAAATCAGGATGCATTATGCTATCTAGCGGATTGGCCGGAATATCAATAAGTAATTCTGGCCCAATGGTGTATGCTTTTCCGAAAAAAGAAATACTGTGTTCATTGAAAAAATCAAATCCGAAGACAATAGGTAAGGCCAACAGCAAAACCCACATAGGTGCCGGAATTATTCTAATAAACTTGTAGTTGATCTTTCTATAAAAGACAAGAACCAAAATGCCGATCAATGCAACCAAAAAAACAAAAGGATTAGCATCAGGTAGTTTGTAAAAAATATCGAGCAAGGTTCCTATGGTAGATTTAGCATCGGAAGTGGTTCCTAGTGCATAATGTGCCTGTTTCGCGAAAATAATTACGCCAATCGCGGCCAAAATACCATGTAGAACAGACGAAGGTAACAACTTGGCAAAACGTCCCATTTTAAGAAACCCCATTATAGTTTGAATGCCCCCTGCAACTACAATAGCTGCTAAAACATAATTTATATTTCCATCGAGTACTACAAGACCTCCTAAAATTACTGCAATCAATCCGGCCGCAGGGCCGTTAATTGCCAAGTGCCCTCCCCTAAAGAATGTGGTTACCACACCACCGATAATTGCAGATAAAACTCCGGCCATCGGAGACACCTCCGAAGCAACGGCAATACCCAATGCCAACGGTAGCGCAACCAGCGATACGCTTAAAGCTGCAGAGAGGTCATTGCGCCAATTTTCCTTTAATCCTTTGATTCCTGAAGCAGGTGTAGCATTGTTGGTATCCATAGATTTTAGATTAAAAGATGATTGATGTGGTTAATATACGTTTTTCAAAAAAACGAAATCCGTTAAAAGTTAAAATCTTTTAGCTTTTTCTATTAGGACTATCTTATCTCAATTAAATAACTCCTTGCATATAGCTAAACTGATTATTACCCTTACCCAAATCAAAGACCTCGGCACAAGCCTGCCTGATGGCGAGGCAGCCACACGAAGTATACTTCCGAAAATATTATTTTATTCCGATTGCTATCGGAACGATACAGGCCCTTCAATCGCACGAAGACACCGGGGAACTGCCTCGCGAGCAGGCAGGCTAAACCCACTGTCGGGATTAAAATTTGAATGAATTGTTAAAAAGGCTAAAACAGCACAAGTATCCCTTTTCCTTTTCTTAATTTGCATGCTGATTCAATATTTGAATGAAACTATACCCAGTCGAGACCGGAAATTTTAAATTGGATGGGGGCGCCATGTTCGGCGTTGTACCCAAGAGCATTTGGCAAAAAACCAACCCATCTGATACCAATAATTTAATTGATGTCGCCGCGCGAAGTCTATTGATAGAAGATGGTAATCGGTTGATTTTAATCGATACCGGTATGGGCGATAAGCAGTCTGACAAGTTTTTCGGACATTATTACCGCTGGGGAGACCATACCTTAGATGCCTCTTTGGCAAAAATCGGTTTTCAGCGCGATGATATTACCGATATTTTCATGACCCATCTACATTTTGATCACTGTGGCGGTTGCATTCAATGGAACAAAGACCGTACAGGCTATGAACCTGCCTTTAAAAACGCAAGGTTCTGGTCAAACCAAAATCATTGGAAATGGGCCACAAAACCCAATGTACGCGAAAGGCCATCATTCTTAAAAGAGAATCTTCTGCCAATGCAAGAAAGTGGTCAATTGCAATTTATAGCTCAAGAAAATAAATCTTTGCTATCCAAATCGGAACTCGGTTTCGACATACTTTTTGTCGATGGCCATACCGAAAAACAGATGCTGCCGCATATACGTTATAAGGGAAAAACCTTGGTTTTTGTGGCCGATTTGATTCCTACCGTAGGCCATATACCCTTACCTTATATTATGGGCTATGATACACGGCCATTGCTTACTTTAACCGAAAAAGAAGTATTTTTGAAGCAGGCTGTAGAAAACAATTATTATTTATTTTTTGAACACGATGCACACCATGAACTTTGTACAGTACACCATACCCCAAAAGGAGTGCGGCTCAATAACACACATACCTTTAATGACATTTTTGAATAAATCACCCCTTATACTGCTTTTTGTAATTTTTTCGGGAATAGTACTTTCTTCCTGCAAAGCGCAAAAAATACAAAGCGCTGATTTTACGCCTGAATTCTCATTTACCAAAGGCATAGAAGGGCCGGCTGTTGATCTAGATGGAAATTTGTATGCTGTTAATTTTAAGGAAGAAGGCTCCATTGGTATTGTATCTGAAAACGGTGAAGGAAGTATTTTTCTAAAATTACCAGGAAAAAGTATAGGCAATGGCATCCGTTTTGATAGTGATGGCACTATGTACATCGCAGATTACGTAGGCCACAATGTATATCAGCTTAAAAAGGGAACAACAACCCCAATAGTCTGGGCCCATAATCCTGAAATGAGCCAGCCGAACGATCTAGCCATTTCTCCGAATGGCACCATCTACCTCAGCGATCCCAATTGGAAAGAGAGTACGGGCCGAATTTGGATGGTTACTAAATCTCAAGAAATTATACTATTGGAAGAAGGCATGGGCACTACCAATGGCATCGAAGTGAGCCCTGATGGCACAAAACTCTATGTAAACGAATCAGTGCAACGCAATATTTGGCAATATGATATCAACAATGACGGAAGCCTATCGAACAAGACCAAATTTTTTGCCTTTGATGAATTTGGTATGGATGGCATGCGCTGTGATGCCATGGGCAATTTGTATATCGCCCGTTATGATAAGGGTACAGTGGTTATTATGACCCCTGAAGGAAAATTTTTGAATGAGGTGCAATTAAAAGGCAAAAAACCTTCTAATATTACCTTTGGCGGCAAAAATGGAATGACCTGCTTTGTAACAATGGCCGATCGGGGTTGTTTTGAAAGTTTTCCTGCTTTGTTTGCGGGCGCATTTTATACGAGAACACATTAGTACACATAAAAAGTTACGTTTTTCAAAAGCGACCAACAAATTAATCAACAAGCTCAACACAAACGCAGGGTAAGGCATTAGTAAGTAAACTAACTATATGCGAGCCTGCCTGACGGCATAGGCAGCTTAAACCCACTGCTAGAAATAAACACCTTGTCTTAGCGCCCCTTTTCAGGGTATTAGAACAAGGCTTACACTAACTATAAGTAATATATATGACAATCAAATTATCCAAATCAGTAGTAGTCTTTTCGGTATCCATTCTATTAATGGGCTGCGGTGCAACGGCCTTGGTAACCACTCCCGTAGAAAATATCGATGCCATTCCGCTCAAGATTTCAGACCTTACCGAAAACGAGAAAAAAAATTGGGGTCATTTAGATCTTATTACCGATACCATTCCTGGAATGAGCGTTGACAAAGCCTACAAAAAAATTATTGGCTCTAAAAAAGGTCAAAAAGTTATTGTGGCCGTATTGGATTCTGGTATAGACCTTAAACACGAAGATTTAGACGGGGTTCTATGGACGAACAAAGGCGAAAAACCCGGAAACGGCATAGATGATGACAACAACGGGTATATTGACGATATTCACGGCTATAATTTTTTGGGAGAATCGTATAATGAGCAATTAGAATTCGCCCGGATCCTTAGATTAAAACAAGGCGATGCGGCAATGCAATCTAAAGCAAGAACAAAACTAGATGCAGATTATAAAAAGGCCCAAGAGAACAAAGAACGGTACGAACAAATTTTACAGTCTGTAAAAAATGCAGATATTGCCGTAAAGAAGCATCTTGATAAGGTCAGTTACACCAAAAAAGATGTAGCAGGCATACAATCCGATGACCAGGCCATGAAGCAGCACCTTGGCCTATTAATGCAGATGTATACTTTCGCCGAGGATATTCCTGAAGTCTTCGAAGAGTTAGAAGGCGGTATCGAACATTTTGCCGACCAATTGAACTATAACCTCAATAAAGATTTTGACGGTCGAAAAATCGTAGGGGATGATCCTTATGATATTACAGACACCAAATACGGCAACGGAAACCCCCAAAGTAGGTCTGAAGACGAAAGTCATGGTACACACGTGGCGGGGATCATCGCCGCAGAACGCAACAATCGCAAGGGAGCGAAGGGAGTTGCGAACAATGTTGCTATAATGAGTATCAGGGCAGTACCCAATGGCGATGAATATGATAAAGATATAGCCTTGGGCATACGCTATGCGGTTGACAATGGTGCCAAGATCATCAATGCCAGTTTTGGGAAATCATTCTCCCCTAAGGCAGAATGGGTATACGATGCTATACGGTATGCTGCTGAAAAAGATGTACTTATTGTACACGCGGCCGGCAATGACGGTGCCAACCTTGATAGTCCTGATGAGCCCAATTTTCCTAATGATCAAGTGAACAACGGTCCGGAGATTGCAGATAATGTATTGACCGTTGGGGCCTTAGATTACAACTATGGTTCTGAAATGGTCGCTTCTTTTTCTAATTA
Source organism: Flavobacteriaceae bacterium (assembly GCA_045046905.1). Lineage (GTDB taxonomy): Bacteria > Bacteroidota > Bacteroidia > Flavobacteriales > Flavobacteriaceae > JASFYU01. The sequence continues at coordinate 10,385 of JASFYU010000073.1, read as the reverse complement.
CGGTATTATTAATGTTGATGTTTTCGCCCCAGGAGGTAAAATCTATTCTACAGTACCTAACAATAAATATGATACTTTAGGAGGCACCTCTATGGCTGCGCCCGCAGTAGCTGGGGTAGCTGCTCTGATAAGATCGCAATATCCGATGTTAACAGCATCACAGGTAAAAAAAATTATTATGCAATCTGGTTTAGCTATTAAGACAGCTATTATATTAGGGGGCGATGCCTCAAAAAATAGCACCCTTGCCAAAATTTCAAAATCAGGAAAAATTGTAAATGCATATAATGCCCTAATAATGGCAAAAGGCGTAAGTAGCGGAAAAATAAAAATCTAGTATATGAACGTTAAAAAAGTATTATTTCAGGGCATTCTTGGCCTGTGTTTCATCATTATGGGCAGCATAAACGCCCAAAACAATACAGGGTACTGGCAGCAGCATGTAGATTATACCATGGATGTAAAAATCGATGTAAAAAGCTATCAATATACAGGCACCCAAAAATTAATTTATACTAATAATTCGCCTGATGAACTGACTAGAGTCTATTATCACCTATATTTTAATGCTTTTCAAGCCGGAAGCGAAATGGATGCCCGCCTCCAGAGTATTGAAGATCCAGATGGCCGAATGACGAATGAAGACAAGAGCAGTCGCATAGCCGCACTTTCTGAAAGTGAAATGGGTTACTTACATATTGTTTCATTGAAACAGAATGGTGCAGATGTAGATTTTAATGAGGAAGGCACCATTTTGGTTGTTGAACTGGCTCAGCCAATACCATCTGGCGGGAAAACCACTTTTGACCTACAATTTAAAGGTCAAATACCTATACAAATCCGTAGATCGGGAAGAAACAGTGCAGATGGCGTAGCACTGTCTATGAGTCAATGGTATCCTAAACTAGCAGAATTCGATTTTGAGGGCTGGCATGCCGACCCATACATCGCACGAGAGTTTCATGGCGTTTGGGGTGATTTTGATGTTAAATTAACTTTAGACAAGAATTATACTGTTGGTGGAAGTGGTTATTTACAGAATGCCCAAGAAATAGGTCATGGCTATGAAGCACCCGGCAGTAAAGTGAAAAAGCAGAGGGGCAAAACATTAACCTGGCACTTTAAGGCACCTATGGTACACGATTTTATGTGGGCGGCGGACCCAGACTATATTCATGATACCTTACAGCTTGAAGATGGCCCCATGCTACATTTTCTGTATAAAAATGATGCTTCTATCATTGAGAATTGGAAAAAATTACAGCCGAAAACAGCTGATATGATGCATTTTTACAACAAAAATATAGGTGAATATCCGTACAATCAATACTCGGTAATTCAGGGGGGAGATGGCGGCATGGAATATGCGATGGCGACACTGATAACGGGGGGGCGCAAGTTAGGTAGCCTAGTCGGCGTTACGGCCCATGAAATGGCCCATTCTTGGTTTCAACATATACTGGCAACCAATGAGGCCAAACATGAGTGGATGGATGAAGGCTTTACTTCTTTTATTTCTACCCTTTGCATGAAAGAGATTATGAAGAGGGAAACTAAAAATCCGTTTGAAGGCACCTACAAAGGCTATTATTATTTAGCAACTTCAGGTAAGGAACAGCCACAGACGACGCATTCTGACCGCTATGATGCCAATATGCCTTACTCAATTTCAGCCTATAGCAAGGGTGCTATATTTTTGACGCAGCTCGGATATATCATTGGGCAAGACAAGCTGATGGAGACCCTTAGAAAATACTATGAAGATTTTAAATTCAAACACCCTGTTCCGAATGATATTAAAAGAACTGCCGAAAAAGTTTCGGGCATGGAACTCGACTGGTATTTGACCGATTGGACACAGACGACCAACACTATCGATTATGCTATTAAAAAGGTGGTTGCGAATGGCGATAAGACTAGTGTAACCCTTGAGCGTATTGGCCTTATGCCCATGCCTTTAGATATAGTAGTGCTTTATAAAGACGGCACACAGGAAACTTTTTATACCGCCCTACGCATGATGCGTGGAGAAAAAGAAAATCCATTTCCTAATATCAAACGAACCGTCTTAAAAGACTGGCCTTGGGCTTTTTCTACCTACGAGTTTGTATTGGATAAAGCATTGAGCAGCATAAAAGGCATTCAAATCGACCCCTCACATTTGATGGCTGATATAAATGCCGATAACAATATATGGCAGGCCTCTGAAGAATGATTGGCCCAACATTTTTCTAAAACGGAGTTGCCCTTGGGATATTCCTAAGGGCTAAAACCCAAAATAAGGAGCCCATCTTATGTTTTCATTCCCTAAAAAAGAAAAACTAAAGAGTAAAAAACTATTTGAAAAGTTATTCGCTGAAGGAAAAAGTATTTCAAACTATCCTGTAAAGCTCCTATACCTAAAATCTGAACTGCCTACATCGGTGAAATTTCAAGTTGGAGTAGCCGTACCGAAAAAGAACTTTAAAAGTGCGGTAGATCGAAACCGTATCAAAAGATTGTTGCGTGAAGCGTATCGCCTCAACAAACACCTTGTTTTAAACAATAGTGAAGGCGGCTTTGCGTTTTTATTTTTATACCTTGGTAAGGAGCTGCCAACATACGTCGCTGTAGAGAAAAATGTACAGACGCTCTTAAAAAAATTCATAAAAAATACCGATGACACAAAAATCCTTTAAAAAGCAGCTTATAATTCCTGTTCTTGCGATTATTTTTTTAGCAGTAGGCAGCAGTTTTAAAAGTGATTTTTTCGAAATTGCAAAGCAAATTGAAATATTCACGACCCTTTTTAAGGAACTCAATATGAATTATGTAGATGAGACCAATCCTGCCGAATTGATGGATACAGCCATCAAAAATATGTTGGGCGAATTGGATCCCTATACCAAATTTCTGAATGAACAAGATGTTGAGGCTTTTAAAATAAATAACGCAGGAGAATATTCGGGCATAGGCGCCGTGGTGCGTTCCTATAAAAGCAAGCTTTTGGTCGTTGAGCCTTATAAAGGGTATCCTGCAGACAAGGCAGGGCTAAAAGCAGGTGACGAAATTATAAAAATAGGAGATATCAAAGTAGCTGATTTTGATGACAATGCCAGTGAACTTTTGAAGGGGGCGAAAAATACCAGCGTTACCGTCAACTATATTAGGCAGGGTGAAAGCAAAACAACAACTATTACTCGGGCGGGCGTTGAGATAGATGCCGTTCCCTTTTACAAAATGGTCGACGATAAAACGGGCTATATTGTTTTGGCAAAATTCAATTCAAAAGCATCAAGACAAACCAAGGAAGCACTTATCGACCTCAAGGGAAAAGGGGCCGAAAAAATTATTTTAGACCTACGCGGAAACCCTGGCGGACTCTTGTCGGAAGCCATCAACGTAACTAATATTTTTGTACCCAAAGGCGAATTGATTGTTACAACCAAATCCAAGGTCAAAAAATTCAACAAAACATATAAGACCAAAAACAAAGCCGTAGACACCGAGATACCTTTGGTAGTTTTGGTGAACGGTAATAGCGCTTCTGCAAGCGAAATTGTTTCTGGCGGATTGCAGGATCTAGATCGCGCAGTAGTCATGGGAGCACGTAGCTTTGGTAAAGGCCTTGTACAACGCCCAATGAAATTGACCTACGGCACACAATTAAAAGTAACAATTAGTCGCTACTATACCCCTTCAGGAAGATGTATACAATCTCTTGATTATTGGAACCGTGACAAGGCCGGCCATGCGGTAAAGAATACGACCTTTAACGACTTTACCACCCGCAACGGGCGTAAGGTACAAGATGGTGGCGGGGTATTACCTGATATTGAAATTACTACTTCTAAATCGAACGAACTGATTAATGCGCTGATGAAAAGCAATATAATCTTTGATTTTGCAACTGATTATTACTATAAAAATACCCTTATCGACCTACAGGATTATACGTTCTCAGACAATGACTTCCAAAACTTCATAAACTATGTGTCACAAGGTGATTTTTCTTTTGAGACCAAGACCGAAAAAGTGTTGAAAGAAACGCTGATTAATCGTGAAGAAGTTATTTTCAACGATGCCATTGAAAGTGATATTAAAAAGGTACTCTTGGCTATCGATAAAAGTAAAATTACAGCACTAAAAACCTATCAAAAGAGTATTCAAAAAAATATTGAGGACGAGATTATAAAGCGCTATTTCTACCGTGAGGGGCTTTACGAACATTATCTTAAAAACGATGAGGCTATTTTGGCGGCCACAGAACTTTTAGGTGACGCCTCAAAATATAGCGCTATTTTGGAGTAGGCGCCGCCTTAAATCATTCTAAAACCAAAAATTAGCCACTACGATGAGTTGGCTATAAAACTTCTACCATTTTCAAGAAAGCCGTAACTTTCTACCAAAATTATTTTTAGCACTATGTCAGAAATTAATATCGAAAAAGCCGTTCTATTGTATAATGACAAGGCCATTTTGGGCGAGGGCCCGGTCTGGGACTGGCGTAAACAGTTATTGTTTTGGGTAGATATCGAAGGTAAAAAACTACATCAATGCAATACACTCACCAAAGAAAGAGTCAAATGGGAATTTAAGGAAATGCTAGGAGCAGCCCTACCCACTGAAAAGGGCGACATTATATTGGCCTTGGAATCAGGTCTGGCAAGTTTTGATTGTAAAACCGAAGCATTGACAAGGCATAAGGTATTGGAGAATAGCGATTCAAAAATGCGCTATAATGACGCAAAAGTGGGCCCAAAAGGCAGCATCTGGATTGGTAGCATGCACAAGGAATTTGTACCAAATACCGGCAATTTATTCAGGGTAACCCAAGATATAAAGGCTAGGGTGAAAATTTCGAATACAACCATTTCCAACGGTATGGCCTGGTCGTCTGACCATAAAACCTTTTTTTACATTGACAGTACTACACATAAGGTCTTTGTTTACGATTTTGAAATAGAAAGCGGTACCATATCCAACAAAAAAACGCTTATTGAAGTGCCTAAAGACTTTGGTAGCCCCGATGGCATGTGCATCGATGTCGAAGGTATGTTGTGGATAGCGCATTGGGGCGATGGCTGTGTGCGCCGCTGGGATCCAAAAACTGCTAAAGTGGTAGAAAAAATATCAGTTGATGCACCACATGTTACTTCTTGTTGTTTTGGAGGTCAAGATTTGGATACTTTGTATATTACAACGGCAAGAAGTGGACTTAGCCATGAACAACAAAGTAAATTTCCCCTGAGTGGTGGTCTGTTCTCATACAAGCCCAAAGTCAAAGGAACTCCAATAACCTATTTCAAAGATTTTTGATGCGCTATTCAGGAATTAAAGATAAAGTCGCCATTATTACCGGAGCAGGAGAAGGTATTGGTTATGCCATTTGCGAATTGTTGTTGAAAGCAGGAGCGAATGTAGTATTGAATGATGTTAATCAAGAACTGGCCAATAAAGCGGCATCGACTCTAGACAAGTTACATCCTGGGAGCTGTCTTTCTTTTTGGGGTGATGCCGGTAGCCTGTCCACGATTGATAGAATGGTAGATTTCACCTTGGAGAATTTCGGAAAAATCGATTTTGTGGTCCCCAATGCGGGTATTACCCTTTTTGGTGACTTTCTTGAATTCTCCCTTGAATCTTTTCAGAAAGTGATGCAACTTAATCTACAAGGAGCCTTCTTTTTGGCGCAAAGAGCGGCAAAAGAAATGATAAAACAGAACAATGGGGGTAGAATGATTATGATGTCTTCTCAAGTAGGTATTCAGGCGTATCATCACCTAACGGCCTACTCGATGACCAAGGCAGCACTACAAATGCTGGCCCGCAATCTTGCTTATGAATTGGGCCCTTACCAAATTACCGTTAATGCCATAGCTCCTGGGGCCACCTTGACCGAACGTACCCAAAATGAACAGCCTGATTACAAAGGCATATGGGGAAAATTGATTCCCCGTGGTATGGTAGGCAAGCCAGAAGATATTGCCAAGACTTGTCTTTTTCTGCTATCTGAAGAAGCTGCACATATTAACGGGCAGACCATTCCTGTAGATGGCGGATGGACGGTCGCCGGAAAATACCCTGAAGATTTATAGAAAACCATTTGATAAAATTATGATAACAATAATACAAAACTGTTCTAATTTAAAAAAATGAAGAAAATTTTACTAGTGTTCTTTTCACTTACTTTTTTGCTTTCCTGCACCCAAACCACTAAAAAACAAGGTGATTTTAAGGTATTACCACTACCCCAAGAATTCAATATTACAGGGGTAAGTACTTTGAATTATGAGGATGTCAATCATTATTATGCTCATGAAGGCGTAGACCTCCCTGTGCTTAGTGCTGAATTAAATACCCTACAATCTACCCAAGATACTTCAGATGCCCAATTGGTATTCAATATTGATGGCACCATTGATGTAGGGGCCGAAGGGTATACCTTGAATATTTCAGAAAATCAAATTACCATTATTGGAAAAGACGAGGCAGGGCTTTTCTACGGGTTCAAGACCTTGGAACAACTGATGGTCGATGCCCAAGAGCAGCAGGTAAACCTACCCTTGTGCTCTATAAAGGACTACCCATTACTTGCCTACAGGGCCATACATTTAGATATAAAACATCATTTAGAAAAAACGTCCTATTATTATGGCCTTATCGACAAATTGGCGAGTTATAAGGTAAACGGTATTATTGCTGAAATGGAAGATAAATTAGGGTATGTACGTCAACCTAAAGTCGCCTCATCTGATGCCATATCTATAGCCGAATGGAAAAAGATCAGCGATTATGCCAAAGAGCGAAATATCGAGATAAGTCCGTTAATACAAGGGCTAGGGCATGCCTCTTTTGTTTTGAAACACCCTGAGTATTATGAGCTACGCGATGACCCTACAAGCGACTGGGCCTTTGACCCTCTTAATCCAAAGACCTATGAGGTACAGTTTGATTTGTATCTCGATGCCATAGAAGCCACGCCTCACGGAAAATATCTACATGTAGGTGGCGATGAGGTTCATACTACGGGTAGAAATAGTGGAAAATCTGCCTTAGAACTGCAATTGGATTGGTTAAATAAAGTAGCCGATTTTGCTGCGGAGCATGGGCGCACCCCCATTTTTTGGGACGATATGCCCCTAAAACAAGGCGATGTATACAAGCCTATGTTTCAACCAGAACTAACACAGGCCGAAGTAGATAAGGTCTGGGAAGAAAATGAACACAAATTACTGGCATTTTTAGATAAATTTCCGAAGAATTGCATCTATATGCGTTGGAATTATAAATCACCCGGGGCTTTAGGCAATATAAAAGCCATGGAATGGTTCAGAAGCCATGATCTTAAGGTAATGGGTGCAACCGCCGGTCAAACCCGTTGGGTTATGATGCCCGAGCAGGAAAGTAATATGGAAAATATCAGGTCTTTTGCCGTAAACTCAATAAATAGTGGTCTAAACGGATTATTATTAACCTTATGGGACGATGACTCACCGCATTTTGAACTCTATATAAGGGGAATAATCGCCTTTGCGGAATACACCTGGTCAGGTGATAAGAGAACTAAGGAAGCTATAAAATCAGCGTATCGACAACGTGAGTTCTCTCATGCCTTGGCAAATACAGGTTTTGCATTTATAGATCAGGTAGAAGGCCCATCCGCTTTTTGGAAAAATGCCCTGCTACAAGGAGACAAACGTAACTTTTTAAAATCGATGGATAAGCCTTTGGAGGAAGGCGTTATTGCCCTACCAAACAAAGATGCAAAGGGTGAATGGAGTATAACATATGCAGATAGGCTCGCTCAGGCCGCTATTTATTTAGGTGAAAATGATAGTATATCCTCCAAAATCACTTATGCGAAAGAAAAAGCGATTCGCAACTCCTATACCCTTGAGGTGTATGAGCAAGTATACAAAATGGCTCAATTTGCACCCAAGACCTTATTGGCGTTAAAAGCGTATGACACTTCAAAAACAACAGAAGAAGAAATAGAAGCTGTTAATAAATTACGAGTACTTCAGGGAGAATTTACCGATTTACGTGCGCAATTTGAACTGGTGTATAGTAAGGTTCGAATCTTAAACAAACCAAAAGGTTATATATTGGATCAAGACCATCATCACCATTTGGCGAACCAGTCTTTAAATTTTGATTGGCAATTTCATGCAGAACAACTGTTCTTCGAAAAATTATCAAAAAAATTGGAAAATGCCATTTATTTGGAAAATGCCGACCCTTTGAAGAGGTAATTCGAGAATGGTATAACCCTTCTCTGACCGACTATCTGGTCTGTATATGGTACTATATCAACAAGCGGCCATAGTGTTATGGCCGCTTGTCGATATTTAATGTTCATAAAACCTATAAGGCATAGGTTTTTCAAGAAATACGATTTTATAGTACCAACCCTTCGGTCGGATTCGTATGCTCTCTAAGCACAAGCGTCACATTTCTTATTATATCTTAAAGTAGACCTTCTTTTTATTCAAGAAGTAGGTAAGGTACCAAAAGATGAATAGCACGAAAAGAGCATTGACAACGGCGATCCAATTTTCAGGTATGCCTAGAGGTGATAATATTCCTTCAGTCCAAATGTGACCGAAATCACGAAACCACTGTACGCCGACAGTTTCGGCAAACAGGTAGATAAAAATAGAATTGGTGCCGACTACAGCAAATATATTCAGCCATTTTTTACGATTTTGCTTCACATCAATCCACCAATAGAACAGAGCCAATACCAAGACCGCAAAGCCACCAGATGCTAAGGTAAACGAAGAAGTTGCTATGCGTTTGATAATGGGGGTAATATTCATCCAATCCATAACAAAGCCCAATGCCAATATCGCCGTTCCCCAAATCAAGAACGTCTTTATTTTTTCTTTAGAAGTAGTGTTAGAAAGCAAAACTAGTCCACAGACCACGCCCCAAATGGTATGTGCCGCGGTAGGAATAAAGTTAACAAAGACCCAATGTCCATCATTGATTTGGCCCATCACCAGCATATCGGCCCAGGACCCAAAATTTTCACCTTGATTATTATAGGGGCTTTCAGGGTTATATGCACGATATAAGATTTCAGTCAATACCAATAACCCAATCGATATGCCTATTTGCACCTTAGCGGGCAAATGCATAATGGCATATGCTATCAAAATCGTAAAAGAGAGCTGCACCAATACATTCCACAATTCCCAAACTAAGGCATGGCTGTACACACAATGCAATAACGCCCCAAAGGCGAAGAGTAAAAAACAGCGCTTAACAATATGTTTGGTAACAGCGCTACGATTTCCAGTGGCCAAGCGTTTGCGCAGTGAAAAAGGCATGGCGACTCCAACAATAAACATAAAAAATGGTTGTATCAAATCCCAAAAACGGAGTCCGTTCCAGGGGTGGTGATGTAACTGAAGCGCTAATCCAGAAAATGCGGTTCCTTCCGCTAGTTCTCCAAAATAATGATGAAAGCCCGCTGCCTCTGCGATTAAGAGAAACATGGTCAGCCCTCGGAAAACATCTAAAGAATACAATCGTTTAGAAATATCTACTATTACTTGCGACATACTTATTTTTGGTTTGGTTATTAAAAATACGACCTCGACCCAAGGGTACGAGGTAGTACTATAAGAAACTCCCTTTTCATTCCGATTGCTATCGGAACAATACGGTCTCAATAATTATCAGGAGGAAAGCCGCCATTGCCGGCAGATAGGTTAAACCCAATGTATAGCTATCGCCTCGCAATATAAGTTTCAAGAATCGAAAAGGGAATATTGAACTTTTTTTAATGTTGTATACTTTTATTAGCATATTTAAAAACATAATCAACTGAAAACCATTTGATTAAATATTAGGAGAATAGTATAAAGCATGGATTTTCAGAATTTTAGAAAGAGATATCTCACGTATTTTTCTAATCGAGAAAACCATTGCTTGCCTTAAAAATAACCAATTGATAGCAATTGTCAATGAATATTTCAAAGGAAATATCAACATCGTAAGGGCAAGGGTTACTTTGCTATATAGGTGCTCTTTGGGCAAAGTACGTACCCTTAGCTTTGATGAACCGGCCAATGCTTTCGATACCCAGACACGTTCGGATTCCTCGGTGAGGTGTAATTATTGACCCCCCGATAGGCATTTACGGTGAAAGTTGTTGACTCAGGAGTGGAACGATATATGGCCTGTTGCTGAACGGCCGCATTATTAACACCCTGTTTTGAGAGCGGAAGATAATGTAGGCCACTTAACTGAGCATGAATTGAAGCGGTAGATACTAGTAAGAAAACAAAAGATAAGATTTTCTTTCTCATTGGTTTGTGCTTAGGGGATTTTCCTAAACGTGAAGAAAACCTAAAGAAAAAGTTTGATTTCAAAGATAAAACAGGGAAACCACCTGC
>JASFYU010000072.1:0-19616 GCA_045046905.1 Flavobacteriaceae bacterium | reverse complement strand
ATACACAGGGTGCTGATATTACGGAACTTGAAAATCTGGACTCAAAAGCTGCATGGAATAAAGTACTGCAAAAATATGAGTCTAAAAAAGCTCAAAAACCAAAGCGTCCTATCTTTAGGTCAGTACTCAAGTATGCTGCCATTTTTATTGGATTGATAGCACTGGGCTATGGATACTATGAATATGCTGTGCCCAGCAATCAATTACAAGAGCAAGATTCAAATGTCATTACATTGCAATTGGACAATGGAGAAATTCAAATTTTATCTTCGGATGATTCACATGCAATTACTGATGCCCAAGGTAATGTTTTAGGTGAAAAAGAAGGAAGTAAATTGGATTATAAGGATGCTAAAGTGGAGGAGAGACTGGTTTTCAATACACTTACAATGCCTTACGGAAAAAGATTTGAAATTGCTTTGTCAGACGGTACCACAGTCCATTTAAATGCTGGATCATCAATTCGTTATCCTATTAAATTTTTGAAAAATAAAAATCGTCAGGTCTATTTAAAAGGAGAGGCATTTTTTATTGTTAGTGAGGACAAAGAACACCCGTTTATTGTAAGTGTCCCAGGAATGGATGTCACTGTTTTGGGAACTGAATTTAATGTAACCGCCTATCCTGAGGACTCTCATATAAATACGGTTTTAGTGGAGGGCTCTGTAAAATTGTCTAATACCAATGATGTATCGGGCAATATAGATATACTGCTAGACCCAGGTTTTAAGGCTGAGTGGGATAACCTTAGTGGAAAGTCCAAGGTGGAAGAAGTTGATACAGACATTTATACAAGTTGGATTTCAGGGAGATTAGTAATTAAGAACCTGCCCTTTAAGAATATTATCAATCGGCTTGAACGATTCTACAATGTTAAAATTGAAAATAGTTATAGAGGACTTGATACACAGGTATATACTGCATCTTTCAATGATGAAACTATAGAGGATGTTCTCGGCTCTTTTGCCGAAAATAAAAAATTCAATTTCGAAATAAATAATAGCACCATAACAATAAGTCAACCTTAACAACCAAGCCTATGATAAAACAAAAAATCGGAAAATGCTATAACATTTCCCGATTTACGAAAATGATTAAATAAAAGTCAACCATTTAAAGCAATACAAAAATATGAAAAATTATACGAGAATAAGGCATGTGCTGCCCTGTTCATTTAAATTTAACTTGGCTATGAAACTAACGACTCTTCTCTTGCTAGTTTCGGTGTTTTCAATTCAGGCAAATACATATTCACAGAATGCTAAAATAACCTGCAATCTTGAAAATGTTAAGATTACAAGTGTTTTTGAAAAAATTGAAAAGGATACAAAATATAGATTTCTATACAATCACGATGAAATAAATATTGATAGGATTGTATCTCTAAAGGCATATAAAGAACCTCTTAAAGACATTCTGCCGAAGTTGTTTTTGGGGACGGGTATTACGTTTATAGTTAGGAAAAATCAAATCGTTCTCAAAAAAGAAGTATCCAACAATGATGGTGCTCTGGAAAAAGTGGAAATCCTGACAAATACTGAGACGCCAATTCAAGAACTACAAGTCATCGGTACAATCACAGATTCTGAAGGTGTGCCATTACCAGGTGCCAATGTTTTAGTCAAAGGTACTACCGTAGGAGTTGTATCCGATTTTGATGGAAATTATCAAATCGATATACCTGATGGGGAAGAAGCATTGGTGTTTTCTTATCTAGGGTTCAAAACCTTGGAAGTCCTGATTAATGGTCAATCTACCATTAATATTAACTTGGAAAGTGATTCAGCCGTATTGGACGAAGTGGTCATTATCGGATATGGAGAAGTTCGTAGAAAAGACCTTACCGGCTCGGTAAGCAAAGTGAGCGGAGATGACCTAGCGAATTTGCCAGCAGCAAGAGTTGACCAAACACTTCAGGGTAGGGCCTCCGGAGTACAGGTTTCCCAGATAAGCGGTGAACCTGGAGCCGCAACCACAATACGTATTCGTGGTGGTAACTCTATTCAAGGTAACAATGAGCCACTCTGGGTCATAGACGGTATCATTGTGGGAACAGATTACAACTTGAGTAATCTTAATACGAACGATATTAAGTCAATCGATATATTAAAGGATGCCGTTGCAGTTTCGATTTATGGAACCAGAGGGGCGAACGGTGTAATTTTGGTTACAACAAAAAGTGGTGCCGATGCCACTCCTGGTTCGCCGAATGTGTCGATAAACACCTATACCGGTTTGCAGTCAATTGTCACACAGGTCGACTTTCTCGATGGGCCAGAGCATGCCGCTTATGCAAACGAAGATGCTGAATTTAGAAGTTCAGCCCTTCCTTTTCCAAATGCGAATGAAGTTGCTAACGTGAACTGGATAGACCAGGTTACTCAATCCGCACCTGTAACCAACATAGATGTAGCTGTTTCAGGGGTTTCTGAAAGTCGAAATACAAATTACTATATATCAGCTAATTATTTTAATCAAGATGGTCTGATCAGATCTAGTGGAATAAAAAAATATATTTTTCGATCTAATATGGATATCAAATTGTCCGAGAAGTTCAAAGTCGGTTTCCGGGTCAATATTTCTAGGTTAAGGCAAGATAATCCTAAATTCAATATAGATGGACTATACCTTTCCACAACACCCACAAGGGCAATTTTTGACGATGAAGGTAATTATACAGCCTTAGATCCGATCACAGACGGAATATCTTCAAACTATGAAGCCGATATAAAATTAAAACAAGATCACAATCTAGTGACCAATATTCTTGGCAATGTATATGTTGAATTCAGGCCATCGGATAACGTGGTATTTAAATCGACCTTTAGTCCTGAAATCAACAATTTCAAACGCAACCGCTTTAATCCCGGCGCTCTACCCAATAACCTTATTGTAAATAATGGTGGAGACGCACGCGTTGATAACTCTTTAAGCGTCAGTTATATTAATGAAAACACATTGACCTATAACACGGATATAGGTGAAAATGATCGTTTGACCGTTTTGGCCGGATTTACGCTACAGAAATCTGAATTTGAATCTAGTTTTTCACAATCATTCGGTCTATCTAACGATGCCACAGGTTTTAATAATTTGAGTTTTGGAGCCGATCCAACCCGAAACAGCTTGGGGTCTGCCTATAATTCTTTTCAACTGGCCTCATGGTTGGGGAGGATCAATTACTCCTTGAACGATAAGTACTTATTTACTTTGGTAGGTAGAGTAGATGGTTCTTCCCGGTTTGCCCCAGGTAATAAATATGCTGTATTTCCTTCCGGTGCTTTTGCCTGGAAATTATCCGAAGAAGAGTTCATTAAAAATACGGGTGTCTTTAGCAATTTAAAGCTTAGAGCAAGTTACGGACTTTCTGGTAGTCAGGCCATTCCCTCCTATAGAACATTGGCTCTTTTGAATGCGGCTAACACGAGTTTTAATGGCACTGAAAATCCCGGCGTTAATCTTGGGCGTCCAGAAAATCCCGATCTTAAATGGGAAACTACGAAACAGTTTGATATTGGTTTAGAGATGGGCTTTTTCGAAGACCGTCTTTCAGTCGAGGTCGATTATTATAATAAAGAGACTAAAGATTTGCTCCTGAACGCTCAATTGCCAAGACAAACAGGTTTTGTCAGCAAACTTCAGAATATTGGAAAGATTGAGAATAAAGGTTTAGAAATTTTAATAAATAGTGTCAACGTTTCTAATGACAACTTTCAATGGTCGACCTCATTGTCTCTTTCAGGTAACAGAAATAAGGTAATCGATTTGGGAGGAGTGGATTTCATCAATTTGGTAACTCCTGCACAACAAGGAGGTACCGGCGCCCGTCTAATTGTTGGAGAAACCGTACCTGTATTTACTGGGGTTAGATACCTTGGAACCTGGAAATCCCAGGAAGAGATCGATCAAGCAGGGCTAGGCGGCAATCATGATGTCGGTGGGCCACGTTTTGAAGACACAAATGGAGATGGAGAAATTACAGAGGACGATTTTATCGTACTGGGAAGCCCACAGCCAGATTTTTATTATGGTATAGGTAATACGCTATCCTATAAAAATATCGACTTGGACTTTTTCATTCAAGGAACTTCGGGCAACGAGGTCTTTAATAGCCTTACCCAGACTGCATATTTTGGAAGACCCGAGACAACCAAATACAAAGAGACACTAAACCGCTGGACACCGGAAAATCCAAATTCCGATATTCCCAGGGCTGGTTCAGTGGCAGCTTTGTCTGAAGTTTTCAACAACTCTGTAATGATCGAAGATGGATCACACCTACGTCTAAAGAGTCTTCGTCTGGCCTATAACGTGCCGGTTGATAAACTTGGACTGAAGAGCTTTAAGAGTATAAAAGTTTACGTAGTGGGTACTAACCTTTTCGTATTGTCCGATTTTAGGCTAAAAGACCCCGAGACAAGTCAGTTTGATGGACTGGGTGAAAATGAAAGTAACCTTACTTCCGGATTTTCTCGTGGTCAATATCCTAGTTCGAGGACTATTTCGATAGGAACCAAAATTCAATTTTGATTTGGTTGGAACATTAAATGAAGTAAATAGATTTACAGTAAAATAAAAAAGACATGAAATATTTAACTAAATATATAATGATGTTCATCGCGGGCATTGTGCTAATCGCATGCGACTCATTCCTTGAGGAAGAACCTAGGGCCTTAGTTTCGCCAAGTACCTTTTTCAACACGACCAGCGAGTTTGAACTGGCTATTGTTGGACTCTATGACACCTATAAATTAAATTCCTTACACGGTAAAATAGGTTTGGATCGATACTATGAAAATGGAGCGGACGTTATTGGCCCCAACAGGGTTTTCGGACAAGTAGAACCCATACAATCGTATTCATTAAGTGAAAGTAATATTAGTGCCATTAGCCAAGAAGCAGGGGCACCCCTTACTTGGGAACATCTCTATTCGATTATATTAAATAGTAACACCATTATAGAACAATTGGGGCTCAATGAGAGTATTCCGCAAGCGGATAAAGACATGTTAGAGGCAGAAACTCTTTTTCTGCGTTCATATGCATACTATCACTTAACCAATCTATGGGGAGATGTACCCTATTATAGGGATAACTTGCCCATCTCCGAAATCCAAGTTCTTCCTAGGATGGATAAAACGGTTATAAGAGATGAAATTTTGACCGATTTACAGAGAGCTCAGGGTTTATTACCTGACTCTTTTGAATCTAATGGTTTGGGAAGGGGAAGTAAATGGGCTGCCGCCACTGTTATGGTAAAGATTTACCTAATACAGAAAAAATGGCAACTGGCGAGAGACAAGGCCCTGGAGATTATTGATGGTTCTCCCCACGATCTGTTAGATGATTATGCTTCGGTTTTTGCCCTCAATAATGAGTATAACCAAGAAAATATTTGGGAAATCGACTTTGCGAAAGATGTTGATCAAGACGATTGGCCGGATCATTTTACGCCCAGAATAAGAGACGAACCCAAAGACCCAACCAAACAGGCCGAATTGAGCGATGCGCTGGCGGCTAGAAATGAGGGTTATACAGGGTACGGTCTTTCTATTGCATTGCCCGATTTTGTCAATAAATTTCCTTTGGATGATTTGCGAAGGCCAGCAAATATTGGTACTGAATACCTGGGTTTTGAATTGAATTTTCCATACATACCAAAAATGTATAACCTAGATCAAATCAATTCGCCAAGAGGGAATCACGCTGACAATAAAATTATTTTCAGATTGGCCGATGTGTATCTAATGGCTGCGGAAGCAGAAAATGAAGTCAATGGTCCTGCCAGTGCTTATCAATATATAAATAGGGTAAGAGAACGTGCCTATGAACCAGACCAACCTTTGACTGGACTATCGCAAGATGGCTTTCGAGAAGCTATTTACGATGAGAGAAAATGGGAGCTTGGCGCCGAGGGACACAGGCGTATGGATCTGATCCGTTGGGGCATATTGTTGGATGTTGTCAAGAGTACTGAGTATCGTGTATACGATCCTGCTTCAAATATTCAACCCTATCATGTGTTGTTACCAATACCACCTGAAGAATTTATACTGAATCCGGCATTGTTGGAATCAGATCCAACCAATAATGGGTACAGATAGTAGTTAGTTTGTTGAGTTAGTTTTGATAGGGGACAAGATCTATAAAGTCTTGCCCCCTTTCCATTAGGATTTTTATTTCTCAAAATATGAGGTCAACTCCAAATATGCTCTAAATAAAGATGAAGTATTTATCGCTCTTATTTCTTACCCTATCTGGAATATTTTTTATTTCCTGCAAGGAAGAAAACCCTCTTGAGGAGGAAATGAAAAACCAGCCAAATGTGGTGTATATCAACGTAGATGATCTGGGTTGGAAAGACCTCGGGTTTATGGACGGAGGTTTTTTTGAAACACCATATATAGATCGATTTTCAAAACAGGCCATGATGTTTACTAATAGCTATGCAAGTGCGGCCAATTGCGCTCCGAGCAGGGCATGTCTCATGAGCGGGCAGTACACGCCTAGGCATGGCATTTACACCGTAAGTCCGTCGGCGAGGGGCAAGGCCTCCACACGAAAACTTATCCCCATCAAAAATGTAGATTCGCTTATGTCAGAGGTGCTAACCCTGGCTGAAATGTTCAAAATGGTCGGCTATAGCACGGGTACTTTTGGCAAATGGCATCTTGGTAGTAATCCCTTACAGCAAGGTTTTGATGTTAATGTAGGGGGTAGCCTGAGAGGCAATCCGGGCAAAGACGGGTATTTTAGTCCGTACAAGATATCCAATATTGAAAATGGCCCTGAAGGAGAACACCTGACCGATCGTTTGACCCAAGAGGCCATACAGTTTTTGCGGAAGAATAAGGAGGTCCCATTTTTTTTATATCTTCCTTTTTATTCGGTGCATACTCCAATTATGGCCAAGGAAAATCTGGTCAAAAAATATAAGGCAAAAACAGAGAATCCCTTAGGAATAGACCCCACTTACGCCGCAATGGTCGAAACTATGGATACTAATGTGGGCAAACTCTTAAACACATTAGACTCTCTTGGGCTTACAAAGAATACCATTGTGGTAATTACTTCTGATAATGGCGGTATTAGATCCATTGCTCCGCAAGACCCACTACGTGCTGGTAAGGGTTCTTACTATGAAGGTGGTACCCGGGTGCCCTGTATAATTCGTTGGCCAGGAGTAGTTGAACCGGGTACACAATCGGACCAACCCATTATTAATATTGACTTTTTTCCGACCTTTAAAGAACTATTAGGCATTGAATTACAAGGAAAAGTATTGGATGGTAAAAGTATTCTTCCCATTCTAAAAGGGAACACAATTAGACCAAGACCTCTTTTTTGGCATTTCCCTATTTATCTTCGGAGTTATAATAAAGCAAAAGATGAAGGGCGAGATCCTTTGTTTCGTACCCGACCGGGATCTACTATTTTATTTCAGGGATGGAAATTGCATTGGTATTATGAAGACCAGGGTATTGAACTGTACTATTTGCCCGAGGATCCTGGAGAACGAAATAATATAGCGGACAAAGAACCCGAAAAAGCTCAGGAAATGTTGAAAAAATTAAAAACTTGGCAGTCAGAGGTACAGGCTCCTGTTCCAACAGAATTGAACCCCAACTATATCTCGAAAAACTAAAATTATTTTATTAAAACCAAGCGTATGTATTCTAAACAATTATCTCTTTTTATTACCGTGTTTTCATTACTATTAGGGCTTTCATGTAAGGACAAGGAACATAAAATAGCCGTAGAAAAAACCACTTCCCCTCCTAATATAATTTACATTTTGGCAGATGATTTGGGGTATGGCGACCTGAGTAGTTACGGACAGCAAAGGTTCAGCACTCCCAATATTGATCGGTTGGCCAAACAAGGCATGCTATTTACCCAGCATTATTCAGGAAGTACCGTTTGCGCACCGAGTAGATCAGCTCTAATGACCGGCATGCATACAGGACATACGGTAGTGAGGGGAAATAAGGAAATACGGCCCGAAGGCCAGTACCCTATACCTGAAAACACCTATACCATTGCCGAAGCACTAAAGAAAGTAGGCTATACTACTGGCGCATTCGGAAAATGGGGCTTGGGTCCCCCAAAATCTGAAGGAGACCCGAACAATCAGGGCTTCGACACTTTTTTCGGCTATAATTGCCAACGTTTGGGCCATAATTATTATCCGGATCATTTATGGTCCAATGGAGATTCTCTTGTTCTTTCGGAAAATGAAGGCAAGGCAGATGGCGTTTATGCCCCTGAATTGATCCATACTCAAACCTTGAAATTCTTGGAAGACAATCACAACAAGCCCTTTTTTCTGTATGTGCCTTCCATTATTCCACATGCTGAACTGGCTGCCCCTGAAGCATATATGGTGAAAAATAGAGGCAAGTATCCACCTGAAAAGGCCTACAAAGGGGTAGACGATGGGGCAGCCTTCAATCAAGGGCCCTATAGGTCACAAAAAGAAACCCATGCCGCATTTGCCGCTATGATACAACTTTTAGACGAGCAGGTGGGTGAGATTATGGACAAGGTGGAAGAACTGGGTATCGCGAACAATACGATTATCATATTTACTTCTGATAATGGGCCACATGAAGAAGGTGGCGCAGACCCTGAATATTTTGATAGCAATGGTCCGTTTAGAGGAGTAAAAAGAGATCTGTACGAGGGCGGAATTCGGGTGCCTATGATTGTCAGCTGGCCCGGAAAGATAAAACCGAACACGCGCACGAATCATGTATCTGCATTTTGGGACGTATTGCCCACGGTTTCCGAAATCGCCGGGGTCGATATTCCTGACAATTTGGACGGTATTTCTTTTTTGCCCACCCTATTGGGAGATGAAAAGCAATTGGATCATGACTATTTATATTGGGAATTTCATGAAAGGGGAGGAAGACAAGCCGTACGTAAAGGAAATTGGAAAGCAGTTAAATACAATATATTTAAAGCGCCAGAAGCTCCATTAGAACTTTATGACTTGACAAAAGATCCAGGCGAAGAAAATAATGTGGCCTTGCAACACTCAGAGATAGTAAAAGAAATGGAGGTGATTTTGAAAGAGGCACGAACACCTTCCGAAATCTTTACTTTTGGTGATGGCACCTATCTTGAATGATAAATAGGGAGCAATCTTAGGTCGAATTCAGGTTTATAGTGATATTTAGTGTTTTTAGATGAGCATTAACACTACGTAAAATAAAAAAGAGACGGTCTAAAAAGTACGTAAAGTCATCTTTACGAGTGGTCGAACTGCCATTCGAACTGGCACAAAATTTGCCTGTTCTTCAGGCAGGTAATCTGTGACTCATGGGCTAACTAGAAACAGATTATTTTTGCTTTGTTCGAAATGACGTAAGGTATACTTTTGTCAAGTAAAAAAGTGGCCCTTCCCCTCGCCAAGGCGCAGTTATAGTGTATAAACGTATCTTTATAAAAATTCAAAAAGTATGGACTTAAAAAATAAGGTTGCCTACATAACGGGTGGTTCCAAAGGCATTGGTTTTAGTGTAGCCGAGAAATTGATTGGGGCAGGAATGCGGGTCGCCATTAGTGGTAGGTCATTAAAATCTGTGGAGCGGGCCGCAGCGTTTTTGGGTGATTCAAAAAATGTACTGGCTTTGCAATCAGACGTTACTAAACTTGAGGATGAAAAAGCGGCCATCGAAAAAATACTTAAAAAATGGGGGCAGTTGAATGTGGTCTTGGCCAATGCTGGTGTGGGGCATTTCGCCCCTATCGACCAGATGGCCGATGCCGATTGGCATCAAATGATCAACACCAATCTCAATGGTGTTTACCATACTTTAAAAGCCTCTGTAGAGGCGCTTAAAAAATCCAAAGGATATTATATCACCTTGGCTAGTTTGGCCGGCACCAATTTTTTTGCCAATGGGGCAGGGTATAATGCCACCAAGTTTGGGGTGGTAGGATTCACGCAGGCCGTGATGCTCGATTTACGTAAATATGACATTAAGGTATCTACGATAATGCCGGGATCGGTAGCCACCCATTTTAATGGCAATGAACCCGACGAAAAAGACGCTTGGAAAATTCAGCCTGAGGATATTGGTGATCTTGTTTTAGATTTGCTCAAAATGCATCCAAGAACCTTGCCTAGTAAAATTGAGGTACGACCGAGTCGACCTGATAAAAAGTAGGCTGCGCCAGCTGATTATAAATCTGATTTTGACCTATTAAGCTGAGTTCGAGTTCAGCTTAGTATTTAATCCCTTACTAAGGGTTTAATTCCCTTCCGATAGCTATCAGGGCTAGATTGAAATGTTAAACCTTGTTTCCTTTTAATGCCTCCTATGCCTGACGGCAAAGGCCTGCATCGCGGCAGCTTAGTTTAGGCCACCGTTTTTGCTCCAGCCTTTTTTAAGTCGAATTTTTATTCGGTAGCTAATATTGAAGAGAACAGGAACTATGATCAAGGTCAAGAATGTTGCCACGATTAATCCGAAAATAACGGTCCATGCCAATGGTCCCCAGAAAATAACATTGTCACCTCCTACATAAATTTTTGGGTCGAACTCCGAGAATAGCGAAAAGAAATCGATATTCAATCCTATAGCCAAGGGGATCAAGCCCAACACGGTGGTAATGGCCGTTAATAGTACAGGGCGCAATCTTGCCTTGCCTCCTCGGGTAATAATTTCGGTTACCTCTTGTAGGGTGAGCAGATCTTTATCGTCCTTATCTAATTCTACTTTTTTACGGTCGATAAGAATCTGCGTATAATCCAGTAATACCACGCCGTTGTTCACCACGATACCCGCCAAGGAAATAATGCCCATCATGGTCATCATAATCACAAAAGACCAGCCGGTAATCATCAAGCCGCCGAATACCCCGATAAAACTTAAGAATATGGCGATCATAATAATCAGGGGTTTTGAAATGCCACCAAACTGGAATATGAGAATCAACATAATTAATCCAAGGCCAGAGAAAAAAGCACCTACTAAAAATTGCATTTGTTTGTTTTGTTCCTCAATTTGACCGGTGAAATCAATTTTCACGTCTGCAGGAAGATTTTTATAATCGGCCATTTCTTTTTGGATTTCGGCCACTATCGCCCCAGCATCAGAAAAGCCTGGTTTTAATCCAGAATACACGGTAACTACCCTTTTTTTGTCTCTATGCTTAATAGCACTGAATCCTGAAGAATTGCGTTGAGAAGCTACAGCCGATACGGGTACTTCTTTAATCTTACCAGAAGCGGGGTCTCTAAAAATAATATTTTGGTTAAAAAGGGCACTCTGGTTGTAGCGGATATCTTTGTGAAAACGAACATTGATGTCGTAATCTTCGCCATCAAGTTTATAAACCCCAGCTTTTTCGCCAAACAATGACCGTCGCAACTGTTGTCCCACTTGGCCAACAGATACTCCCAATTCCCCAGCCTTTTCACGATCTACCTCTACCTGCATCGAAGGTTTGCTTCGATTCACATTTATTTTTAGTTCTTCTATACCGGCAATATTCTTTGTATTGATAAAATTGCGAATATTCTCTGCTGTGTTGATGAGTTCATTGTAATCTTTTCCTTCCAATTCGATATTGATGGGGTAACCTGCTGGCGGCCCATTGGCCTCTTTTTCAATAGATATCGAAACCCCGGGATAAACTCCAATCAAGGCATTTTGAATCTCACTTCGAAGCTCTTCGGTATCTCTGCCATTTCTGTATTTAAACTCTCGCATAGATACGGTTACCTTACCACGATGGGGCATTTCGGCGGAAGAACCGCCATCGGTCATCGGGTTTCCTGCACCTTTACCAACCTGTGAAACAGCGGATTCTACAAGATAGTTATGACCATCCTTGGTGTATTTTTCTCTATTGGCAACGGCATACACTCGTTTTTCAATGGCCTTTGTAAGCTCATTGGTTTTTTCAATCGAAGTGCCCTGAGGGTATTCTATATAGGCATAGATTTCATTGGGTTTGTTGTCAGGAAAAAATTCAACCTTTGTACGCCCACTTCCCAAAGACATTCCAAATAGCATAAAGACGGCTATCAATAAGAAGAAAGTGGTGCCAAAATACCAATATACATTGCCTCCCTTAAGGGCATGTTTGATTCTTCGTTCATACCAATCTTCAAAACGAGCCATGGCATTTTTTTGGAAACTAATTGCCCATTTTTTTAGAATATATTGGTAAATCCAAAACATTGCTGCTGTGACAATCATTACCGATCCCAAGCCCCTCATGGCTCCACCAAAAATAAGAATGAAGAGGCCAAAACCTACTAGAATACTACTTATACGAACGAGTTGTTTGAAGTTTAATTTTTTTTCACCGATTTCCATAAATTGAGAAACGAGCATCGAGTTCATAAAAATAGCCACGAAGAGCGAAGAACCTAATACAACAGAAAGTGTAATGGGGAAATACTTCATAAACTGCCCAAAAATTCCTGGCCATAGCCCTAGGGGTACAAAAGCGGCTACTGTGGTCAGGGTAGATATGATAATTGGGCCGGCAATTTCACCAATTCCTTTTTTTGCAGCTTCTGTTCGCGGCATGCCCTCGCTCATAAGGCGGTATACATTTTCAACCACCACAATACCATTGTCGACCAACATACCCAGTCCCATAATCATTCCAAAAAGAATCATGGTATTCAGGGTATACCCCAATAAGGTCAAAATCATAAATGACATGAACATTGACATGGGAATGGCAAAACCAACGAACAATGCATTTCGGAAACCCAAAAAGAACATTAATACGGTTACTACCAGAATAATTCCGAAAATAATATTGTTGACAAGGTCGTCGACTTGGTTTAAGGTTCTGCTCGAAGAATCATTGGCGATAGAAATATTCAGGTCTTTGGGGTAATAATCGGCCTTGGCTTTTTTTACGATTTCCCTGATTTTGTTTGAGGCGTCTATCATATTCCTGCCCGATCGTTTTTTAATATCGAGCATCACTACATTTTCGCCAAATTCACGTGCGTAGGTTGTTTTTTCTTTCTCATCAAAGGTGACCGTGGCAATATCTTTTAGGTATATGGCGCCATTTTCTGATTTTACCACAAAATTGTTCAATTCTTTTGGGTCTTTGATTTCGCCGATAATGCGAATGGTACGTCTTTGACCACCAGCTTTAATATTACCGGCAGACATGGTTGTATTGCCATTGGAGATTGCATTTATGATATCTTGGAAACTAACCTTGGCCGCCATCATTTTGTACACGTCAACGGCAACCTCAACTTCTTTTTCCTGTGCGCCGAGGATATTTACTTCTTTGATTTCAGATAAATTTTCAATTTCATCTTCTAAATATTCTGCAAATTCTTTTAGTTTTTCTACAGGATAATCTCCAGTAAAATTTACGTTCATAATAGGGAACGACTCGGCAAGGTTTAAATCAAAAACATTGGGCTCGACCTTGGCATTGTTAAAGGTGGGCCAATCTTCCCCAGCCTTTTCACTATCTACTTCGTCTTTTACCTTCTGTTTTGCCTGCTCTACGGTAAGCTCCTCATCAAATTCAACCATAATAATCGAATAATCTTCCTGAGAGGTAGACGTAATCTCGACGACATTGCTCACGTTCTTTAAGCGGTCTTCTAAGGGGTCTGTAATCAAGCGTTCAATATCTTCTGCAGTATTGCCAGGATAGGGGGTGCTTATATACACCTTGGTTTCTACAATCTCAGGAAAATCTTCTCGGGGCATGGCCAAATAAGATGTAAAACCAAGGTACAAGAAGATGGCTATCATGACATAGACGACAGACGGGTTGTCTATGGCCCATGACGATAGTCGAAACTCCTTATCTGCATTTTTTTTCTGCTTGCTCATTTTTTAATGGTCTTTAAGTCGTTAGTAATTGGTACTCGACTTTAGTTTTTTGATTTGTTTTTTAGGTATTTCTGAGGTCCCGATATTATTTTAGACAATTCTTATAGCCTTAATCTTATATTCATGTCCTCATTATTTGAGATATATTCACGGTCTTTTCATAAACGCTTAGATCTTCAAAAGCGAACGTAATTTTCACCCCTTGAGTTTCTTTATTTTATGGGTCAATTTCTTGTTCAAATGGTCTTTTTTATTTTTTTCACCGCTCACCGCTCACCGCTCACTGTTTATTGCTCACTGCTCACTGTTCACTGTTTATTGTTCACCGCTCACTACTTCAAAATCTGTACGTTTTGGCCGTCTTTTACGGTTCTGGCTCCTTCTTTTATCAATTGGTCACCATCTGCAATTCCTGAAAGTACTTCTACTATACTACCTTGAATCATACCTGTGGTAATGATGTGTTTACTTACCACTGCTTCATTTTCTTTCTCTGTTTTTTTGGCCACATATACATATTGTTCGCCTTCGGCATTTTCAGAAATTATACTTTGAGGAATAATAATTGCTGTCTCATTGGTATAGTCATTAAGGCTCACCTTGGCGGTTAAATTTGGCTTGATGGCACCATTTTTATTAGGAACGGGTATCTCAACAGTAAAAGCGCGATTGTTCGGATTGATAAAGTTTCCTGTTTGCCGAATTTTGGTCATGATGGTGTCTCCTAAAATGGGGAAATACACTTTGGCCTCTTTTCCTTTCTTAATGGCTCCTAAATAACTTTCTGGTACATCGACCTCGATATACATATTAGAGAGATTTACGATACGAAATACCGCTGATCCTTGGCTGGGTGAAACCACGGTTCCCTGATCTTTGATAACATCGTCGATAATGCCAGAAAATGGGGCTCTTATAGTTGATTTATCTAATTGACTTTGAGTCTGTTTCACCATACTTTCTGTCGCTTCATAGTTGGTTTTAGCTTGTAGGTATTGGATCTCAGAACCAATTTTTTGATCCCATAGCCGTTTTTGACGATCGTAGGTGGTTCTGGCCAGTTCGGCCTGGGTCTTTAATTGTTGTAATTGACTACTCATACCCCCATCATCGATAGATGCCAGCAGTTGCCCTTTGCGGACTCTTTGCCCTTCTTTTACATATACGCGCTTAAGGGTGCCCTGCATTTCTGGGTAGATCAATACATTCTGTTTTGTTTTTACGCTCCCCTGTAATTCTAGAAAATGAATAAACTTATGGGTTTCGGCCGTGACCGTTGTGACCAAAGGATATTTTTCATTGCCGGCATAAGTAGCAATAGCGGAGTCTAACTTGTTCAGTTGTTCTTCCATAGCTTTTTGCTGTGCGAATATTTCACTTTTTTTGGCTCGTATCGCATCTAGATTACCTTGGGCAATAAGGTCTTCTACAGAAGCGGCGTTGTTACCTCCACAGGAATAAAAAACAAGCGTTGCAATTAATAAGTAAACTATTTTTTTCATGTTGATTTTGTTATGAATTGATGTTTTCCTTAAGTGTTTAGTATTAAATATAATTAGGGTGTATTGTTGAGCACGGTTTCCAATGCCACTTTTTTATTAATAACTTCTACCATAGCTTGTAAATACCCTTGTTGTGCATCATATAGTTGCATTTGTGCCTGGCGTAGTTCAAAACTACTGGCAATACCCTCCGAGTATTTTATTTGGTTTTTTTTCTCGATACGCTCTGCCAGTCCCAAGTTTTTCTTTGAGGTTTCGTATTGGTCAATGGCCAAAACATAGTGACTCTTAGCATTTTCCAATTGTAGGCGTATCTGCTCTTCTGCTTCAGACAATTGTGTTTTTGCTTTTTCCAAGGCAATTTTTGCCCGATGAGTGCTTGCACTTCTTTTCAAGGAACTAAAAAGGGGAATACTAAGGTCAAAGCCCCATACAGAGGAATCGAACCACTGTTGGTCACTATTTAAAAAGCTAAAATCGTCCGAATAGGCCGAACTGCCATAATTAATAAAAGCATTTAATGTAGGCAGGGCTCTGCTTTTGGCTAATTTCAATTCATAGAACCGTTGCTCATTCAAATTGGTGGCCAATTTATAGTCCACATTGTTTTCTATGGAAAACACAGATTCTAACAATGTAAAATCTATTTGCTTTTGGGCAAGGTTATCTAAATTGTCTTTAAGTTTTGTGGGCGAATCGATAGCGATTCCCATCATTAAATTCAGCATTTGCAGTGTAATGCTCTTGAGTCGAATGGCATTTTTTAATTGATTGTCAACCTTTGATAAGGTAATCTGTAATTGTTCTACACTTTCTTCGTCTCCCAGACCGTTTTCATAAATTTTGGAAGTCTCAAAGAGATTTTTTTCCAAGTTGGTTTTGTTCTTTTCAAAAATGGAAACACTTTCCTGGGCAAGAAGCACATTGCCATAGGCTTCGGTTACTCCCTTTCGGACCTCTAATTGCGTTTTTTCTCTGTTATTGCTGCTATAGCTCAAAAATGCTTTGGTAGCTTGCACGCCCACAATATAAGAACCGTCAAAAATCTGCTGCTTAAGGTTTGCGCTTGCCGTTGCTTGTTGCGCCTGCCCAAAAACTATGGGTTGGAACGTACCGGGCTCTCCACCAAAAAATTCAGCTGGAATTAAAGAAATAGGTTGCTTCAGTTGATTTTGATAGCTGATTGAACCACTGATCTGTGGTAAACCTGCAGCTATGGTTTCCCATTTTTGTTTTTGTGCATCAATAATATCTCTTTCGGCATTAATGGCACTGTAGTTGTTTTCTAGGGCAAAAGAAATAGCTTCTTGCAAGCTAAAGCTTTGTGCTTCTTCTGTTTGCTTTTGTGAATATCCTGTGGCTACTATAAAAAACAGTAAGAAGAGTAAAAAATAATGTCGCATTTATTCTTGATTAGAGTTGATGATCGAGTTTAAAATATTTCGCCCCTTGGGTGTTACAATACCCCGCAGGTGATATTCCAAATAGTTGTTGATAAGCGTAGGCATCGAAAATTTGGTATTTGGAAAAAGTGTGTGGTCTTTAATACTGGTCACGCCTGAGAAGTAAATTCGTGATACAAAATCAATGTCCAAATTTTCTCTGTAAATATTAAGTGCCAAGCCCCTTTTTATATTGTCGACCACACAATTCTGCATAACCTCAAATTGCTTTTGGCGAATAGTTTTATAAATTTTGGGATAGTATTTTTGCAGCTGATATTGTGGAGATGATTTTTCATCTTTTAGGTGTACCATAGCAAACTTCTTTATCTCGTACAATTCTTCAATAGGATTTTTTTGCAAGGAGCAGATATGATCAATTCCTTGTGAAATGATACAAAACAGTTCTGAGGTGCATTCCTCGACCAATTTGGTCTTGTTCTTATAGTGAGCATAAATGGTTTTTTTAGAAATACCCATCTCATGAGCAAGATCATCCATAGTAACACTTTTGAATCCGAGGTTCAAAAACAGCTCTGTTGCCTTTTCTAAAATTTTTTCTTTCATAACTGAGGGCAAATATACTTTGGAAACTTTAAAAGTTTCCAAAGTTTTGCATTTATTTAACATTGTACCTGATACATGTCATTGTTAAGGCTCGCAATATTTTTAGCATCGAGGTAGTTTGCTGTAATAGGTTTGCTACTATTCCTTTTCTTTTGTTCGTGCCATATACTCCATGTATGCATTTTCTCCCTCTTCTTTCCAGAATTTATCATAGAGCTCCCATTTAGAAAAATCTCTTCTCAGCGACCCGCATTTTCTTGAATGAGACCTTTTTTGATGTTTCCCCTTGTCCTTGTGCGAGCCGTGGTATCCAAACCCAAATAACAGTTTTGCAAGTATTAAAATACCGACAGCCTGCCAATAGCTGATTGTGGTCAAGCCAAACAAATCTGGCATCAACCAGTTCCATAAACTCATGACCACATAGCCGACCAAAAAGGCAAAAAGAATGCCCACTAAAATCATAAAAAATATCTTAAACACTTTGGGGATTATTTTTTTTAATTTGTTTTCGATTTTTCTTTCAATCTGTTTTTCTATAGCATCATTATGTTCCATAATTTTTATTTTTAGTATGTTTTTTTACCTTTTTTAACCCGCTTATGGGTTCAATGTTCTGATTTATGTATGGTAAAGATTAGGTCTCCTCTTTTTTTATGCCTCGAGGGCCTGCCTTACCGTCAGGCAGGCTAGCCCCGAGGATATTGGACAAAAGCGACATGGCTCTGTGTCGTCTAGACATTAGTGTTCCTGAAGGAATACCGGTTTGTTCTGTAATTTCAGAATAGGTATAGCCTTCGAAGTCAATGGCCAAAATAATGTCTCGATAATGCGGTTTTAAATCTAAAACAGCCCATTTTAATTTAGCCTTAAGGTGTTCGGGGTATTCATTCGCCGATTTTGCGTAGAACAGTTCAGCAAAATCGGTCCAGAGGTTTTCAAGTTCCAGATCTACATCTAGCCTTTCTTTTTTGGTTCGCATTACATCTATTATTTTATTCCTAATCGAGTTGTAGACAAAACCCGCAATGTTGGTTATGGGCAAGGCGTCTTGCGGCCTAGAAAATATTTTTAGGGCGACATCTTGAATTACATCTTCGGCATCTCGATCTGCGGCATCATCTATCCTTGAATTTACATATGCTTTTAGCGAATGATATTCATCGGTAAAAAAGGCATTAAGTCTTTTGTGATTTTCCGTATCCGAAATCATTCAAAAAGTGTTTTTAGGCGGTCTTCAATTATAAAGACGAAGCTTTTCAAAGCTATTGCATTTTTGAACTCTTTTTTTGATAAAACTTGTAAATACCGTTTGTTAAAATGGATGTATTTTTGAAGAAAATAATAGTATGCATTCCCTTGAGCACTATCGATCAGCGTTTATAGCCTATCTAGAAAATAAAATAAGACCTAAAGAACCCCAAAACCTGTATGCTCCGATTTCCTATATCTTGAATCTCGGCGGTAAACGCTTACGCCCGGTAATGACCTTAATGGCAACTGAAATATTTGATGCCGATTATATCGAGGCGATGGATGCCGCCTTGGCCGTTGAAATATTCCATAATTTTTCTTTGGTACACGATGATATTATGGATGATGCCCCTTTGCGGAGAGGAAAGCCTACCGTACATGAAAAATGGGATATAAATACCGCAATCTTATCTGGTGATGCCATGCTGATTAATGCTTATCAAATGTTCGAAAACTATGAGGGCGATACTTTTCGGAGTTTGGCCCAACTTTTTAGTTGGACTGCCATACGTGTATGTGAAGGGCAGCAATACGATGTTGATTTTGAAACGCGGGATGATGTCACCATTTCCGAGTATTTAAAAATGATCGAGTATAAAACCGCTGTTCTTGTGGCTGCTTCTTTAAAAATGGGGGGTATCATAGCGAAGGCTCCCTTAGTGGAGCAAAATAATATATATGAGTTTGGGCGAAATCTCGGCATTGCATTTCAGCTACAAGATGATTATCTAGATGTTTTCGGAGATTCCAAGGTTTTTGGAAAACAAGTGGGGGGTGATATTATCGAGAATAAAAAAACTTTTTTGTATTTGAAGGCAATGGAATTGGGTACGGCAACTCAGAAAAAAGTACTTGGTAACCTGTATTCTATTCGGCCGAATGATGTCAACGCAAAAATTGGTTCAATCAAAGATATTTTCACGAATAGCGGGGCAGGGGAGTGTACAAAACAAGAAATCGAAAGGTATACGCAAAAAGCCTTTGATTGTTTTGAAGAAGAACTTCATATC
>JASFYU010000071.1:0-43568 GCA_045046905.1 Flavobacteriaceae bacterium | reverse complement strand
AATATATTATAAACTTATTATAATATAAATGTTAATAGGGGTTATCAACCTATAATGATAACAATTATAAGCAATTGATTTTTAAAGGATACCTAGTTGTAAAGAATGTCAATAAATATATAAATATGTTCAAAACAAGTATTATCCAAATTAGTTATATCCACTATTAACAAGCTATCATAACCATCATTTTTAATTTTAAATAAATATAATTTTAAATAAATATACTATAGATGTTAATAAGTCTGTTTAAGAGATAAAGAAAGTATATCATTACTGTTGGAAAAGAAGCAATGGATTATAATTCGTAATTTTCCGATTAAATAATATCGAATTAATGTCGAAGAAAAATAAGAAAGCAAAGAACCATAGGAAGAACGAAATAACTAGGGGTATATTTTCCGTACTTGAAAAAGAACCTAATAAAAGTTTTGATTATAAACAAATAGCTTCTAAAATAGGGATTGTACATGCCCAAGATAAAGATTTACTTATTAAAAGATTGGTACAGCTCAAGGAAACAAAAAGAATTGTTGAGGAAGGTAGGGGAAATTACAAGGTCATAGCATCTACAAAAACTTATCATACAGGAACGGTCGATATAACTAGTCGTGGTAATGCTTATATAGTTATTGAGGATATAGACGAGGATGTTTTCGCACCTAATAATAAATTAAAGAAAGCTTTTCATAGAGATACCGTTGAGGTTTATATTTTTCCGAGAAGAAACGGAAAAAAGTTAGAGGGCGAAATAACCAAGGTGGTAAAACGCAACAAAACAAGTTTTGTGGGTATTGTTGATATGCAAAAAACATTTGCTTTTGTACGGCTTACTGACTTTAGAATGTATACTGATATTTTTGTGTCTAAGGATAAAATTGGAAAAGCCGAGGATGGTGATAAAGTAATCGTAGAGATAACGGAATGGCCTGACAATGCCGATTCACCATTTGGTAAAATTACCGAAGTTCTTGGAAAACCAGGAGAGCATGATACCGAAATTCATTCAATATTAGCTGAATACGGCCTTCCTTATGAATTTCCTACTGAGGTTGAACGTTTTGCTGATACATTAGATACTTCTATTAAACCAGAGGAAATTGCCAAACGTAGAGATATGCGTAAGGTATTGACTTTTACTATAGATCCAAAAGATGCCAAAGATTTTGATGATGCCCTTTCTTTTGAGGTTTTAAAAAATGGAAATTATGAAATAGGTATTCATATTGCCGATGTTTCTCATTATTTAACCCCGGGTACTATCTTAGATGATGAAGCATATAATCGTGCTACCTCGGTATATTTAGTTGATCGTGTAGTACCTATGTTACCTGAAGTTTTATCGAATAATGCCTGTTCTTTAAGACCTAAGGAAGAAAAATATACATTTTCTGCCATTTTTGAACTTGATGATAAAGCGATTATACAAAATCAATGGTACGGTCGTACGGTCATAGACTCTAATGAGCGTTTTGCGTATGAAGAAGCACAACATATTATTGAAACAAAAGCGGGGAATATTCCTGAGGATATTTCTATACGTGAATCTGCTTATACTATTTCTAATGCTATAGTTAATGCTACGCTTACTATGGATCGCTTAGCGAAGATAATGCGATCAAAGCGTATGGATGAGGGTGCAATATCATTTGATAAAGTAGAAGTACGCTTTCATCTCAATGAAAAAAACGAACCGCAAAGTGTGTATTTTAAAGAGGCAAAGGATGCCAATAAATTAATTGAAGAGTTTATGTTATTGGCTAATAAAAAAGTGGCCGAATTTATTGGAAAACAAAAACCTACCAAAACCTTTGTATATCGTATACATGATAATCCAAATGAGGATAAGTTAATAGCCTTGAATGCGATAATTTCACGTTTTGGGCATAGCCTTGACTTTAAAGACAAAAAGTCGATTAGTGCATCTTTAAATAAGCTTTTAGAGGATGTAAAAGGTAATAAAGAACAAAACTTGGTTGATACCTTGGCCATACGAAGTATGAGTAAGGCTATTTATACTACCAATAATATAGGACATTATGGTTTAGCATTCGAACATTATACGCACTTTACTTCGCCAATACGTAGGTATCCAGATATTATGGTACATAGATTGTTGCAGCACTATTTGGATGGAGAAAAATCACCGAAATCAGAAACATACGAAGATAAGTGTAAACATTCTTCAGATATGGAGGGTTTAGCAGCCAGTGCCGAACGTGATTCTATAAAGTATATGCAAATAAAATTTATGCAGGATCATGAAAATCAAGAGTTTGTAGGGGTTATAAGCGGGGTTACAGAATGGGGTATTTATGTAGAGATTATTGAGAACAAATGTGAAGGAATGGTTCGCATTAGAGATATAAAGGGAGATTATTATAATTTTAATGAAAAGGAATATGCAATTATTGGAGAAAAGACCAAGAAAACCTATCAATTAGGAGATGAAGTGGTAGTGATGGTAAAAAATACAGATTTAGTTAAACGTCATTTAGATTTCTCCTTATTAGGAAAGAATTAACGTGTTTAAACAAGTTTACTATATATATATGGAATAGATTTTGTTCAAGTATATAAGAATATGAAGTTATTAAAAAGTTTTGAATTGAAGTGATATAGATAACTATTGGAAGATGGTTATAGTCAAAAATGAACTTTTTGAAGCTGCATAGGATGGTTACGAATCAATAAAAAAACTATATATATAAATGTATTTTTTAGCTGATTTTAACTATTTCTATACCTAAAACTAACATGATGAAAAAGTTACTATTGCTTGTTAGCTTATTATTTGTATTTATAGCAATAAGCGCACAGGATGAAAAACTTACTCAAGATTTGAAGAAATTCACAGTGGTTAAGGCTTTTGATGGTCTTTCTATAAACCTTATTAAATCAGAGATGAATAAAGTTGTTATATCGGGTGCTAATATTGATAAGGTGGCCATTGTAAATAACAAGGGAGTGTTAAAGATACGCATGGAAATAAGCAAGATATTTAGTGGATATCGCACCTTTGTAGATTTATATTATACTGAGAAATTGGTGATTATAGATGTTAATGAAGATGCACGCATTACCTCTGAAGATATTATAAAACAAGATATTCTTGAATTAAAGGCCCAAGAGGGAGGTGAGTTAGATATAAAGGCCGAAGTAGAACAATTGTTGATTAAAACGGTTACTGGGGGTTTTATAGAGACATCAGGAGCATCTGATTTACAAGATGTTGTAATAAATACCGGTGGTATATATGAAGGAAAAAATTTTAAAACCAAGTTTTCGACGGTGAATGTAAATGCGGGTTCTCGGGCAGAAATTTATGCTTCGCAGTATGCAAAGGTTACCGTAAAAGCTGGGGGTGAGGTCTTGGTTTATGGTAAGCCTTTAAAAATTGATGAAAAAACGGTGTTCGGAGGTAAAATAACAAGAATGTAATTTACTTCAGATGTTAGAAGATATTCAAGCCGCTATTCCCTTGGGCTTTTTACTGAGTTTTATGATTGGGCCAGTTTTTTTTGTACTTCTTGAAACAAGTGCCATTAAAGGATTTAGGGCTGCAATAGTTTTTGACCTTGGCGTTATCTTGGCCGATATTTTTTTTCTTGTAATTGCATATTTCAGTAGTTTTCAATTGTTAGAAAATTTAAGTAATCAACCTGGACTTTTTGTTTTTGGAGGGGTTATACTTTTAATATATGGTATAACCACGGTCGTAAAAAAAACATCAAAAAAGCAAGAACCGCGAATAGGCGGTAGTATTAGTAAAGGAGATTATCTAAGCTTATTCATAAAAGGGTTTTTGCTTAACTTCATCAATATAGGCGTATTGGTCTTTTGGTTAGGAATCATTATTGTCGTCGGCCCCAGTTTAGAAAATGAACCAAAGCGTATAGTAACGTTTTTCACTATGATGTTGTTGGCCTATTTTGTGACTGATATTTTTAAGATACTTTTAGCCAAACAATTAAAGAGAAAATTGACTACCAATAGAATACGTTGGATAAAAAAAGCACTTGGTATTATTCTTATTATTTGCGGTATGGTATTGATTATAAAGGGCTTTTTACCAAAAGATCAGTTTAATATTGAAAAGGGGATAGAAAAAATTAGATAAGTAGTTGATATACGTTCTGAACATAGAATAGTTAAAAAAAAGACCTCTATAGTAGAGGTCTTTTTTTGAGGCATCGAGCGGATTCGAACCGCTGTACAAGCTTTTGCAGAGCTGCGCCTAGCCACTCGGCCACGATGCCGTTTTTAATAGCTGTAAATTTACAACAATTAATCTTTTTTTATAGTAGAATACCAGGGGTTTTCTTTTAAGAATAATTTTTAAAAAACCGCAATAGAGGCTATTTAAAATAACAAAAATTTTAGAACGTGTAATTAGAGGCATCGGGTGGACTCGAACCACCATGAAAGTCCTTGCGGGGCTTTGCCTATCCATTTCGACCACAATGCCATTTTATACAAAATTAAATTAAATTAAAGAACAATGCAAGAATTTGAGAGACGGCTTATCGATTAAAAATAAGTTTTATCGAGACCATTTCGACATCGCCACCGATTGGAGGGTTGATTTTGGATACCACCACAATTGTTTTATATACTAAAGACATTTCACTAAAAATACGATCAGCTATACGCTTGGCTACGTGCTCCAAGAGGTTGGAAGGAAGCTTCATCTCCTCCTTGACAATATGATTGATATGAACATAATCGATGGTATCCGATAGATTATCTGAAACAGAAGCTATCGAAAGATTTGCATTGACCGTTACGCTTACCAAATATTCGCTACCAATTGCACGTTCTTCCTTAAGACAGCCGTGATGCGCATAAACACGTATATTTTCTAAACTTATTTTAGCCGACATTTTTATGTTTAGTGCAAATTTAAAGCAATCTAATGATCTAAATAAATATTTTAGACAGGTCCACGCGCTAGGGGTAATACAAGAACCTTTTAGATATAATCGAAATTATAATTACTCAAGACAGCTTCAATATGTGCATCTGCAATTACTGATACCTTGAAAGAGATCTACACCAATGGTCACCACATGGGTACCTGTGCTATAACCCAAGATTTCATTAAGAATTATTTGATATGAATACCCAAAATATAAATTATTCTTTTTTAAGCCTACAAGAGGGGCAATATATAAAGGGCTACCTATCTGATCATTTAAGAACCGATAATTTAAACCTGCATAATAGTAATCTTCGAAATCATACCAACGAAATTTAAGGTTTAAATCGGTCTCTGACCTGCCATCGCTTTCAAAAACTTTATAGAGTATAGAGGGTTCAATTTCCATCTTGCTATTTTTGTTCTTGGTATAACGATACCCGGTATAAACGTAATAGTTTCTTAAGGTGTTGGGTTCAAAGGTTGTAAAATTCAAAATATCTTTATTGATTATGTTAGAGGCGTTCGCACTCAAATAAAACTTATTCTTACGGTACATTACCCCAACATCAAAGTTATGATTTATGGTAGAGCGGTCATTGACCACTGTGGGATCCCCTCCTGAATTTATGAATTCACCGATATCAATCCTAAACTGGTTAAAATTGTAGGATAAACCGAAAGAAAGAAACTCATCTTCATAACGGTCAATTATCAAATGATGGGCAAAGGAGAGCCTAGCACCCTGTTGTTTGGTATAGCCGTTACTATCATTGTATAAAAAGATGCCGACTCCTGATTTTTCACCTATTCGCATGTCTGCGGCCAATGATTGGGTTTTGGGTGCGTCTTTAATACCTACCCATTGTGTCAGGCCGTTAAGCCTTATTTTGATATGATCACCTATGCCGGCATAAGTAGGGGACAAAACAAATGGGTTGTCTGCTAAATATTGTGATAGTTGAGGTGAGTTCAGTTCTTGCCCTTTTACGCTAAGTGCACTGAGAATCAACAAAAGAGTTAATAATCTATTAAACATTGTCTTTTTTGTTAATGGTTAGGTTCATTATCGATATAGGGTAAAATGGCCAACAAACTCGCGATCATCATCTTCGCCTTTGAGTTTAATTACATACCAATAATCGCCTGAAGGCAGTGAGGTTCCTTGGTATGTACCATCCCATCCTCGGTCATTTACACCCATCTTATGGATGTCTCTACCATAACGATCGAATATGATAGTTAGTATTTTTGGAAAACCTTCTTGATTCTTCGGAACCCAGTAATCATTGATGTTGTCACCATCTGGAGTAAAGAAGTTGGGTATTTCTATATCAATGAATTCCATAAAAATATTTGCTGTTGCCTCACAGCCATTTTGATCGACCACCCGCACCTCGTAGGTATCGGTTCTATGAATTCGATATATATTACTTGCGCCATTGTCCTGGCCGTCAAAATAGAAGGTGTACTCTTGTCTTCCGCCATTCGCGACTGCAGTAATTTCATTGATATTATGCTGCTCCAAACTCAGGGTTAAGGGTTCAAACGCGTCAATTTCAAAATCAAAAGTCTCAACACAACCATTTAAATGAGCTATTGCAATATAATGGTCTCCAGGGGCAAGATCCCTAAAGTCTGGGTTTAATTGCATTGCGCTAGGATCTGTAGAATCTAATGCATAAAGTACATCACCTAATACCGATGAGTCTTCTAAGGTGATGTTCACATAATTGGTTGGCAGATCTACCGTGCACTCATAAACGGGCTCTACAGAGGCGTTTAGGTTGACACCAGCCTCTAGACTCACTGTGAGATTAGTCTCACAGCCTTGGGCATCTTTGATAAATATTAAATAGTTGCCTCCTGCGAGATTCGAGAAGCCGGTACGACCTAAGATAAAGTCAGTATCGGCATTAGCATTTATACTGGTTCGATAAGGAGCGGTTCCGCCTGTAATAACAAGCGCAATTGTACCATCCTTGTTTCCTGCACAAATTTCTGGTGTTGTCGTTGGAACCACGTTGATTATTGTTGGTTCGTAAATGGTGTATTCCAATTGTTCAAAACAACCATTTTGATCTTGCGCAATAATAGTGTAATTGCCAGGGGCCAAATCAGTAAATTTATTAATTGTATCAAATTTGTTCAGGTCGGGAGAAATTGCGTATTGGTAATCTCCTGTTCCACCTGATAGGGTCACTGTGATGCTGCCGTTTGTTCCACCAAAACAACTAACATTTATAATTTCATCGGTATAGGTCAAAGGAATAGGGTCAGTGATAATAACCTCTTCCGGCGTAGTGGTACAGTCCTCACTGGTAACGGTAACATAGTATGTTCCCGCGATTAATCCACTGAATTCGCCAAGGCTTTGTGGCCCTACCATTCTGTTGACTGGGAGTATACTGTTACGATAAAGCTCATACTGATAATTACCTAATCCGCCGTTTGCTTGGGCATAGATTATAGCGGTGTTTTCTCCTGCGCAGTTTATAAGTGCAGCAGTTTTATCCACGGTAAGGGTAAGTGGATCGATAACATCTTCAGTAATCGAGTTTGAAACAACGGCTTCGCACAAGTTGACGGCATCTCTGACGTAATATTGATAAGTTCCTGCTCCTAAAGTTCCTGCTGCCGGTAGACCCATTGGATTGCTGGTCATAGGAAGAAACGTAATATTGTCTAAACTATAATCGTAGGACCCCCCGTTTCCACCACTTGCGGTAAGTTCAAATTCTACGCCCGTGGCACAGGTCAATGGGTCTGTGCGTATCAAGAATGCGGTAATAGCTGTGGGTTCGGTTATGACTACTTGATTGGTTTCTACACCACAGTTCCATCCGTCGGATATGGTAATGCTATAGATTCCTGCTCCTAGATTGGTGAAATTACCAGTTAATTGAGGACCTGATGCAAAGGCGATTGTAGTACCTGAGGCATTATAGTAATTTAGTTGATATTGGTAGATGCCACTTCCACCACCTGTAACTATTGTAGTCACGGTTGCACTGGTATCTCCAAAACAAGTTAGTGCAGTGCTTAAAGGAATGGCATTGGCAACGATTTGTGAGGCTGCTACTAAAACCTCATTATCATTGAAAATACAACCTCCATCGTCAGTTATGACAACGGTATAATTACCGGCGGCGAGACCTGTAAAATTAGAGCTTAATACGTCATTGGTGTTGTATACCTGAGTTGTGGTGGTATTGGTCAACACAATATCATAAGGGGCATAACCTCCGTTGGGGTCAACTAAAATCTCTCCTAGGTCGTTGGTACAGGTAACATTGGCTGATGGAGTGGTAGTTGCTGTTAATGGCAAATCAGGTGAGATGATGGTAATAAGGTTTGAATCTGCATCACAACGTGAACTTGTCGGATCCGTTTCGGTAACCGTCACATAGAAATTACCACCTGTAAGTCCAGAAATAATGAGCGGATTCGTCGAAGTATTTCCAGATCCAGTTAGGAGGCTTGCTCCGCCTTGGGTAAACACTTCGTAGTCATAGCTGCCTGCATAGCCGGTAACATTGATTTCTAGTGAACCGTTCGTATCGCTGAAACAAGTTACGGGGTCAATTGCTATCGCGCTTACTTCGATTAGGTCATATGGTGGAATATCATAAGTTGCGGTGTCAATATAGCATCCGGTCGTAGTATCAGTAATACGGAAGGTATAGCCGCCTACAGCGGTAAGGTCATAGGTTGCCGTGGTATTTGTAGGTGTTCCTGTTTGGCTTCCGTTCGGGTTTCCAATAGGTAATAGTGCGTACGTATAGGTATTTGCTACATTTCCATTGTCAGTTACTGTAAGCACTATTTGCTCAGGCGCGATACAGGAAATAGCCGTGTTTTGTAAAACAGTTACAGTAAATACATTTAAAGGTTGGATAGGAGATACAACGGCAGTTGTTGGACAACTGTTCCCATCTGTTACATAAACGGTTATGTTTTGTACACTTCCATTATCAATTACTTCAAAAGTATTGGAAGTTTGGAAGTTAATATTATCTATGCTATATAAGTATGATCCTGTTCCTCCTCCTGCTATAGCTGTAATAGTTGAAGTGGATGCCGTGTTGTTTGGATTACAAACAAAAGTAGTTGCTGTAGCTGTAGCAGTTAACACAGGGGGCTCAGTAATTTGATAAGTTACCCTATTGTCACAACCTCTTGAGGAAACAACCTCAACAACATAATCCGTACCCAATCCAGTACTTCCAGAAAGACCTGTAAATATTGGACTTGTTTGTGAAACCAATAAGGTAACTCCCGTAGCATCATACAAGTTGTAAGTGTATATCGGGTTGTCATTAACACCAGGTGCAACAGGCATTAAATTAACGGTTATGCTTCCATCGCTAAGACCGTTACATGAAACATCTACAATGATAGGCGTATCAAAAGTAACAGGTGTTGGCGCATCCAGTTCTTCGGTAATTGTTTTTGTACAAACAGGATTGGTCGTGTCTAGATCATTTACTACAAAAGTGTAAACACCTACTTGTGTTAGACCTGTAAACACACCTGTAGCATTGGTTATGGTCGTTGATAGATCTGGGAAAGTAACAATGTACTGTAAATTGGCAGAGCCTCCATTGACATTAATTGTTATTGCTCCACCTGGAGTAACGGTACAATCAATTAGTTTAACAACGGTACTTACTAAGTTCATTTCTTCGTAAAGCAATTCTGAAGCTGTTGTAAAAGAACAGGACCATTGATCGGTTATGAATACTTCGTAAGTTCCTGCACCTAGTCCAGAGAATATTGTGGATGTTTGTGGCGAGCCAAAAGCAGCCCCATCTTTAATCAATTGATAGGTGTAATTACTTCCCTGTCCACCAGCCGTTCCTACCACTTCTATTTCTCCTTGAAGGTTGGTACAATTTTCCTGATTTACCTGAAGAGAGGCACTTATTGGAGCAGGATCAGTTAAGACAATATTGTTCTGTACCATTTGTTGGCACCCGCTAGAGTCCATCACCCAAGCTTCATATGTGCCAGTAGAAAGAGTATTAAATCCAGCACCAGCAACATAGTCTCCAGCACCTGTTGGCGCAATTGTTCCCACATAGTAAGAATAACCACCCCATCCTCCTAAGACGTTTATGATTTCTATGATACCATCATTGCCTAAACAAGTGATGTCCGTAACATCAACATTTCCTGTTATTGAAGCACTTGGACCAGCAATATTAAAAGCTTCTATATTGGTACATTGAGGAAAACCATTTTGAATGACTTCAACAACATAATCCCCAGCAATCAAAGTTATAGGATCAGTAGGCCCAGTAGTTGCAAAAGTTCCGTTTTTGTATAAAACATCATCAGCCGTGCTCACCGTTCCATTAGAGTCGTATATAATCCAATTTATAGATCCAGCGTAAGTAGCATCTATCAGTTCTAAGGTAACTTCTCCAGTTTCTGTTCCAAAGCAAATAACATCTTGTAATTTTACCACATCAATAGAAAAAGTATTAGGGTCGGTAAATGTCTCTGAAGCTGTTATGATACATCCAGTATCTATATGCCTGATCAAGAAATTATAAGTGCCTGCATTCAATCCGGAAAACACATTTGAAGATTGGTAGGCAGTACCATTGTTGATACTGTACTCAAACTTGGCGGTGTTGTTTAAGGTTGATGTTGTTGTGATTGTAATTTCACCATCACTTCCGGGATTACAACTAAGGTTGTTGGTAATGGCGGCCGTTGCCATTAACAATTCATCATATGGCAATATAGTTGCAGTTGTTGTCCCTAAACAGTTGTTCTCATCATATACATTGATAATATAGGTTCCGCCTGCAGTATCTGTTTCAATATATATAGTATTTGAACCAGATTGCACAATGACATCATCTCCTGTTGCCACCGTTCCTTGGTCATTGATGAATTCATAGATAACATAAGTCCCACTGCCTCC
Organism: Flavobacteriaceae bacterium; assembly: GCA_045046905.1. GTDB lineage: Bacteria > Bacteroidota > Bacteroidia > Flavobacteriales > Flavobacteriaceae > JASFYU01. Next base: position 32,715 of record JASFYU010000071.1, on the reverse strand, counting down.
AGTGATTGCTGTATCATCTATGGTTATGGTTGCGTTGTTTGGATTATTTCCTGCCACGCAGCCAAACTCAACAACTGTTGGGTTAATATTGGCAATTACACTAGGTTCGTTTATTATAATTCCAGGAATGGTAGTGGTACAGTTATTTGTACCCAAAGCCGTAATGGCATAAGTACCTGGAGGCAGATTTTCAAAAGCATTTGTTACTGCGTTAAAAGGAACAACGGCAGGAGAAATAGTATAGACTAAAGGAGTTATACCGTTATCTGTAGAGAATACGGATATGGTTCCATCATCTGCCGCATTACAAGTTACATCTGTTGGAGTTTGTGTGAAAACAGGTGTTATTGCAGCTGGAGCAACAACATCTATTGATTTTAGACAATATGGAACGGGTGTTCCCACATCATAAACGATGACACTGTATGTTCCAGCAACACTTGCTTGTGTCCATATATAAGGATTTGTAGGCAAGGGAACTCTTGCTTGGTTTACAGGACCAACAATTTCGTATTCATAATTTCCAGACCCAGTAGATATATCAATGGTAATTTCTGCATTATTATTGGGTGGGCCCTCACAATCCAACAACTCTGTTTGGATTGCTGTGAATTCCAACGGTGGATAGATTGTAAAGTTTTCGGTTTCACCACATCCATTCAAGTCTCTTATGGTTACTGTTTGTGCTGCACCAGAGCTTAAGCTAGTAATAGTATACTCATTGCTGACATCAAAAATTATGTTTTGGAAAGCACCTCCATTAATGCTCAGTGAATATGGGGCTATTCCGGCAACGTCCAAGGTGACAATCAATTGAAATTCTCCTTCATTGGGACAATTGCTCACTACCGCCAAAGATATTTCTGGAGTTGGATCAAGGGCAACATTAACCGTATCTGTAAAGCTACATCCATATTGGTCTTCAACCGTAACAGAATAAGCTCCAGCAGGTGAACCAGTGATAATCTCCACAGGGTTATCCGTTGTTCCAGTAATGGTTGTAAATCCAACTGGACCGGTAACGGTATAAGTATAGGGACCACTACCACCAGTAATGCTGTTAATGAATATTAACCCTGGGGCATTACAAGTAATATTCTGTGGCGAGCTTAATGTTGCAGAAATTGCATCCAATTCATCAATTAAAATGTTTTCGCTACCACTAATGCAGGTATCACTACCACCGCCATCTACTTGGGTCACCGAAATATAGTATTCTTCTTGTGCTAAACCACTAATGGTTATAGTGTTGCTATAAGCAATATTGGCAGCTATTGCACCACCACCACTAACTTGTACTGGAGTGGTGTTTCCTACTTCAAAAAACTCCCATTTCATTTGTGGATATGCAGTGGCAGGATTAAGCGTAAAGACAATTTCACCATCATCTGCACCAAAACAAGAAGGCTCATAGGTAGCTGTTATTTCTATTGGATTAACAGTAATATCATTGACATTTACACTACTTTGACGTATACAAGGAGTAGAATCCCTTACGAAGAAGACATATGTTTTACCAGGAATTAAACCAACCCATGTATAACTGCCAGGAGTGGGAGCTGTCCATGCCGCAGTGGCAGGATTAAAACTCGCAGGGTCATCCGTGTAGGCGTACTCATAGTTTGGCGCCCCTTGTGTGCCTTGTACCGTCACCTGTAGATCAACACAATTAACAATTACTGTGGAAATGGTTATATCCAAATCATCAAGAGGATATGGGATTATATATCTTGGTAAATCTGTCTGACAAATTGTATTTCCACTACCGTCTACGGTTCTTAGAGAAGGATATACACTTGTTCCTGAAATATAACCTGTCAATATATCTGAAACTCCGGGAACACTATTGTCCCCTGTCCATGTAGTACCACCATCCGCACTAAATTCTATAGTGCCCAATGTGGTGGGGTAATTTGTAAACTGAAAACCATAATCATTTGGATCCAAACTACCGCATGCAGCAGGTAGAATGGGAACAATATCGGCCGTAAGTTCATCTGGGTTATTGATGGTAACAGGAGTGTTCACAACCAAACAACCAAAAGCATCGGTAACATTTATGGTATAGTCTCCTGGCAATAAGTTAAAATAGGTCAATGTAGAGGCAAACACATTTGTGTTGGTTTGGTTTGAAGCCCCACCATTATCCAAATCAATGATTTGAATGGTATATGGGTTTTTCCCAGAAGTAATATTAACAGCAATAGACCCTACACCATCATGACATTCTGGATCAGTTGGTATTGCCGTATAGATTAATGGTACAGCAGGGTTTACAGTAACGGTTTCAACAAATTCACAAAAAGGAACAGCTGCTGAATTATCCCTTACATAAACATCATAGGTGCCATCGTTGCCTGTTGTTACAGTAAATGAATTTCCGACAACAAACAAACCTGTTGGGTCTGTGGTTGTAGGCACAAAAGCATATTGGTATGATCCATCACCTCCAGAAGCTGTGACGGTTATGTCACCATCGGTACATGGGCCAATATCAGTTACAGCAATGGTTGCCAACAATAGGTCATTGATAGTAACTGTTTGTGTGAATGTTGCCAAAGGCAAAGGACATCCAATTTGGTCCTTAACATCTATAGTATAGGTGCCCGCAACCAAATTGCTAAAAGTATGTGTTGTTGCTGATGCTGGACTAGGGGTTATCCAAGGCCCACCATTCAAACTAAATTGGTACCCGCTATTACCAGAGGTAACGTTGACTATAATAGTACCATCGCTGTTTCCACTATAACAAGCTGTTGGTGTTGAGGTAAAAACAACAGCTTGTGGAGCAATTACGGTTATTGCCGCTGAATCGGAACATAGGTTGGTGTCCCGTGTTCTAATAATATAATCTCCAGCCGCAAGTCCTGTAAACACATTCCCAACCTGATAAGCAGTAATAATACCACCGACATTATCCTCTAATTGATATTCATAGTTTGGCGTCCCTCCTATTGCACTTGCTGTTATTGTTGCGCCTCCATTAATACAGGTAAGCACATTGGTAATCAAAGCCGAAGCTACAACAGCACTGGGCTGGGTCAACGTTTCCGATAATGTGATTGAACAAGAATTGTCCAAGACATCCCTGACCACAATGGAATGTACACCAGCACCAAGACCACTTACAGTGATGGGCGAACTTGTTTGTGGTACTGAAAAAGCACCACCGTCCACACTGTATTCAAAACCATTGACAACATCAAAATTTTCAACTTCAAAGGTGATGCTACCATCCAGAACACCATTACATGAAATGTTCGTTGTGTTTGTTGTATTGGCTCCAAAGGCATTACCTGCATCAACCAACACTGTGATACCCACCGTACAATCACCTCCATAATCAACAATGATATTGTGACTTCCTACCGCTATATTGTTAAATACATTCCCAACCTGTGGAGCATTCCCATCTATACTATAGGTATAGGAAGGGTCATTTGGCAATATGGTAATGTTACCGCTTCCATCACAATTATAGGTTACCGAAGAACTTAAGGTAGGTTCTGTGGGCAGTGGATTTATAATTACATTGGGCAAGGTAATCATACATGTAGCATCATTAGCATCCCTTACATTTATGGAATAAGTGCCATCAACCAAATTGTTGAACACGGCCCCTGCAGTTGTTGATGCTGTCCAAGCTCCTCCATTTAGGCTATATTGATAATTTCCTGAGCCTCCTGTAGTGGGTGTAACACTGCCCACGGTAATTTCACCAAGCTGTAAACAAGTATAGTTCTGGGTCAATTGTGCCTCGGCAACAATTAGATTGGGCTCTGCAATAATAATAGTAGCAGTTTCTTCACAATTGGTGTTGTCTCGTATTCTAATAGTGTAAGTGCCAGCAGAAAGATTAAAGAAATCTCCACTGACCTGATAAGTTGTACCATTATCTATACTGTAATCATAAGGGGCCTCACCCCCCGTTACGGCTATTGAAATAGTGCCTGTTGAACTTCCAAAACATGTGTTTGGAGTTGTAGTGGGAGTGATGGCAATCGGCGCATTCTGTGTTATGGTAATGTCATATAAGGCTTCACAAAAACTGACATTTCCATTATTGTCCCTAACGTATACATCATAATCCCCAGCACCAGTTACGGTAATGGAATTTGAAGCGCCAAAATCTCCAGAAGCAGGAACAACACCATCTGCCATTACGGCATAAACAAAATTGCCATCTCCGCCCGCAGCAGTTATGATGACATCAGTTGTGGCTCCACAAGCGGTAATGTTTGCTGCTGAAGCAGTAACCGTTAACTCTGGGTTTATGGTAATAGCATCCGTATCAGTACAATCATTGCCATCTCTAACAGTTATGATGTGTGTTCCGGGAGAAACACCAGAGAATACATTGCTTGCCCCATAGACACCACCATTTAGGCTGTATTGGTAATTTCCGTCACCTCCGGATGTTACATTGGCAGTTAGTGTTAACCCAACCCCATTATCATAACAAACATTATTGGGAACAATTTGCAGAACTGGGGCTACGGCTGGGTCTAAAGCAAAAGTTGTTGTTACAATACAGTTGTTGGCATCTGTAACCGAAACGGTATAAACACCTGTTTGCAACAGGTTTGTGAAAGAACCCGTTGTATTGGTTCCAAATAATGTCGTGTCTGGGCTGGTAAGGGTAAATGAATTACTACCCCAACCCCCTGTGGTTGTTAAAACAACACTTCCGTCTGAAGTACATGTTGGTTGTGTTTCAGCAGCACTCAATGTTAAAGCAGTGGCAGGAGCTGTTATGGTAACTATAGCAGTATCTGTACAATTGGTATCTGTATCTGTAACGGTTATAGTAAATATACCATCATCTAAACCGGCTAATGAAATTGTAGTGTTAGTTTCACCCGTACCCGTGAATGTTGATGGGCCGGCAACGCTATAATCGTAACTTGTATTAAATCCTGAAACAGTAAAAAGAGCTTCCCCGTCAGTATCAGAAAAACAAGTAATATTGTTCACTAATTGTCCTACTACATTGATTGGGGTAACCGCTGTAATAGTATAGCTTTCATCGTAAAAACAGCCTTTGTCATCGGTAACCCTAAACGTATAGGTATCAGGAGCTAAACCGTTAAAATTAGCTGAACTGCCTGAAGTTGATGTTGCGGTAATTGCAGCTGGGGCAATTATGGTAAAAACAAAAGGAGTGTTGCCGTCAATGACGGTTACCGTAACATCAGAGGTCAAGGCAGGACAATTAGGTTGGGTTGATGTAAAGGTCAGGTCACTAGGTTCGTTTAGGGGGTCTAATGTAACCACTAAAGTATCGAATGTACAGAGATTGGCATCACGTATGGTAATAGTATAGGTGCCATCGGTCAGGTTCGAAAAGGTTTCCGCTCCTAGGCCGCTAAAGAAATTAACACCGTTGATACTGTATTCATAGGGAGCAGTTCCTCCGGTAACATTTTGGGCTTCAATAATACCATTTTGTAAGCAGGTATAGTCTTGTAAGACGACAGCTATGCCAGAGATTCCGTTTGTTGGTCCTGATATCGTATAATTATCAAAAAAATCACAGGAACTCCCACCTTTCCTTTGGTTAAGGCGTATAGTATAATCTCCTTGAGCTAATCCAGTGAAAACACCAGAAGTATTGTTGTCGAGTTCGATATTATTGTCATCATAAAGGAAAAAAGTTAATTTAAAGCCATTGCTATTAGTGATATTAAATGAGATGCTACCATCAGCTGCGCCGAAGCATTGTTCATTGATTACCGTTGAAGGGTCATATTGAACCGAAGGAACCAACGTAATTGTTACCGTATTGGAAAAAGTATAACAATTATTTTTGTCAACAACTATGAATGTGTAATCTCCCGGAATAAGAACGTCAAAAATCACACTTGTTTGAAATTCCGAAGAAGGTATGTCACTGGCCGTCGTGTACGATGTCATTGTGGTTCCACCTTCATCAACAAATGACCAAATAGCATAAGTGTGAGGGGTTTGCCCACCAGAAGATTCCATTAGTATATTTCCTTCCTTACATGAAATATGTTGTGAAATTCTAGCTTCTAGTTCAAGAGTGTTATTATCGACGATGGTTACTTGCTCACTATAGAAACAGCCATCATCGGTCCTCGTGATGGCGATATAATTTCCAGGATTAAGATTGGTAAAAGTAAAATTGTTATCAGGTTGGGCAGTTTCATTATCGAGCAAAGTACCTAAACCTCCATTTGAACCGTCATCCAATCGGATTTCATATTCATAATTAGGATCTACATTCGATACTTGAAAGTTAATGGACCCTAAAGCGATGCATGATGCAGGAGTAGTCGTAACCACGACCTGAAAATCTCTTTCCAGAATACCTATGTCGGGTGTGCTAAAGATACAAGCTCCGGGAATCGGATCCCCAGAAGCATCAAATTGTGTAACTTCAACCCTATAGCCGCCATTTTCGCCGGGACCAAAATCAAAACTTGGACCATTATTATTGCTAAAAGGGATTAAAACCGCGCTTGTTGCCACATCTATCAATTGGTATCCGTAGCCATTGCCGAGGTTGGTAATAGTGATATTTCCGGGAGCGGTACATATGATATCCTGTTTGTTGAAAAGGAGATCCAAAGTATTCTGGAACACATTGAAATAAAATCGATTACCACACCCATTTTGATAGGTTATGGACAATCTGTATTTTCCGGCACTGGTGAGCGTATAGTTGCTTCCCGTTCCTTCCGGGCTCCAGGTACATGTAAGATTTTTATTTGCGCAATCATCCCCGGAAGAGGCGCAACTTGCCTCGTCTAATTTTTCCCAAACAATACTTTGAGCGTCTATAAGATTCACCTGTAAAAGCCTGGTATCATTTAATCCGCAAAGAAATAATTTTGGCAATAAATCATTGTCGATACTACACTGCACAATTTCCCCGGCCAAATCGTTAGAAGGGTCTGCGTCACTGTTTACGGCATTAAAATAATCGATTATGGGATTTGTAATTGTACCCGAGCCATAAGGAACAACATTGATAATTTCCTTAAACCCTTTACAGGGGTCGGCAACGATTTTGTCTACAATATATGTGCCTACTGTATTGACCACTAATGTACTTGGGTCATTGTCGGGATCACCATCATTCAATACGGTATCCGATGGATCTATTAGGCCATTACCATTATCATCACGTACCCAAATATATTCGTCAAAATTATCACCCGCATCCAATATTACATCGGCTCCACATAGTTCCACGGTACGAATAAAGGTACAATCGGAAAGATCATCCAATAAAAAGTTGGCCGCCCCTGGAACAACGAATCCACAGCTGTCAAAATCGGTCACACTGGGATCATCGGTTATCTGTGCGGTATTTTCTACTCCTTGATACGTGGAATACGCCAAATTTTGGATCAGGTCTGAACAAGCATCGATAAAGTCAAAACAGTTTTCGGCTACCTTGACCCGCATACGAATGGTGTATACCGGATCTCCTTCTTCCACCAAGGCATTGGCAATAGTAAATACAACGGTTCTTGTGGCTTGATCAAAGGTGTAGGTTACCCCTGTAGGTAGTACAAAATTGAGCTCGTCCAAAGTTATGTTGACGGGAAGCACATCGCGTATCGTAAAATTGTCCGCATCATCATTACCGATGTTCTGGAACGATAATACATAATCTAAGGTCTGTCCGAGATTTACGCCTAGGCCGGTAATATCATTTCCGGCGATATCCTCCACCCTTTTCTCTAATACAATATTTGGCTCTATAATCTCAATATCGAAAGAGGCGAAGAAAATATCATATTTGTCTTGAGATGAACTCGCCCTAAATATGGCAGTTGTTGCATCATTAGGAATTACGTTATTAAAGTTATTTACTACTGGAAACAAATCAACGTCCCAACCTAAGGTATTTAAACTATTCGGGTTTCTAGTATTAATAATAGAACCATCAATGGTTATATTGGAATTAAAGAAGTTGTTGGTCGGATTCACGGTATTGCCCAGCGGGCTAAACGGTTGACTATCTGCGCTGATTGACAATCCATCACCAGAGATTTTGTTATCTCCCTCAAGGGCGGCTACGCCTATTTTAGCATTAACATTAAAAGGAGCTGGTAGTGTAGTAAAGCCGTTAATGGGAATATCAACTGTTTGACCAGATTTTATCCCGGCATATCCATCAAAAGTCGTAATAAATTTACTGCCAGATAGGTTTGGATTCTCATAAACGATAACCATCGTCCACCCGCCTGAAATACCTCCAGAAATACTACTTCCAGAACTTGCCCTTACGTTGGCTACGAAATAATCCCCATCTGGGTTTGGCATTGCGGATACTATTGAGGTAACATCTTTATAGCATGCATATGGGCTATAATATCCAAAGTCTGCATCGCCATCGCCATCAAAAATGATTTCGTCCGCCGTTATATCTTGATAAACCCCACCCGGAATCTTAAATTTAATGTTATCAATGTTACTCCGATCGGGGTTGACGTATACCGCGGCCCAGTAAAGACCGGCATATCTGACCTTAGCGCAGCTTTCATCAGGCACATCCAATGTTGCACTACTTGAACTAAAAGTTGAGGCATCGCCATCAACGTCAATGTACTGCATGTTCAGGTTGTCATTGTAAGATGACGAATTACCTGTTAAATTGTAAGGGTCATTCGGTGTTGCCGCTGGATTCCATACCCTGTTCCAACTTGGGCCGCTCCAATAGCCATTGGTCTGTCTATTGACAATATTGTTTGCTATAAAGGTTAGTTCACCACGAATATCCGCTTCATAGCGGACTTCGAAGTTGTTTTTTACCTGCGAAAAGGCCGTAAAACTTCCTAGAAACAGAAAAAGGAGTACAAGAAAATATTTGGTTAATTTCAGTTGCATTAGGTTATTAAGTTTGGAGTAACTCGCATGATCCACATGGTCTCATCATACGTGTCATTTAGTTTGGAGTAATAAGATATTAGGGCGTTGTTCCAAGATACGTGCCGCTTCAAATAAACATAGCGATAGTTGTTGTCGGGGTTTATGAAATATGCGGCACTTAATCCGTAAGAGTTTAGTAGTTTAACAAATCGATTTGCATTATTACCATTGGCAAATACATTGGCAATGATGTAATATTCTGAACCTGAACTGTTAATGCTGTACGTTTTTGAGGTGTTTTCGATGGCTGTCAACTTGTCTTTCACTACCACGTTTTTCTGAAGGATGTCAATATCATATTTGGCAGATTTCTCGCTCAATTTAGTTACGTTTTCGGCATAGGCCTCATTGCTATAGCGGTTGTCTACATTCAGGATCCACTTATTTCCTGAATAGGTGCCGTTCAAATCCGAATTATGTGCGTCAACAGCTTCTTGCCACGTATCAAAACGTTCTAAATACACATATTTTAAGCCAGTTTCCGGATTGTCGATATAATCTGCCCTAAAGCCTTTTTGGCTAAGGTCATCAATGAATTTATTCATATAATGCCCTCCTTTATATACATTGGCAATCACATAATAGCCGTCAGCCACCCCATCGAGGTTTTTGAATTTTCTACTCTTTATGGGGCTTTGGTCCTTTGAACGGCTCTTATCTGTGGCTCTTGTATTGTCCTGAACTGCCAGTTTAGTATGCGCTGTTTTAGCCGTGCTTCTATTTTGTGTAGCTCGAGGCTTATTATTGGTAAGGGTCTTTGCTATGGCGTCGGGGTTGGCTTTATGACGTTCATCTAATTTAGAGGTGATTCGGTTTTGTTCAGAAGCAGGCCTACTATCGGTAGCGATCCTGGCAATGGCATCTTGCTCAGTTTTAGGGTTTGTATCCTTGGTCGAGTTTTGCGCAAGGGCATTGGTTTGCTTACTAGGCGCAAGGAAAAGTGCTTCGGCCTTTCTCTCAAGACTGGGGTTTGTGCCATTGATTTCATTGCGTACCATGCGCATCACGAGTTCAAAACGCCGTTCGAAATCATTTTTTCGACCGGCTTCCAATGAGTCTTGTCGAAACATTAATTCGGCGAGAATGGCATCGTTTTCCGCTAATTTCCTTTTTAGTTCTTCAATCTCATCGTTTGTGGCTAGTACCTCATCGGTACGTTTATTATCTACTGATTCATCTTCGTTATCTTCAAGCATTACTCGGTCTTCAGTCAGATTTGGCGTGAAGGAATATGCAAATGAGATTTCGTGGGTTAGGCCGAAATTATCAAAATTGTTAGACAGGCCTTTTTCCATGGTATACCCCAATGAAATTCTTCGGTTAAGGTTAAAACCTACACCAGCAGAGGCACCGTAAAAACTGTCATAGCCCCCCTGTAACCATCCTATTTTTGGAAGGTCTAAGATAAGACTACCGCCTAGGACAAGGTCACTCTCCCCTACTTTTCTAGCACGAGCCAAGGGCATTAATCGGCCATCTTCGAACATTCCTGAGCCATTTTCAAACTGATGGGTATATTGTAAATGAGTTGAAAACGTTTTGTCTTTGAACGCTGTTATTGAAGTACTGGTCTTTAGGTTGTAATCGAAGATATTTTCTGCGAATACACCAAAATCAAATTTGCCATAGGAAAGATTAAAACCGGGTTGAAAAGATAATAGATTGCTATCCTGTAAGCCATTCAATAAGGGATCATTGGGATCTACGGTACTAGCTCTGTTTTGGTCAAAGCCACTATTGTAGTACGAGATATTGGCACCGAAGGTAAAATTACTTTTATCGCTCAATTTTACGCCATAGGCATAGTTGGCCAAAACGCCAAAATTACTGACAGTGCCTTCGCGTTGTGAGTAAATGCTAAGACCTAGACCGGTTCGATCGTTAATTCTGCCGCTATAACTCAAGAAATAATTCTGGTTATTATCATCAAATTGTACCGATTGGTTTCTATGTAGTAAATTGATATAGGATTTGTCTTCCCTAACCGTGGAAAAGGTTGGGTTAATCAGAAACCTGTTATATTTCAAGAGATTCTGCGAGGGCACGTCATAGGTTACGAACGGGCTATCTTCCTGTGCATTGACCCTTGATAAGGCAATGATGATTACTACTAAGTAAATAAAACTTCTTTTAAGCATGGTTGTGGGCTAGCGAATAACGGTTATGGTTCCTTGCTTCAATACTTCTTGGTCATTTCTTATCTTATAGAAAAACACCATATTCTGCTTTGTAAAGGCAGTAGAAGATTGCGGCCAGTTATTTTTATAATCGAATTCATTTAAAATTTCTTCTCCGGCATTATTGTATATAATTACATTTATATCAGCCTTGTTGGAATAGGAATTGGGAATGACCCATTGGTCATTGATACCATCTCCGTTTACGGTAATCACATTGGGTACCTTAAAGTTTTCGAGATAAGAAACATTGAGTTGTCTTATAATTTCACAATTATGGATATTGGCAATTAGGGTATATGTTCCTGATTCAGTAAAGCTCATCGATGGGGTATTGCCTATTTCAAGGTTGTTGGCATCATACCATCGATAGGCGGTACCACCACTTGCCGTTACCGTTCTTGATGTACCTTCAGGGAATATGATATCGCCCGCTGGGTCTAAAGTGATCAAACTTTCATCCAATGGAGAAATCGTAATTTCATTTGAATTCAGTGAACATCCATTTTTGTCTAAAACCAATCGGTAGGTTCCTGGTTCGTTAAGGTCAAGGGCCGTAGCGACTGTGCTTATTGTTGTGCCATCTCTTTGCCATTCGAAGCTTTCGCCAGTCAAATCTGTTGTGGTGCTGATTGTTATGGTATCTGTCGTATTGCAATAGACGGTGCTAGTACTGCTGATGGATATGGTTTCGTTGGTCAAAAGCTGAAGCGGTAGCGTATTAGACACTGCATTATAAGTGTTTAAAGTACCCTCTATGCTATAATCACCATTCTCAGTCGTTGTTGTTAGGCTGGTCATGCTTGAGACCTCACCAGAAACATCAGTTCCATTTTTCTTCCATTGGTAGCTAAAGCTAGATGTAAGGTCTGAGGTAACATCGATTGTACTGGCATCGGATAATACTGCAGTAATGGTTTTTACCTCAAGTACCATATTCGTGCTTATACATGCGGTATACGCGCTTGCATAATCAATACTAATTTCAAAGGAGTCAGGAACAACAAGGCTTGTTGCCTCAGCGTTTTTAACTGTACCAGGGCAAGTTCCGCCACCTTGAGTTACCGCAACATAATACGTACCCTCTTGGGTGACATTCAAGCTGCTACTATTTGTGCCAATAGTACTTCCGTTTCTGTACCATTGGTATGAAGGTGTATTTGCCGTGGTGCTGACACTTAGTGTTTTTGATTGAGATGGTAATAATACGATGCTGGCATCATTGATACGGCTAATCGTAAAGTTATCGGCATTGGTAATCGTAATTGCCGCAGATTGTTCATTACAAATACTATTTCCAGAAATTTCTATTTGATAATCACCTTCGAATCCTGGCGTAGAGGCATCTACGCTGTAGGAGGTGGCTATTGCCCCAGTGATTTTTGAACCATCCTTGAACCACTGATAGTTCCACCCTGGGTCGGTGGTGTTGATGCTTAAAGTCTCGGTATCGCCACTACATAAAGCTGTTTTGGTAGGAGGGTTTACAGAAATACCTTGGCCCCCACCCCCTATGGTTACATCGACAATATTTGAATCTGTATTTCCTGAACCTGTACAAATTGGCCCATAATCAACGAATGCATAGTACATTCCTGATTCGGTTACATTTAGAATATGACTTTTTTCACTTAAAGGGTCAAGGCCCTTATACCAAATGTACTGATAGGTTTCTGGGTTGCTTATATTATCTACCTGTAGTGTAATGGGGTTAGTGGCACAAACGCTTCCTGGTGGCTGGCCATCGCCAAGCTCACTGATATTTATGTTTGTGGTAATATCCATATAATACATATTGTAGGCGGCCGATGCCGGGCTCGTATTAGCCGGACTTGTACTGAGTACCCTCATTTTGTAACCCTCTCCCCTAGTATCTATCGGAATGGCAAATTGCAAGACAAAAGGATTGTTGGTATTTTCAGTAGTTGTTTTCGCCAATTCCACTGCATTTGTAAAATCTCCACTTGCATCTGAAAGTTCTAGAGTGAACTCATTATCCGCATTGGCCGTACCTGCCCATGAAATTTCAGCGAAGTACTCATTGAAGCCACTGCTACCTGCGCAGATCGCAGTCCAGGGCGAGTTTCCGGCCAAATTAGGGTTGTCGGCGGATTCTGGAGCATTAAGAATAATCTGTGCCGAAACGTGTTCGAAACATAAATGCAGAACGGCAATTAGAATAAGACGGGTACTGTTTCGTAATTTAGTTTTCATAAGTAGTCGTAGTTTAGGGCCCCTACTTGTTTTTCTAGTCAGTAAAATCGCACAAAATGTTCTCTATTTGATAATCGTAAACTTAAATATGTACGTTTGTCGATGATACAGACTATTTAATAACAAATATGTTGTTTAATTACTGTTTTGAAAATTTAATGTTGTAGGGTTATTTAAAAGTGTTGTGAAATGCTTTTATTGTAGTGTGAAACCTTTTTAAAAGGTAGTATTACTGCATTTTTGCTACTTTTGTGTTTCTTAAAAAGATATGTTATGTGCAATGAGACAAAATCTCTGAATTTTATTGAACATATTGTTGAGGAAGACCTGAGCAGGGGTTTTTCAAAAAACCAACTGCGCTTTCGTTTTCCGCCTGAACCAAATGGGTATTTGCATATTGGGCATGCAAGTTCTATCTGTTTGAATTTTGGCCTGGGAGAGCGGTATAATGCACCGGTTAACCTTAGGTTCGACGACACTAATCCTGCGAAAGAGGAGCAGGAGTATGTAGATGCAATCAAACGCGATGTAAAATGGCTGGGATATCAGTGGAATACCGAACGGTATGCGTCTGATTATTTTCAACAATTGTATGATTGGGCAGTTTTGTTGATTAAAGATGGAAAGGCCTATGTCGATAGTCAATCTTCGGAAGAAATGGCAGCTCAAAAAGGATCTCCGACTGAGGTAGGAACTGAAAGTCCGTTTCGAAATCGTTCTGTAGTGGAAAATTTGGAACTGTTTAAGGCGATGAAAGAGGGTAAATTCGATGAGGGAAAACATGCGCTACGGGCGAAGATTGATATGACATCCTCGAATATGCTAATGCGTGATCCTATTATGTACAGAGTGCTACATAAGGCCCATCACAGAACAAATACCGATTGGTGTATTTATCCGATGTATGATTGGACACATGGGGAGAGTGATTATATAGAACAGGTTTCACATTCATTCTGCACCTTGGAATTTGCCATGCATCGTGAATTGTATGATTGGTTTCTCAACCAGGTATATGACCCCAATAAGGTACGCCCGAAACAAAGGGAATTTGCCCGCCGGAATCTTAGTCACACCCTTGTGAGTAAAAGAAAGCTGCTGCAATTGGTAGAGCAAGGGGTGGTCAAAGCTTGGGACGACCCCCGTATGCCCACCATCTCAGGAATGCGAAGAAGGGGCTATACCCCTGAAGCAATCAAGAATTTTGTTGAAACCATTGGTATTGGCAAACGTGAAAATCTTATCGATGTTTCTCTGTTAGAATTTCATGTACGAGAACATTTGAATAGGATAGCCCCTAGGGTTATGGGCGTATTGGATCCTTTAAAACTGGTAATCACCAATTACCCTGAAGGAGAAGAGGAATGGATGGATGCCGAGAATAATCCGGGTGATGCTGCTGCGGGTTCTCGACAACTTCCTTTTTCAAGAGAGCTCTATATAGAAAGAGCGGATTTTAAAGAAGAGGCCAATCGAAAATTTTTCCGTCTGAAGTTAGGGGGTGAAGTAAGACTGAAGAATGCATATATTATCAAGGCCGAAAGTTGTATAAAAGACGCTGATGGCACTATTACTGAAGTGCAATGTACCTACGACACCAAAAGCAAGAGCGGCAGTGGTTCTGAAGAGAGTTTGCGAAAAGTAAAAGGAACCCTTCATTGGGTTTCTATAGCCCATGCTTTGAAAGCAGAGGTTCGCTTGTATGACAGGCTCTTTACCGATGAAAGTCCGGATACGCGCAAAGACAAAGATTTTATGGATTTCATAAATCCGGATGCTTTAAAGGTGATTACAGGATATTTGGAGCCTAGCTTAAAAGAGGCCAAAATTGGCAACCAGGTACAGTTTCAGCGTTTGGGGTATTTCTGTGTAGATCCAGATTCAACTTCTGACTCCTTAGTTTTTAACCGAACGGTTGGTTTGCGTGATAGTTGGGCAAAAATTCAACAAAAAAGCTAGTATAGAAAAAACCTATCTTAAATAATATATCAATCGGTATTTTATATTAGAATCGCCTTGTTTTAAAGGTCTTTATGAGGCTTTCGTGTTTTTGATAAGCAAATAGTATTGCTACTGCTCTATGTCGCATTAGAAGCGCACTAGGTGCTTTTTGAGTGAGGGTCTAAAGAATTTCAAAAAAACCTTTCATATACGGAACAAAAAAAATCTCCTCCAAGTTTTAGAAAAAATGGAGGAGATTTATAAAAAGTATAATGGTTTTATTTCTTATCATTTGTGTTTTTAGCCTTCATATTTTCTCCGAGTATATTACTGGCCGTAAAAGAGGCGACCATGTCATTTAACATTTGACTCCCGGCTTGAGGAGAATTTGGTAGAAGAATTAAATTTGAATTTGAATGTACTCCAAGTGATTGTAAGGTATCATAATGCTGTGTAACAACAATTAGTGCAGATGCTTCTTGAGAATTAATACCTACTTTGTTTAACACTTCAACAGATTCTTCTAAACCTCGGGCAATTTCTCTACGCTGATCTGCAATACCTTGACCTTGTAGCCTTTTACTTTCTGCTTCTGCTTTGGCCTTTTCTACAATTAGGATACGAGCGGCGTCGCCTTCGAACTGAGCGGCAATTTTTTCACGTTCTGATGCGTTGATACGGTTCATAGCTTCTTTTACCTGAGAATCAGGATCAAGATCGGTAACTAGAGTCTTGATAATACCAAAACCGTAATTTTTCATGGCTTCTTGTAGCTCACCCTTTACGGCATTTGCAATATCATCTTTTTTTACAAAGACATCATCAAGTTTCATTTTTGGTACCTCGGCACGTACTACGTCGAAAACGTAGGCGGTAATTTGGTCATGTGGATATTCTAATTTATAAAAGGCATCATAGACCTGGTTTTTAATTACAGCAAATTGAACTGATATTTTTAGTTTTACAAAAACATCATCCAAGGTTTTGGTTTCCACACTGACATCTAGTTGTTGAATTTTTAAACTCAACTTTCCTGATATTTTATCGACCATCGGGATTTTCATTTGGAGGCCCGCCTGTCTAATACTGGTGAATTTACCAAAGCGTTCAATAACAGCGGCAGTTTGTTGTTTTACAACAAAGAATGATGAAAATAAAATAAAGAGTCCGAATATAATTATCGGTATTAAAAAGAAATCACCCATGATGTTATTTTTTTTAGTTATTGAAATAAAGGTACGAAACTCTATACCTTATCAGCACCAATTTTTCAAAGTTTGTTACACCTTTAGAAAAATTACAATTTTTCCACAGCCTTTTTAATACGGTTAATACTTTCCTCTTTCCCAATTAGGGCGAGTATATCAAAAATATGAGGGCCTTTCATATCACCAACGATGAGCAAACGCAGGGGAGGCATTACCTTTCCAAAAGAAAGTTCTTTTTTGGTAATCCATGCTTTTACCTGTGCTTCTAGATTTTCTGATGAGAAATCGGTAATTGATTCTAGAAGGGTAACTAATGCATTCATGATGGCTGGTGTAGTTTCTTTCCATTGTTTTTTTACCGCCTTTTCAGCATAGGATGATGGGGCCACAAAGAAGAAGTCGCTCAAAGCCCAAAATTCTGAAACAAAGCCTGCCCGTTCCTTTATTAGAGAAACAACCTGTGTAACATATTCCTTATTAGTATACTTCTCGTTGGGCCTTGAATGGGTATAGCTACTATCATTCATAAACAATTCAGCCAATTCCTCATCATTTTTTGAGTGCAAATAGTGTTGATTGAACCATTTGGTTTTTTCTGGATCGAACCTAGCACCAGATTTGTTGACCCGTTCTAAACTAAAGGTATCGACCAATTCTTTCAAACTAAAAATCTCTTGTTCGGTTCCTGGGTTCCAGCCTAAGAGGGCCAAAAAGTTGAGTACAGCTTCAGGAAAGTAGCCTGCCTCTTTATACCCCTGAGATTCATCCCACGAAAGCAGAAAAATTGGAAAACCTAATTTATCGCCATCTCTCTTACTCAATTTTCCTTTGCCTACAGGTTTCATAATCAGTGGCAGATGGGCAAACACCGGGGCATCCCACCCAAAGGCATCGTATAATAAAATGTGTAAAGCCAAAGAAGGTAGCCATTCTTCTCCCCGAATCACATGGGTGATTTCCATGAGGTGGTCATCCACAATATTCGCGAGATGATAGGTGGGCATACCATCACTTTTAAAGAGAACCTTATCATCAAGAACATTGGTGTCGATTTTCATTTCTCCACGAATACTATCCTTTAAATGTAAGGTTTCATCTTGCGGTGATTTAAACCTGATTACATAATCTTCGCCTGCGGCTAATTTTTCTTGAACTTCCGCGGAGGAAAGAGACAATGAATTGGATAATTTTAAGCGGTTGTGCCAATTATAAATAAAGGTTTTGCCTTTGGCTTCATGATCTTTTCGGTGAAAATTTAAGTTTTCGGCGGTGTCAAATGCATAATAGGCCTTTCCGTTGGCAATCAATTCATCGGCATATTGTTTGTACAGATGTTTGCGTTCACTTTGCCTATATGGGCCAAAGCTACCTTCTTTTCCTGGCCCTTCATCAAAAGGAATAGTACACCAGTTAAGCGCATCGATGATGTATTGTTCCGCTCCTTTTACATATCGGTTTTGATCGGTATCTTCAATGCGAAGTATAAAATCACCACCGTGTTTCTTTGCAAAAAGGTAATTGAATAATGCGGTGCGAATACCACCTATATGTAAAGGACCGGTTGGGCTGGGCGCAAAACGTACACGTACTTTTTTAGTCATTGAACAGATTTTTTTGTAAAGATAATTTATGTACATAGATAATGCTAAGGGAGACCCTTATTAATACCCTTGCTTAGAATTGAATCCTAGTACGAGTGATACCTATTTGTATAGTATTCTTTTCTTAGCGTGGCACTTTATTCTGCCGTCAATGCTTTTGCTATTCTCATTGCTTTGATATATGAGATTCACAATCATAACTACCTCTTTTTCTCAGTAGTTCGCTATAGATGGAGGATACATAATACGGACTTTGAAATTTTTGGTGTAGTAGTGTTTGGGTCTATTAATTCATGGTACTCTTTTGGAAAATACAGTCCTAATAAGAGCTGTTTTGACAGTATAGGTAGTTTTATAGCTATTTGGACCTTATGGGACAAAACCGACCAGATGGTTGGCGTTTTGTAGTATTGGATCAGTTCATTGTTTTGTGTTTTCTGATGAATAGTATGGGTTTATCGACCAATGCTAAATGGAGTTGCTTTTATTGTAATGGTATTGATACACACAAACCATCTGGTTTGTATTAGGGTCTTTATAAGATTGTAGTTTTGTGTTTTCTTTCTGTTTTGATGCCATGTAGAGTGAACTTTTTAACACTTTTTTAATGACACAATTCGAAGTATCGGGTATCTTGCTGTAAAATAAGGTTTGATTTGGATAGTTATAGTAACATATTAGAAAAGCTGAACAGGTTCACAAGGAAGTATTATACCAAAATGTTGATCAAGGGCAGTTTGTTATTTGCGGCCTTTGGACTGCTATTTTTTTTGGCAATTATGGGTATTGAGTACCTGTTGTGGCTTGATTCTACTGGTCGGCTTATATTGTTCTTGGCTTTTGTTGGAATCGAGGTCTATTTGCTGTTCAAATACATTCTAACGCCCTTGTTTTATCTGTTTAAGATCAAAAAGGGAATCAGTGATAAACAGGCGTCACTGCTTATAGGAAAGCATTTTCCCAATGTGGGTGACAAGTTGTACAACCTTCTAGACCTTGCAGAGGACACAGCTACCTCAGAGCTGCTTCTTGCTAGTATTAATCAGCGTTCCGAAAATCTTGATGCCGTACAGTTTACTAGTGCTATTAATTTTAGCGAGAGCCTAAAGCAGGCGAGATATTTGGTAATACCGCTTGTGATTTTTGGTTTGATTTGGTTTTCAGGTAATCTAGGTACATTTTTTGGTTCTTATGATCGGGTTGTACATTACGGACTTGCTTATGAAGCGCCGGCTCCTTTTTCTTTCGAGTTGATTTCAACAGACTTGAATGTATTGGAAAGTGAAACTTTTATGGTACAGGTGACCACCTTTGGAGAGGTTCGCCCCAAAAACATGTCCATTGTAATCGATGGCGATGAGTTTTTGTTACAACAAAGCGATGGTATTTTTCAGCATAGGTTTTCGCCGCCATTAGAGAATACAGATTTTTATTTTTTAGCCAATGGAATACGATCTAAACAATATCGTTTAAAGGCCTTGAATGCACCCGTAATCCAGAGCTTTAAAGTTGTCTTAGACTTTCCTGATTATACTGGTAAGTTAGGGCAAACCTTGAAAAGTACGGGTAATGCTACACTGCCTGAAGGGACAAAAGTTACTTGGCAGATACAGGGTAGGCATACCACGCAGATTAATCTACTTACACGAGACACGGTCAGGGCATTTAAAAAACGCGATGAAACTTTTGAATTGTGTAAACGCATTTATTCTAATTTTAGCTATCAGATTGCTACTTCTAATAATAATGTAAGGGACTATGAGAAATTAGATTTTCAATTCAATATTGTTAAGGATGCTTATCCTTCAATACAGGTCGAACAGCTTTTAGATTCGCTGAATCCGAACGTTTCTTATTATGTTGGCGAGGTACTTGATGATTATAAAGTGATGACAATCAAGTTAATATGTTATGTTACGAACAATGGTAGTACCAATCAGACGATTGTACTTAACAGGCCTAATATCAATTTTCAACAATTTTATTATACGTTCCCATCAGGATTAGATCTAAAAGTAAACACAAATTATAGTTTCTATTTTGAGGCCACTGATAATGATAAGATTCATGGTGGAAAAACAGCTACAAGTCAGGTGTTTACCATGAACTTGTTTGATGATAACCAATTGATAAATAAGGAGTTGGAGTTGCAGCAGTCTATTATTGAGGAGATGGACAAGTCATTGAAAAGGGCAAAACAACAGAAGAAGACCTTAGAAAAGATATTGCAAGGGCAGAAAGAGAGAAGTCAACTCAATTTTAATAATCAAAGTAGATTACACGATTTTATAAGCAAGCAACAGCAGCAGGAGAATATGATGCAAAAATTTAGTAAACGCTTAAGAGAGAACCTTACTAAAAGTAATACAGATGACGCATTAAACAAACTGTTGAAAGAACGTTTAGAGCGTCATGAAATTGAGGCGAAAAAAAATGAGCAATTGTTAAAGGAGCTTAATAGGATTGCCGAAAAAATTAATAAGGAAGACTTGGCAAAACGGCTCGAGGAATTAGGCAAAAAACAACGGAATAATGAGCGTAACCTGGAGCAGTTATTAGAACTGACCAAACGGTATTATGTCACTGAAAAGGCGGCCCAATTGGCGAAGGATTTAGATATATTGGCCAAAAGTCAAGAGATATTGTCTGAATTACCACTTGAAGACGATTTTTCTAGTGAGAAGCAAGAGGACCTGAACAAAGAATTTTCAAAAATTGCAGAAGCCTTAACCGAATTAAAGAAAGATGATGATGCGCTTAAAAAACCTTTTAAATTAGATATACAAAATAGTAAATCGGATAACATTAAGAAGGATCAACAAGATGCCTTGGAGGAGATAAATAAGCAAAAGGGCAATGAGGAATCCTCTGAAAGTGGGGATGAAAGTACGCAGGAAAATAAGGCTAGTAAAAAACAAAAGTCGGCTGCTAATAAAATAAAGGAGATGAGTGAGCAGCTACAAAAATCGTCATCTGCCGGGGGTGGAGGGTCTACTATTACTGAGGATGCCGAGATGCTACGACAGATTCTTGATAATCTGATTACTTTTTCATTTAGACAAGAGAGTCTTTTTGACGGTATGGGCGATGAGGGCTTACAAGGCGATTATTTTTCAAGAACCATTCGTAGCCAACGTGAGTTGGGTGATTTATTTAGACATATAGATGATAGCCTTTTTGCGCTTTCGCTAAGAAGGGCTGAACTTTCTGAGTTTGTAAATGAACAGATTAACGAGGTGTATTACAATATTGATAAGGCTCTTGAGAACATCGCTGAGAGACAATCATACCAAGGGGTATCTTATCAGAAATATGTGTTAAAGGCCTCCAATAGCCTAGCTGACTTTTTGGCGAATATTTTGGACAATATACAATCTAGCATGATGTCTGGTTCTGGTGCAGGTGAAGGAGAAGGTTTTCAGCTGCCTGATATTATTAAGGGACAGGGCGAGGTGAAAGAAAAAATGAAGGGTAAGGGTAAAAAAGAACAAAAAGGTAAGAGGGGTGAGGGTCAAGCAGGTGAGCCAGGAAAGGATGGGAAAGGAGAATCTAAAGGAAAAAAGGGAAAGGATGGTACAAAAAGAGGTGAGGGTGAAGGAAAAGGGAAAGAGGGGGGTTCAAGTGAGGGTCAAGGAGGCGAACAACTAGGCGAAGAAGAATTACAGGAAATTTATGAAATTTATAAAAGCCAGCAAATGTTGCGAGATAGATTGGAAAAGCAACTTGAAGATATGATAGAGCGTGATGATAGAAACTTGGCAAAAAAGCTTGTTGGTCTAATGAAAGGATTTGAAGATGACTTACTTGAAAATGGGATTACACATCAGACTATAAGTAAGGTAAATACCATTCAGTATGAGCTACTAAAGCTTGAAAATGCTGCTCTTAAACAAGGACAAAAGCCAGAACGTGAAAGCAATACCAATAGTAATGAATTTATCAATCCAATAACAAGTAAATCCGGAGTTATAGAGGATTATCATAATGAAGTCGAAATCTTAAATAGACAAGCCCTACCTTTGCGGCAAATTTTCAAAAACAAAGTTAAGGCCTATTTTAAAAATGACAATTGATTTTCATTATAAGACTGATTTTAAATTGGATGGTGAGAAGCCATTCAAAGACTGGATATTTAGAATCTTTACGCTTGAAAAGGGATTATGTGGCGATATTAATTATATCTTTTGTGAGGACGAGTATTTGCTCAGGATCAATCGTGAGCATTTAAAACACGATACGTATACTGACATTATAACTTTTGATTATACATCAGGAGATCAAATCTCTGGTGATATCTTTATATCAGTGGAGAGGGTAAGGGAGAATGCTGTGAGTTTTGCTGAACATTTTAAAGATGAATTGCTGCGGGTGATGTCCCATGGTATTTTGCATCTACTTGGGTTCAATGATAAGACAAAGGATGATATAAAGATTATGCGAGGGAAGGAAAAGGAAATGATAAAATTGTTCCACGTGGAACATTAGAATTATGTTTGGAGAAGAATACGATATTATAGTTGTAGGAGGTGGTCATGCTGGGGCAGAGGCCGCGGCGGCGGCGGCAAATATGGGATCTAAAACGCTCTTGGTTACTATGAGCCTTCAGAATATTGGTCAAATGTCTTGTAACCCTGCTATGGGCGGAATTGCAAAAGGCCAGATCGTTCGAGAAATAGATGCTCTCGGTGGGTATAGTGGTATAATAAGCGACAAGTCTGCCATTCAGTTTAAAATGTTGAATAAATCTAAGGGTCCGGCAATGTGGAGTCCTAGAACGCAAAATGATCGTATGCGTTTTGCTGAGGAGTGGCGTATGGCTTTAGAGAACACTCCTAAGGTAGGTTTTTATCAAGAGATGGTAAAAGGCTTGTTACTAGATGGCGACAGGGTTATTGGGGTGCGTACTTCTTTAGGAATTGATATTAAGGGAAAAGCTGTTATTTTGACAAATGGTACTTTTTTAAACGGACTCATACATATTGGCGAAAAACAGTTTGGCGGAGGACGGGCAGGGGAAAGTGCCGCCACAGGAATTACCGAGCAGCTTACTGATTTGGGTTTTGAAAGTGGGCGTATGAAAACGGGCACTCCTCCTCGAGTTGATGGCCGTTCTCTCGATTATTCTAAAATGATTGTGCAACCTGGTGATGCGTGTCCCGAGAAATTTTCATATTTGGATACTGCGGCTTTAACTCATCAACGTGATTGTCATATGAGTCACACCAGTGCTTTGGTTCATGATTTATTACGAGAGGGCTTTGATAGGTCACCTATGTTTAATGGCAGAATCAAAAGTATAGGGCCTAGATATTGCCCGTCTATTGAGGATAAGATAAATCGGTTTGCTGACAAGGATAGCCACCAACTTTTTGTTGAGCCCGAGGGATGGAATACCGTTGAGGTTTACGTTAATGGCTTTTCTACTTCGCTCCCTGAAGAAGTGCAGTACAAGGCCTTGAAATCTGTTGTAGGTTTTGAAAACGTTAAGTTCTTTAGACCTGGCTATGCCATCGAGTATGATTATTTTCCACCGACACAATTGAAACATACTTTAGAAACCAAGCGTATAGAGGGCCTTTATTTTGCGGGGCAGATAAACGGAACTACCGGATATGAGGAAGCGGCTTCACAGGGTTTGATGGCGGGCATCAATGCGCATTTGAAGCTTAATGAGAAAGAAGCTTTTATCTTAAAAAGAGACGAGGCCTACATTGGCGTTTTAATCGATGATTTAATTACTAAAGGAACAGAGGAGCCCTATCGTATGTTTACCTCTAGGGCCGAATATAGAACATTGTTACGTCAAGATAATGCAGATCTTAGATTGACGCCCAGGGGCTATGAAATTGGCTTGGCCAAAAGTGAACGCTTACGGCGTATGGAGCGGAAGAAAAACTTGTCTGATTCCTTTGTAAAATTCTTTAGGAAAACCAGTGTGTTGCCTGAGGATATCAACCCTATTTTAGGGAGTGTAAATTCTGCCTTGGTCAAACAGTCTGATAAGATGTTCAAGGTGTTTTCTCGGCCAAAAGTCACTATGAAACATATGCTTCAGCTAGAGGCGGTTTCATCCTTTGTTGCTGAGCATGAACTTGACAGAGAAATCTTGGAACAGGCCGAGGTGCAGGTGAAATACTCTGGCTATATAGCCAAAGAAAAGGCCAACGCTGATAAATTACAGCGTCTTGAGAATGTAAAAATTCCCTCCTCCTTTGACTATTCTAAATTAAAATCACTCTCTTTTGAAGCACTTGAGAAGCTTGAGGCGATTCAACCGGTTACCATTTCTCAAGCCTCTAGAATCAGTGGGGTTTCGCCCTCCGATATTAGTGTTCTATTGGTCTATTTAGGAAGATGATTGCACAATGTTCCACGTGGAACAATCCGAGGAGTCTTTCGAACAAATATAGAGCGCTGGTTCGGCATATTCTCCTGCTTGGCTTCTATATCTTTTACGACAGGCATTTATGCGCCAGGGGGGTTAATAGACTCTTTAGAGCTATCGAGACTGCATCGAAATGTTAAACTTTGTTTCCTTTTAATGCCCCGAGTTAGTTTATTTGATAGGCTAGTAGGTAAATCAAAACCAACTCGAAATGCGTCGATTAATCACCGTTACCGGTATTCTATTTCTTCTATATTCCTGCATACCACTTCGCATTGCGCCCAGCATTGCCGACTTCAGGGTCGTCAAGGGTAAGAGGTTTAAAGAAGCCAGCCCAAGCGGTAAATGTTTGTTTTCGAAAATCCAAAAGATGCGAATCATTTTTATGATTATGTCAACATAAAATATCAATTAAAGAGTGAAAATGTATATGATGACATTCCTTTTAAAAGTGATGGCGAATACTATTTCTTTTCTTTTTACGAGCTTGATATTCCGACAAGAACTATAAACCTTATTCCAATTCTTGAGGAGATACACACGTCAAGAATGGGCACATGGTATATTGCAATAGAAGTATACAATGATATTGAGCATGATTGTTTAGCCGATACTTAGCTTTCTAAAGACGTAGTTTTAAAGTATCTTCGTGCTTTGAAAAAAGAATATTTGACCACTCACAATTACAATGAAGTCGTATTTAAAAACTAAGGATTTTTCGGTTTCCCAAGAAGAGTTTGAGTTACTGCACAATAAAGATTTTGATATGTTGGTGACCCAGCCCGCACCCAAAGATTTGGATAGTTACTACAAGAGCGAATCATATATTTCTCATACTGATTCAAAAAAAACGCTAATTGACAAAGTATATCAGCTCGTAAAGAGGTTTAGTCTATGGCGAAAAATAAATCTGATTAGTACCTATATTAAGTCACCAAGAACACTTTTAGATATTGGTGCGGGAACAGGAGATTTTTTGGTGACCGCGGCAAACCGAAAATGGATTGTCGAAGGGGTAGAGCCTAACCATGATGCCAGAAAGCGAGCCCAAGAAAAAGGCGTAGAGTTAAAGAATGATATAGCATCTTTGAGTGATAAAAAATTTAAGGTCATTACGCTTTGGCATGTTTTGGAGCATTTGCCCGATCTAGAGAATCAGATTAAAAAAATAACGTCATTAGTTGACGAGGATGGAGTTTTAGTAATAGCCGTTCCTAATTTTAAATCCTATGATGCCGAGTATTATCATGATTTTTGGGCGGCCTATGATGTGCCAAGGCATCTTTGGCATTTCTCTAGAACCGCTATCGAAAAGCTCTTTTTAAAACACGGTATGCAGATAATTAAAACAAAGCCCATGATTTTTGATGCATTTTATGTGGCCTTACTTTCCGAAAAATACAAATTTGGAAAATCAAATTTTTTCAAAGCATTTTGGATCGGTATACGTTCTAATATAAGTGCATGGCGCTCCAAAGAGTACTCTTCGATTATTTACATTCTTAAAAAGGCTTAAAAAGCATTTTAAGGCGGTTTTATGAGTCTTTGCGAAGTCGGTCGACAATCACATAGGTTTTTCAAAATACCATTCTTTGCGTAAGCGTAAGAGAGTTGTTTGGTATAGACATATGCTATTAAAAAACAAAAAAGAATAGTTTTTTTTTATGAAGGGTTTTCTGCCCTCGGGCAGGCTAGAAATAAGTTGTCTGTTGGTTATTTTTTAAAATTAGAATATTACTTTTCCCAAGTTAAAAAAGCTTTACTATTTTTGCGCAAATGTAAATCACGGTTTCCGAATAGTAGAGTACTGAATAATCAGAATTGAAAAACAGAAAGTAATGAAAAAATTAGTATTGGTAGTTATGGTATTGGCAATCGCATCTTGCCAACAACAAAAAATCGGTTATGTCGATAATGTGAAGTTGATGAATGAGTATCAGGAAAAAATCGATGTTGAGGGCAAGTTCAAAATCAAGGCAGAGGCTTTGACAAAAAAAAGAGACAGTATTTCACAGGTATTTCAGATTGAAGCACAGGCCTTTCAGATTAAGACTCAAAAGATGTCACAGAAGAAGGCACAGGAGGAATATACAATCATGCAACAGCGCGGTCAATTTATTGGTCAACAGTTACAGCAAGAAGACCAACAGCTTCAATTATCAGGGCAAACTGAAATGGATACCATCATTAGTAAAGTAAAAAAAGAGATTCAAGCCTATGGTAAGTCAAATGGTTATGCCTATATCCTTGGAGGAGGCGAAGGTGGAAGTGTTTTGTATGGCACCGATGCTGATAATCTCACCGATGAGATTGTTAAAATTTTGAATGACAAGTACAAAAAATAGGAAGCTTTTGTTAAGCGATGATATAAATGTCTAACGAGTTCGTTGGGCATTTTTTTTGCTTGTAAATATTAGGGTAAGGGGCTGTATAAGGCATTTTTTTGTACGCAAGAGAACTCAAGTCCTAAGGTAGTTTACTTAAGGTTGAAGTAAATAAACTAAGAAAATTGCAGGTATAAAATACACGGCCAAGGTCTTGGCACCATCATAATCTTTCGCCATACGCTGCCCGAACAAAAGCATCAATAAAGAAAAACAAGACACGATAGCCCCATAAAAGGCAATAGCTGTTTTCCCGAAGATGGTAATTTGATAGATTCCTATGGCACATAATATTCCTGCTGCCATTTCGGTCAATAGTACGGTGCCCAATAAAACGGGTACCAAGTTCCTCAAGGGGGTATCTGAAAAATGACCTTTTAACCACGATAGATTTCCTGTCCAATCAAACACTTTATCAATAGCACTTTGTAAAAAAGTGATGATAAGGAAAATCAAGATTAAAATTTCGGCGGCCTTGTTTAATAGGGTTTCCATGGTGTTTTATGTTTTATACAAACTTAGCTGGGTAGTCTTTTCCGTCAAAATCAGATGATTACTTTCCCTCTTCGAGGGCTATCGGGCTAGCTTTTTTATGTAATAATCGGGTTAATTTTATAGATAGATCGGTCAGTATAATTTTTGAATTTCCATTTCGCTCAATATGATAAATGGCCTCTTCCAATTCTTCGACAATCTTTAGGATGTTGTTTTCATGTATAAAGGGCGCGAATTTTTCCAATTGAAATCCATCAACATGAATTTGCATATACAATAACTCCTTTACATTGAAATTAATAATCATAGCCTGTCGCATTACCGCAAGACAATAGTGCAGGAACTTTTTTTGAGTCTCCCTTCCAGTTTTGGCAACCTCTTCACTCCATAAAATAAGCTCGTGAATTGCAGATCGATTGCCTTTTGCCCTGAAGGCACTTCGCACCCATTGTACAAACCATTTTTCGAACACCAAATCTTCTGAATCCTTGTTCATCAGGTCAAGTGCCTTATTAAAGTTTCCATGGGCTTCATGTGCCAGGCGCATGGCTTCTTTACGTATCGAACCTCTTTCGACTAAGGCGTTCGCTATGGCTTCTTCGGACAATGACGGAAAATGTATTATTTGACAGCGTGAGCGTATGGTTTGAATAATCTGTTCCTCATCTTCAGCGATTAATAGGAAAACGGTCTTAGCAGGAGGCTCTTCGATAAGCTTTAACAGCTTGTTCGCCGCAGAGGTGTTCATCTTTTCCGCCATCCATATAAGCATTACCTTATAGCCGCCTTCATAAGATTTTAAGGCCAATTTTTTTACAATAACCATGGCTTCATCGACCCCGATTTGACCTTGTTTTTTTTCGATTCCTATAAGTCGGTACCAATCAAAAAGATTGCCATAAGGCTGTTCTTTTATAAACTGCCGCCATTCCTCCATATAGTGATCGCTTACGGCGTGACTCTTTATCTTATCGGAGTTTGAAACCGGAAAGGCAAAGTGCATATCAGGATGTGACAGCGAATTGAATTTAGTATTGCATGAGGAACTGCCCTCGGTATTTTCACCCTTACTATTGCAGCAAATTATGTATTGGGCATAGGCCACGGCAATGGGCAAGGCACCACAGCCTTCAGGGCCTACGAACAATTGGGCATGGGGTATTCGCCCAGCATCGGCACTGGAGGCCAAATGGGTCTTAATATGCGACAAGCCCAACAAATCTTTGAACAACATAAGTCAAAGATAAGTTTTTGAAATGTATAAATATCACCGAAATAAAACGGCACCTACTTTATCCGAACCATAGAAATCTTTACATTTGCGACTCCTTAAAAGAAAGACTGGCATGAAGACTATTGATGATTTTAATTTTGAAAACCTGAAAGCACTTATTCGAGTTGATTTTAATGTTCCTATGGACGCGGATTTTAATATTACCGACGCTAACAGAATAGAAGCTGCGAAACCAACAATTATAAAAATATTGGAAGATGGTGGTAGCGCCGTATTGATGAGCCATATGGGTAGACCAAAAGGGGAGAACAACCCAGATATGTCTTTAAGCCATATATGCGCAAAAGTTTCAGAGATTATTGGCGTACAGGTCAAATTTGTGGCCGATTGTATCGGTGACATTGCCGAAAAAGCAGTAGCTGAATTGCAGTCAGGCGAAGTATTATTAGTAGAGAACCTTCGTTTTCATGCAGAAGAGACAAGTGGAGATGTAGATTTTGCACAACAACTTTCGAAATTAGGCGACATTTATGTGAATGATGCTTTCGGAACCGCACATAGGGCACATGCATCGACTACGGTGGTGGCCCAATTTTTTCCTGATAAGAAATGTTTTGGTTATTTGTTGGCAAAAGAAATCGAATCAATCGGCAAGGTAATGCAGTCTGGTGAAAAACCCGTATTGGCCATTTTGGGAGGCGCAAAGGTTTCTTCCAAAATCACTATTATAGAAAATATATTAGATAAGGTAGACCATTTGATAATTGGTGGTGGAATGACCTATACCTTTATAAAGGCTCAAGGAGGACAGGTAGGCGATTCTATCTGTGAGGATGATAAGATGGAACTCGCGCTTCGTATTTTAAAACAGGCAAAGGAAAAGGGGGTTGAAATTCATATTCCCGTCGATGTTGTGGCCGCAAATGATTTTAGCAATGATGCCCAGACCCAGATTGTTGATGTCGAGAAAATTCCGGATGGATGGCAAGGTTTAGACGCCGGACCAAGAACATTAGAAAACTTCAAAGAGGTCATCTTAAAATGTAGAACCATTTTATGGAATGGGCCTATAGGCGTATTCGAAATGGAAAACTTTTCGAAGGGTACTATTGCCGTTGGCAATTATATTGATGAGGCCACCCAAAAAGGGGCATTTTCTCTTGTTGGGGGCGGAGACTCGGTTGCCGCGGTAAAACAATTTGGTTTTCAAAACAAGGTGAGCTACGTATCAACCGGTGGTGGTGCCATGTTAGAGAGTTTAGAGGGGAAAATCTTGCCAGGAATCGCTGCAATAATCGAGTAATAAAGACGTTATCGATAAACGGGTCAAAGTGATATTTGGAGTGTTTTAACGCCCTAAAATTTTATTGTTTACAAAAAAAAGACGATTTTCGTTGGCCCTGCTTAATTCAATATGGTCTATGCTAACGAAAATAAAGAGTTTGCCCCAATTTTTAGTATTCCTGGTCTTCACCATTCCTTTGATGGGGCAAGAAAAAATGGTCGTCCCTATTTCTCAAAATCAAGCTAAGGTCGTTAGTGAGCAAACCAGCTCTTTAGATACCCTCGTCACAGATAAGAAGGGCGCGGAACAAATTGAACTGATTACCCCGAAAACAGACCTGAAAGATAGTCCTCTGGTATTTTCTAAAAAAGAGGGTCAGAACAAGTATGATTTAAAGGATCATCTGGCGGCCGCAAAATATGATAGTCTGTGGATGAAAGAACTGTACGATAGTGCAGCCCTTTTTGATGAGATGTATGAAGAAGTAGCGACACCAGATGCTGAAACTACTTCAGAAGAGGAGCCGGCTTATGTGTATGACCTACCTACTGATACTTTAAAAGCAAGACTTGAGAAACTGAACCAAAAAACACCTTTTAACGTTGTTTACAATCCTTCCTTAGAGCGGGTTATCAAATCATTTTTGACGCGTAGAAGAGGTTTAATGACTCGAATGCTTACAGTAAGCCAGTTCTATTTTCCCTTATTCGAACAGCAACTCGACAATTATAATATTCCTTTGGAAATGAAATATCTTTCCATTGTAGAATCGGCCTTAAACCCACGGGCTAGATCTCGGGTGGGTGCCACTGGTCTTTGGCAGTTTATGTATGGTACAGGCAAAATGTACAAATTAGACGTAACTAGTTATGTCGATGAGCGTAGTGACCCTATAAAATCGACCGAGGCGGCATGTAAATATCTTGCTAAGTTATATGACATCTTTGACGATTGGGATCTAGCCCTAGCGGCATACAACTCAGGCCCTGGTAATGTAAATAAGGCTATTCGCAGATCAGGCGGGCACAAGAATTATTGGAATATACGGCGTAATCTTCCCAGAGAAACAGCGGGTTATGTTCCTGCTTTCTTGGCCACTATGTATTTGTTCGAATATGCCGAGGAGCATGGCCTAAAGGGAAAAAAAGTAGATCGCCCTTATTTTGAAACAGATACCATACATGTAAAGAGCCTTATAACCTTTGATCAGATTTCTGAACTTGTCGACGTAAGTGTTGACGAATTAAAGGTTTTGAACCCATCCTATAAGTTGAATGTTATTCCTTTTATTAAAGGAAAAGACTATGCCTTAAGGCTTCCTAAAATAGCCATGGGTAAATTTGTAGCCAATGAAGAGGCCATTTACGCCCATGTTGAAAAAGAGCTGAAGAGTAAGGAGAGCCCTTTGCCTCAATTGGTCAAGGCTGCCTCAAAAAATAGGATTCGATATAGGGTTCGTAGTGGTGATTATCTGGGTAGAATAGCGGAGCGATATGGCGTAGGTGTTAGTCAGATTAAAAGATGGAACGGACTTCGTGGCAACAATTTACGTGTTGGTCAACGCTTGACGATTTTTCCGAGAGGCGTTAAAGCAGCTGCCGTGACTTCAAGAAAAAAAGCCTCAAAAAACAGTGCGATAGTAGCTATCAACAACGGAAACAAGGTGCATACAGTAAAAAGTGGAGACTCACTTTGGACCATATCTAGAAAATATCCCGGAGTTAGTATTGAAAATTTAAAAGAATGGAACGGTATTAGTGGTGCTAATTTAAAACCGGGCACAAAATTAAAATTGTGCGATTGTTCATCGTAAATCATGAAACCATTATGAGAAAGTTTAGAACACTATTTTCACTTCTTTTTTTAGTTAGCTTATCATCTTGTAAGGATGGAAATAAGGTAAGTTATAAACCAGCATCTATAGGAGCCATAAATTCTTTGGCCGTTGTCATGGACACCGAACTATGGAAGGGCAAAGTAGGGGACAAGGTCAGAGAACACTTTGCGGCCCCCGTTATAGGGCTTCCATGGACTGAACCCATATTTTCTATCGAACATATGCCCCCTAAGGTCTTTACGGGTACGATACGAAATCGGCGATCAGTTCTCTATATACAAAAAGACACATTGGATCTGGCCCATATCAAAACCGATATGTATGCTACACCTCAGAGAGTTGGGGTAATCAAAGGGAGGACCGAAGAAGAGATTATAGAAAACTTAGAAATCAAAGCGGATGAGATTATAGCTACTTTCAAAAGTATGGAGCTTGCCGTTAAGCAAAAAGGATTTTTAAAGTCTCTAAATAAAGCGAAGGTGTTACAAGAAAAATTCGGAATCACGTTGAATGTACCTTCAATCTATAAAGTAGGCAAACAAGAGGACAATTTTGTTTGGATCGACCGTCAGATTCCGAAAGGAACTATAAATATTATCGCCTATGAAGTGCCGGGCAACTATTTTAAAAATGATTTTACATGGGTAGGTGATTTTGTGCGAATGCGAGATTCGATAGGGAAAAAACATATTCCCGGTCCCACCGTGCCCGGTAAGATTACCTATATGCGTACAGAACCTGCGTTTTCTCCCTCCATATTCCATATTGATCTAGCCGAAAAGGAAGTTATTGAGGTCAAAGGTATATGGGATATAAAAAATTACCCTATGGCCGGGCCTTTTATAAGCTATATTATCCCCGATAAGTATAATGATAGAGTATTGATTTTAGAGGGCTTTGTTTTCGCCCCTGCCACGGAAAAGCGCGATAATATGTTCGAGCTCGAGGCCATTTTAAAAACAGTAAGGTTTAACAAGAAAACAAAATAGTACAAGTAAGAGAAGAGAGGTACTATAATTATACTAATAAAGCCCCTGGATGCATCCAGGG
>JASFYU010000070.1:0-9281 GCA_045046905.1 Flavobacteriaceae bacterium | reverse complement strand
AACTATATGACATTTAAAGTGGAGTATTTTAAATTTACCCCATCAATTCGCGGAGTATTTGCCATTAGCGATGAGCTTGTTCGAGATGATGACCCCAATAGCCCGTGGACCGGTAATATCGATGCGATGCGCACTCGTGGTCTTTTTATCAATTTTACCTTTGAGTAGTATTTTCACCTTCTTCGCAGTTCGCTCAATAAAATCGCGCTAGCCGTCGCTACATTCAAACTTTCTGCAGTTCTTTCTCCAAATTGTGGAATACAAATTTTAACGTTCACTAAGGCCTCCACTTCCTTTGATATGCCATTGGCCTCATTGCCCAAGACCAAAACACCCCTTCTGGGTGCTGTTGTATTATAAACAGTTTCACCATTCATAAATGCGCCATAGACCGGTAATTCTGAATTTGACAAAAACTCACTAAGCTCAGTATAAAGAATATTCACTCTAGAAATTGAACCCATGGTAGCCTGTAGCACCTTAGGGTTAAAACAATCGACCGTATTTGAAGAACAGATTAAATGCCGTATTCCGAACCAATCACATAAACGAATAATGGTACCTAAATTCCCAGGGTCGCGAACATCGTCAAGTGCCACCACCCAATCTTTGAAATCTACCGGTCTTGGTTTTGCAATATAAAAGACCGCCAAAATTTTGCCAGGGTTCTTTAGGCTGCTCATCTGTTTTATTTCGTTCTCTGTAATAATCTCTAGAAAGTCAGTTTTACCCTTAAGTTCTCCTACCTCAGCGGCATATACTTTATACACCTTAAAATGAGAGTCTAACAATTCTGTGACGGCTTTAATTCCTTCTACCACGAACATTCCGTATCGAATACGGTACTTTTTTTGATGTAAGCTTTTTATAAGTTTTATTTGGCTTTTAACAACCATACAAATAATGTATTTTTGATTTCTATGAGGATTCTATTATGCACTAAAAAAAATATTGCTAAAATAAGCTTATTATTACTAGCTGTGGTAATTACCTCTTGTAACGCGCTCAAAAGGATTAACGAGAACGATTTTCTGGTTACAAAGAACACCATTTATGCGGATAGCGTAAAAGTGACCGACCCAGATATTGAAAGTATGATTATCCAAGAACCCAATACCACCATTCTCGGGTACCCTCTACGACTCAATCTGTATAATATGGCCAAGATAAATCCTGATTCCTCTTTTCAGAATTGGCTACACCGAAAAGAAAGAAGAGAGCAGCGACTTATAAATATACTATCTAAAAAGCAGGTCGAAAGGCTAGGAGAATCATTCTTAGTCAAAGGGCTCAGCTATTGGCTCAAGAATATTGGGGAAGCTCCAGTGGTGCTTGACTCCTCAAAGACCAGAAAAACCTTGGAGCGCTTAAGTGGATATTATGGCAGTAAAGGCTATTTCAATAACGGCACAACCTACGAAATCGATAGTACAGGCCGAAAACAAAGGGTAAAAGTAGTGTACAAAATCACTTTGGGCGAACCGTATATGATTAACTCGGTTTCACATAGTATTTCTTCAAAGGCTGTAGATTCAATCTATCAACTTCATAGCTCGGAATCATTTGTAAAAGCGGGAAAACAATTCGATCTTGTAGAATTTACTGCCGAACGTAAACGGCTCTCTTCAATTTTCAGAAACAATGGAGTATACAATTTTCAGGAAAGTTCTATCACCTATAATCTTATCGGAGATACCACCAAATTGGGCAATGACCCAAAAATGGATATTGAGTTGAACATCGTCGACCTTAAAAAAAGAAACGAAAACACCTTAACCTCTTCTGAATACAAAGTATATACCTTCGATAAGATAAATATTTATACTGATTATATTTTTAATGGCCAGAATAGCGAACAACAATCTATTCAATATAATGATTATACCATTTTTTACAACGGCAAGCTTCGATATAAGCCCAAAACGCTGACGGACGCTATCTTTTTTAAAAAAGATAGCGTGTATCGAGAAATCGATAGAGTACGTACCTACCGGCAAATCAACAATCTGAATGTTTTCAAATATCCGAATATCACCCCTGTACCTGATAGTACAGACACTCATTTGACGGCAAACATTCATTTAGCGTCTAAATCCAAATATTCTTTCAAAACAGATTTTGATGTAACCCATTCTAGCATTCAACAAGTAGGACTAGGCTTTAGCCCAACCCTACTAGCCAGAAATCTTTTTAAAGGGGCCGAAAATCTAAGTGTATCAGGCCGTTTGAACATTGGGGCCTCGAGCGACCCCAATATCATTGACAATCGCTTTTTCAATATTCTAGAGTTCGGAGCCGATATAAATCTAGACTTCCCTAGAATCTGGTTTCCGTTTATAAACACCAATAAATTTATCTCAAGTTATACCTTGCCGCGCACAAGAGTTTCATTGGGGTATAGCTTTCAGAAAAACATTGGCCTAGACAAGCAGACTTTCAATGCAATACTGGGATACAATTGGACACCTTCCGATTACAAAAAACACAATGTCGAATTATTGAACATTCAATTTGTACTCAATGTAAGACCTGAAGAATTTTTTAATGTATATCGTAACACCTATGATAGGCTAGATGAAATTGCCGATTCTTATGACGAACCCGAAGAATATAATATAACTGAATTTCCGGATTTAGCACTTTTTTTCGAAACAACAGACAGCGATAATAGTCCTAGACTTATTACCCCTACCGGCACACAAGGCTTTATTAATGCCGTACAAAATCAAGGATTGATCTCAACGAACCAAGATGCTTATAGGCAAGTTGTGCGTATCGAGGAACGCAGGCGCAGATTAACCGAGAACAACCTGATATTCTCAAGTAATTATACCCTCAACAAAAACAATAGGGATGGGATTACCGATAACAGCTTTTATCAGTTCAGATGGAAGATAGAAAGCGCCGGTAATTTACTCTCAGGCTTATCTTATTTAATTCCTTTTAATCAAAATACCGAGAACAGCCTTTTGGTTTTCGGAGTGCCTTATTCACAGTATCTAAAGACCGAGTTCGACTATGTCAAGTACTGGGACCTTAAACGCTCTAATGTGCTTGCTTTTCGAAGCTTTTTCGGTATTGCAGTACCCTATGGCAACTCGGAGAACATTCCTTTTGTTAGGAGTTATTTCGCAGGAGGCTCCAATGACAATAGGGCCTGGTACCCGTATTCCCTCGGCCCTGGAAAAACAGAGGCCATTACTGATTTTAACGAGGCCAACCTTAAGATTGCTTTTAACCTCGAATATCGCTTTCCTCTGGTAGGTGATATAAATGGCGCATTGTTTGCCGATGCAGGAAATATTTGGAATGTCTTTGACAATGTCGATGACCCCGATGCTACCTTTAACGGGTTTAGCTCTTTGGCCGATATTGCCCTAGGTACAGGCTTTGGACTGCGCTACGATTTTACCTATTTCATATTCAGAGTGGATCTGGGCTTTAAAACATATAATCCGGCAGAGGAGCAGTCCAAAAGATGGTTTAGAGATTATAATTTTGCTAATTCAGTACTTCAAATAGGAATAAATTATCCTTTTTAAGAATGTTTTTCACCTCTTGTACAACTGTTAAATTGCGGGTGTAACATGAACGTTTGTTTTCTATTGTTTTTCTTGGGAATCAGCTTCTCTCTACAAAATCAAACTTCCTTTGAACCTGATTTCGACTTAGGGTTTAGTCTACAGAATGCAAATAAAAGCTAAGATTTGAAATGAAAAATCTTAAGAAATATCTAGTTATCCCAAAAGCCTTACATGATGAGATTACCTCGTATTAGTGTTTCCTTCGGATGTGATGATTTTTTTCTACTTCTCGCTATATCTCATCAAAATAAAAAATTTCTTGAAACCGACTATCCCCGAGGCAGAGCAATAGGGCACTTCTCTTTGATTAACCCTTTAGTTGTTTCGTCTTTCAAAAATTCAGTTTCGAATTGAGTAAACTACCTCAGGACAAACTTTAATATTTCGATGCAAGCCTGCCGGCATAGGCAGGTTAAACTCACTGGTGGGAATAAAAAATCTTATAAGCTGTAACTAAATATTAGATCTAACTTAGGTTGCCAATAAAGACCAAAAATTATAAACGCCTCTGACATCAAGCAGGTATTTGATTGGGTAGAAACAAATCGAAAACACATTTTAAAAATAAATGAAAGTAGAGAAGCATTTATTAGAATAACCAAAGACCGACCAACGAACGCGTATATATTTTCTATCCAAGGGTTTACCAGTGATGAATTATTGCCCCCTGAACTATTGAGAAACTAAAAGTATCATATTATTTCACATGCCTTTTTCCCAAATCACTACTATAAAAGCAATACACTCCATTTTTCGTTAATATTTAGAATTCTGGCACTAGACATTTATATAGGCTATTTATTTCATTACTTTTGCCTTTTATTATAAAAACTAATAGACTAAAAACAGTATGGCCCACAACATTAAACCAGGCGTTGCCACAGGTGACAAAGTTCAAGAGATTTTTAATTACGCAAAGGAAAAAGGATTTGCACTTCCGGCGGTAAATGTAATAGGTTCTAACACCATAAACGGTGTTTTAGAGACTGCAGCTAGCTTAAATGCTCCTGTAATCATACAATTCTCAAATGGCGGAGCACAATTCAACGCTGGAAAAAGCCTTTCGAATGAAGGTCAAGAAGCAGCTATACAAGGTGCCGTGGCCGGTGCCAAACACGTACACCAATTGGCTGAGGTCTACGGGGCAACCGTTATTTTACATACCGATCATTGTGCCAAAAAACTACTACCATGGATTGACGGCCTATTGGATGCCAGTGAAAAACATTTCGCAGAAACCGGAAAACCATTGTTCAGCTCACATATGATTGACCTGTCAGAAGAACCAATCGAGGAAAATATAGACATCTGTAAAGGCTATCTTGAGCGTATGAGCAAGATGGAGATGACCCTAGAAATCGAGCTGGGCATTACAGGTGGTGAAGAAGATGGTGTAGATAATTCAGATGTAGACGATTCAAAGCTATATACCCAACCCGAGGAAGTGGCGTACGCCTATGAAGAACTTTCTAAAATAAGTTCAAGATTTACCATTGCTGCTGCTTTTGGCAATGTTCACGGGGTATACAAGCCCGGTAATGTAAAACTGACTCCGAAAATCCTTAAGAATTCACAGGAATATGTGACCAAAAAATACGGCGTAAAACATAATCATATTGATTTTGTATTC
Source organism: Flavobacteriaceae bacterium (assembly GCA_045046905.1). Taxonomy (GTDB): domain Bacteria; phylum Bacteroidota; class Bacteroidia; order Flavobacteriales; family Flavobacteriaceae; genus JASFYU01. The sequence goes on along the minus strand of JASFYU010000070.1, from coordinate 4,067 downwards.
CATGGCGGATCTGGATCCACCGTAGAAGAGATACGTGAGGCTATTGGGTACGGGGTAATCAAAATGAATATTGATACCGATTTACAATATGCGTTCTTAACAGGAATACGAGATTATATTCAGGATAAAAAAGACTTTCTACAATCTCAAATTGGAAATCCGAACGGATCAGATGAGCCGAACAAGAAATTTTACGATCCTAGAGCTTGGCTTCGAGAAGGAGAAAAGACCTTTGTCGAACGTTTGAAAAAAGCCTTCGAGGACCTTAATAACGTGAATACTTTATAAGTTCGCAAACTATCTTAGGGAAATTTCACGAGGTAGTTACCAAAAAAGATTGAAAACATTTCGATGCCTGCCTCTGGTAGACAGGCATCGGAGTATTTCAAAATCTCTCTTAGTGAGTAACAATAGTCTCAACTAAATTATGGATACGATGTCATCATGGTTTAAAAGAAAGGAAAAAGGAATTCAAACTTCCACGGAACAAAAGAAAGACACGCCCAAAGGGCTTTGGTACAAATCACCGACTGGCAAGATTGTAGAGGCCAAGGATCTTGCCAAGAATTTCTATATTAGCCCAGAAGATGATTACCATGTACGTATTGGCAGTAAGGAATATTTTGAAATGGTATTCGACGATAATAAATTTATCGAGCTAGACCCTAAACTCACATCAAAAGATCCTCTAAAATTCGAGGACACCAAAAAGTACGCAGATCGCTTGAAAGCGGCCCAAAAAAAGACAGGTCTCAAAGATGCGGTACGCACGGCCATGGGAAAATCACTGGGAAAAAATCTGACGATTGCCTGTATGGACTTTAATTTTATTGGTGGATCCATGGGGAGCGTTGTAGGGGAGAAAATAGCTAGAGCGATCGATTATGCCATAAAAAAGGAAACTCCTTTTGTTATGATTTCCAAATCTGGTGGAGCCCGAATGATGGAGGCGGCCCTTTCACTAATGCAACTGGCGAAAACATCGGCCAAATTAGCACAGTTAGCCGAGGCGAAACTGCCTTATATTTCTCTCTGTACTGACCCTACTACGGGCGGCACAACGGCCTCTTATGCCATGCTAGGAGACATAAACATTTCGGAACCAGGCGCATTGATTGGTTTTGCGGGGCCACGAATCGTAAAAGAAGCCACAGGCAAAGAACTACCAGAAGGTTTTCAGACCGCTGAATTTCTGAAAGAGCACGGTTTTTTAGACTTTATTGTACACCGTAGCGATTTAAAGAAAAAAATAAATCTATACATCGATTTAATACAGAACAACCCCATTAGATCGTAAAGAAATTAAGCCTATATTTGCACGCTGATCGAAAATCGATCAAATACATAAAAATCATTAAACTAATATTGGAATGTATTTAACTAAAGAAATAAAGGCTGAAATTTTTAAAAAACACGGTGGTGAAGAAAAAAACACTGGCTCTACAGAAGGGCAAGCGGCATTGTTCACACATCGCATCAATCACCTAACTGGGCATCTTAAAAGAAACCACAAAGACTATAACACAGAACGTTCCTTAGTACGTTTAGTGGGTAAAAGAAGAAGTCTGTTAGATTATTTGAAAAAGAAAGATATTGTAAAATATCGAGAACTTATCAAAGAATTGAACATAAGAAAGTAATAGTTGTAGGGGTTGAAATTTTTCAACCCCTATTTTTAGTTTACGCAGACCCTGGAACATGTTCGGGGCAAACAAAAAGCTACACTTAGTTTTTCATTGGTCAACACAACAACACAACACACTCCGACCAGTAAAAATGGCGGAAAGACCATTGTTTAACAAACCTGATTTAATTTAGGTTTAAAATCAAATTTATGATTCCAAAAGTATTTAAAGAGGTCATTGACCTTGGTGATGGTAGAGAGATTTCCATCGAGACCGGAAAATTGGCAAAGCAGGCCCATGGTTCTGTTGTTGTTCAATCCGGAAAATGTATGCTATTATGTACGGTAGTTTCTAATTATGAGCAAAAAGATTTAGATTTTCTACCCTTAACGGTAGATTATCGTGAAAAATTTGCAGCTTCGGGCCGTTACCCCGGTGGTTTCTTTAAAAGAGAAGCAAGACCAAGTGATGGTGAAGTTTTGACCATGCGCTTGGTAGACAGGGTTCTACGCCCTCTTTTTCCCAAAGATTATCACTCTGAAACTCAGGTGATGATTCAACTAATGTCTCATGATGAAGATGTTATGCCTGATGCTATGGCAGGTTTGGCCGCTTCAGCTGCGATTCAACTTTCAGACTTTCCATTTGAGTGTGCAATTTCCGAAGCTAGGGTAGGGCGCATTAATGGCGAATTTATCATAAATCCGTCTAGAGCTCAATTAGCAGAATCCGACATCGATATGATGATTGGCGCATCTGCCGATTCTGTGATGATGGTCGAAGGCGAAATGGACGAGATTTCCGAAGAAGAAATGGTAGAAGCTATTAAATTCGGACACGAAGCCATTAAAATACAGTGTGCCGCCCAAATGAAATTGGCAGAAGCTTTCGGAAAAAAAGAAAGACGCGAATATGAAGGCGAGCGCGAAGATGAAGATCTAGCGAAAAAAATTCATGATATGGTCTACGATAAAGTGTACGCCATTGCAAAAGCAGGATCGGCAAAACACGAAAGAAGTGCTGCATTCAAAGAAATTAAAGAGGAAATAAAAGCCTCTTTCTCTGAAGAGGAGATGGCAGATTTTGGCGATATGGTTTCAAGATATTACCGAAAAGCTGAAAAGGCTGCCATTCGTGATTTAACGCTAAACGAAGGTCTGCGTTTAGATGGCCGTAAAACCGATGAGATTCGTCCTATCTGGTGTGAAATAGATTATCTGCCCTCTACCCACGGCTCCGCAATCTTTACAAGAGGCGAAACCCAAGCATTGGCAACTGTAACCCTAGGAACATCTAGAGAAGCGAATAAAATTGATATGCCATCATATGAAGGCGAAGAGACTTTTTACCTTCACTATAACTTTCCTCCTTTCTGTACCGGTGAGGCAAGACCTATACGAGGAACGTCGCGAAGAGAAGTTGGCCATGGTAATTTGGCGCAACGGGCACTCAAAGGAATGATTCCTGCAGATTGCCCCTACACGGTAAGAGTTGTTTCTGAAGTGCTAGAATCTAACGGTTCGTCCTCTATGGCTACCGTTTGTTCAGGCACCATGGCACTAATGGATGCCGGAGTACAATTGATTAAACCCGTTTCTGGTATAGCTATGGGGCTTATTTCAGACAGCGATTCTGGAAAATATGCCGTATTGAGCGATATTTTAGGTGATGAAGATCATTTAGGCGATATGGATTTTAAAGTTACAGGAACCGCCGATGGTATTACAGCTTGTCAGATGGACATCAAAGTAAAAGGACTGTCCTATGAGATTTTGGTAAATGCTTTGAAACAAGCCCAAGCGGGTCGTATTCATATTCTTGAAAAAATTACCGATACCATTGCCGTACCTAATGCAGATGTAAAACCACATTCACCAAAAATGGTGACAAGAACCATTCCGAATGAATTCATTGGTGCCTTGATAGGCCCTGGAGGAAAGGTGATCCAAGAACTGCAGAAAGAAACAGGATGTACCATTGTTATCAATGAAGACCCAGTTACCGAAGAAGGCATTGTTGAAATTTTAGGTACCGATCAAAATGGTATCGATGCCGTATTGACCAAGATTGATTCATTGATGTTCAAACCTCAAATGAACGAGTCTTATAAAGTTAAAGTAATCAAAATGCTTGATTTTGGTGCTGTTGTAGAATATCTTGATGCTCCAGGCAACGAGACTTTATTGCATGTATCTGAATTAGCATGGGAACGCACAGAGAATGTTTCTGATGTTGTTAATATGGGTGACGAGTTTGAAGTAAAGTATTTAGGTACTGACCCAAGAACACGTAAAGAGAAAGTTTCTCGAAAAGCCTTACTGGAAAAACCTGAAGGTTTTGTTGAAAGACCACCACGTAGTAACGATAGAAGTCGTGGTCGTGATGACCGTCGCGGTAGAGACAGTAGAGACCGCAAACCTAGAAGAGACTAATCGCGACAAA
>JASFYU010000069.1:0-4599 GCA_045046905.1 Flavobacteriaceae bacterium | reverse complement strand
TATTCCTATTGTAAGATCAGTTCCCAAAAGTCCTGAACCACTGATATTCTGATCGTCGGTACCAGCATCATCTAAATGTGATAAATCTACTGTTTGACTCGTGCCATCTTCGATACCTACGGTCAATACATTGGTACCAACATCTACTGCCAGACTTTCGATGTTCTGATTATCGGTGCCACTATTATCAAGCGCGGATAAATCCACAGTTGTTGATATGCCGTCTTCAATATCAATTTGCAGTACACTTACTCCACTCAATGAAGCCCCTGTCAAATTTTGATTATCGGTGCTCCCTGTATTAATCTCGTCGATTGCATCTTGTACATTAAGGGCGCTCAATCCTGATGCGGTATTGTCATATGTGACTTCGGAAGCGGTCTGGTTATCAGTACCGACAAGACTTGATAAGCTCACTGTAACAGAATTACCATTCTCAATATCCAAAGACAAAATATTTGTTACTGGATTAAAATTGAAATTTTGGAGTTGCTGATTATCCGATGATGTCAATTCCCAAGTGTTTCCATCCCAAAAATAGATGGTTCCCGTATTGGTATTTACATAGATATCCCCTGTATCTACTCCTGCGGGGCTTGTTAGCCCTGGTGTATTTACGGCAGTTCCGCTCAATACCTGACAATTACATTGATCTTCTAATGTCACTGTTGTTTGCGAATAGGCAAATGTGGCTGTTAGAAGAAAAATTAAAATCTTTTTGTTCATGACAAAATTTTTACTACGTCTTTTTCTGTATTCTTTTCCTTTTAAGGCAATTACAACTTACTTTATACCCGTATATCTATTAAACCTACAGTTATCCAAATTGATTTCATTTCCCTATATTAAGATTGGAAAATACCCTTGATGGCCTTGTTGTTTGTAAAGTGATGGAGAATCTGCTCGGACGGCCCTGTGCTTTATCTGCTTTTCTTCGGATAAAAATTTCACTAGGTCGGTTAAGCAATTCATATTTTAGCCTTGTCAAAATCACTTTATTTTTAACCCTTTGCCAAAGGAGTATAATTATGAAATACAAAATTAACGCTATGCTCTCCTCCAGAAAAAATATGTTGTGTAAGTGTTTAATTGTACTGTATAACGCTTAAAAATTGAGGTTTGATTTAGATTGTTTGTGTTTTTGAGCAGGTTTCGTTCGTCGACCACCCCAACTACAATAGTACGTCCAGAACATTTTAAGTAGGAAAAATCTTCGTAAAACCTCTAGTCTTTATTAACTCTGTAGGTAATTTTTCTATTGGTAATCATGGTATATGCCTTAACAATACTTAAAGGGAAAAATTCGGAGGTAGTATTTGAAATCGTTACGGTTGCCGTTATTAAGTTTCCTATCAACACTCCTGGCGGTAGTCAAAGAATAAATTTAAATTTATTGGTATTACCATCAGCATCAGTATAAACTGAAATTCCTGAATAGGCATCAGACCCACTACCTTCAACAAATGTTGCTAAGTAGCTTTGACCTCCACCATAGTCGGTTGATTTCCCCAATTGGTTATCACCTGCTGAAGCCGTGCCTTCATTAACATCAGTCAGAAATAATTCTATGATTGCACCCGGCCTTGACCAACCTTCGACCACCAAGTTGGTTCCTGTAGTATACGATGAAGATATTACAGGAAAATTAACGGCACCATTAGGGCCGTTATCTGCGTCAGCTGAATCATTTAATGTCACCCCGTCACCAAGACTATCAGACAAATCCAAATCGATTCCTAAAGCTGCACCAGATGTACCATTGGCGTAAATAGAATTCCGTGAAATAAGATTACCCGATGTATTACCGCCCGCTAAGACAACACCCGCACCACCATTTGAGAATATGATATTATTGGTGATTGAAGAATTGTTCCCATCCAATCGAATACCTGCATTTTCGATATTGCCACTACACGTTCCGCCATTTTGTCCGGAAGCTGTTATTGTATTTTCAGTTATGGTAACACTACCAGAAATATTATCTGCATCAATACCAAGAGCCGCTGCGTTTACGATTAAATTCTGTCTGATAATTATTCCTGATCCATTTTGAATTTTTATATTATCAAAACAAGCGGAAAATCCATTATCAGTAATATGATTGTTCTGTACAATAGTGGAGGTTCCTCCGTTTAGCAAAATACCCGAATTGGTATTTTTACTTATGTAATTACCATCAACAAGGGCCGTTACTCCAGTAATTTCAAAACCAGAATCAATACTTCCTGAAGCTGCTCCTAGGGCATTAACCCCTAATAAATTGGCTAATACAGTAGCCGAACCACTATCTATTCGAATACCAGCATTATTATTTGCATATATAGAAACGTTTCTTATAACCGTATTTTCAGCTTGAATTTTAAGTACATCCCCATTATTTCTATGAATCTGTATCTCGGGTAGTTCATAAATCGGCAATATCCTGGCAGAAGTTCCGACAGTGGCACCTCCTGAGCCAACAGAGCCCGTATTAGTATTACCAGAATATGCCGTTTGGGTACGACCATCAATTTTGGTATTTGCATCTGTAATAGCCGTTAATGGGTTTCCATTAGAAATTGCTATATTAAAATAACCGCTGGCAAAGTTCGAATCGGCTGTTCTGCCCAAAGGATCTGCGGTCGATGGAATCATAAAAACAGAGGTATCTTCCCCAGCTGCGGGGTCAAAAATACTATTGGCTACAATATCGAGGCCCGTTTCATCCAAATTATTGGCGTTGACTATAAACTGTTCTAATGAACCCTGACCATCTTCGTTGGTATTTACTATGGTATTAAAACTAAAGCCAAAATCCATTCCAACAACTCCCTCACTCGAAATTGTCAGGGCAGCTATGGTTTGGGCTCCTGATAATATACCCACTGCCGAATCTGTTGCTGAAGGGTTTTCTCCTCCTATGGTATTAATATCTGGCACCAAAGTGCTCGCTACATAATCTGTTTTAAAAGTTTGTATTGGCAGGCAATTACCGCAGGCTAAGCCACCTACTCTAGAGGACTTTACCGTATTGTTGACAACACGTATACTATATGACCCATCGGCCATACCTGCAAATACATAAATACCATTACTATTGGTAGTCTTGGTATCTACTAATGCTCCCAAGTTATCATAAAGTTCAATCGTAGCATTGAATACTCCAACACCCGATGCACTAGCGTAATTTCTGCCAACTCCACCACCGTAGTTGACATCTTCAAAAACTTGTCCTGTTATCAGGTTGGAAGGTACTTTTAGCACAACGGCATTCATGATGACAAAATCTTGTCCTACATTTATTTGAGTGATTGCACTAGTTTCTCCGGCTAGGATAAAAGCCGATACATCATACGTATCTAAATCAACACCATAAGTACCTGTGTTATTTACAATCGGCAGTATTGTATTGTCAAAATTTGTGGAATTAAAAGGATTGTTTACCGTAGTTCCATTATTATCTCCGTCTCCTACCAAATTATTTGTTCCGGCAAGAGGCGTAGTAAATTGTAATGATTCATTATTGGCCAACGTTTGGTCTCCTTCCCAAGATAAGGCTGTAGTTTTAGAACCTGTAGATCCAATAGCATAAAAACCGCTTAATGAAAAGGAAGATGATGAGTTGCTATTTCCATCAAAACCTTGGTATAAGTTAATTGTAGAAGCAGGTAAACTGGCATCTGAATAGAATATCATTAAGGACCAACCACAGTAGGCTGATGAAGTATCAATAGTCAGCCCAGAGAAATTATATACGTTAGTCGACGGATTTGCAATGCTCAAAAGAAGAGGAGTAATATCAGCATAACTCCCATGAAAAGTTTACTACCAAGCGTTGCCCTATACACAATCTCAGCCGTAACGGTAGTGCCCTCAAATGTCACTTGTGTATCCATTGTCGCCCCAGAATGCGCCCAATACAAAATGGTCTTTTCTATTGTTGCCTTGCTGGTATTGGTGAAGAGAGTGTGTTTGATGAACTGGTACCTACAGCACAAGAATTGCTTGAATTCGATTGTGTTCTTAACGACCCTCCTGTAGAGCTATAGTCAATATAGCCATCAAACCCTTCAAACAAGGTCAGTGGAGTGTTTCCTAAAGTCACTTCATTATCGACTATTGTAGCTGTTGCAATATCAGAAATATCTACTGAAACATCTGAGGTTGATGTAAATTGTATACTATATGTCTCAGATGATTCAAATATGATATCATCTGTGATAAAAACAGTTATCGATTCAGTATCTCCTACCGTGCCATTAAAATTTAATGTTCCGCTGACAATACTGGTATAATCATTTCCTGCCGTTGCAGAACCATCTACCGTTTGGTAGTTTACCGTAAAGGCACCTGTGACGCTAGCATTAGTATGTGTTACTGTAAAGGTAGCCATGCCGTCATTTTCATTTACCGAGACGTCATCAATAACTAATGCCGGTGAAGGAGCCGTAATATCGAAGGTATAAAAATGTTGTGTAGATTACTTTTACTAATGTGAAGAGCAGAAAAACTGGTGTTTCGATGTTTGAGGATTGTTAAAAAAAGAAGCATTTGGCCGATGACCCCGTTAAAGCTACTGTATATCAAGGTCTTAAAAAAGGGCCAACTACTAATTAGTAG
>JASFYU010000068.1:0-7309 GCA_045046905.1 Flavobacteriaceae bacterium | reverse complement strand
AAAATTAGGCGAGAAGTGGAAAAAAATCATCAAATCCGAAGGAAATACAGATAAAAGGCAATCTTATCATGTGAAATTTTTGAAATATCCAGATATTCCATCAAATTTTCCATTTCAAATCTTAGGTCGAACTCAGGTTTTAAATCTTACCCACCCTTTTATATGTTTCGGGGTCATGCCCTCCATTGTACAAAAGGCCATCGATACCCTTACTCTTGAAATCTTTGAATTGGGCCCTTAATTCTTGATCTGTCATTTCACCCAGACCACCTATTCATGCATATACGGGAATTTTAGCATTTTGAGATATCCATGAAACAGAAAATAGCAGGAGTACTAAGGTCAATGAATTTTTCATCTTTTCTTTTGTAAATAAATAGTATCCTAAGGTTACTTAAAAACTTCAGATTATTTGAATTTGACTTATCACTTTTCTTTTAATAATTCACCTCTGAAGACCTCTTTTTGTTCAACTTCTAAATGACGACCCACACCTACATTTAATTTTAAAATATGTATCATAAGTAAAGAGGGTACAAGAGTAAAATTGTTTGTATTTCTAAAACATCGGCTTTAAACCATTGACAATTTCTTGTTGCCAGACCACATTCATAAACCGTAGTCAACACTAAAATTTATTCTTTACTTTTAACAAACCTCCCCCATACAAGCAGAATACGACAATCATAATGAAACTCATCAAAACAACAAGAATACTATCTATAGACCTTCTTAGAGGGCTGGCCATAGTCATCATGGCCCTGGACCATGTTCGCGACTATACCCATCATGGCTACTTCTATGGGGATCCTACTAATATGGATACCACCACGCCCATATTATTTTTTACTCGATGGATTACTCATTTTTGTGCTCCCATTTTTGTTTTTCTTGCCGGTACTTCGGCTTTTTTATACGGCGCAAAAGAGAAAGTAAAAAACAACGGTCCAAATTTCTTTTTACCCGCGGGCTATGGTTGATATTCATAGAGCTAACGGTCGTGAATTTTGCGTGGATGTTCGATATAGGACTAGAAGTGCTTAATTTTCAAGTCATCTGGGCCATTGGCATAAGCATGGTTTTCTTGTCTTTTTTAGTTTATCTTCAAAAAGGGCTCATCCTCATTTTGGGAATTGTTCTAGTAGCTGGTCATAATCTATTGGACAATATAACTGCACAAGGCAGCGATCCCTTATCTGTACTATGGTATTTTTTACATCAGTCCAATTTTACACAAATTAATGATGGGCGGGGCATGTTGATTATTCTCTATCCGTTTGTCCCCTGGCTAGGTCTTATGCTTTTGGGGTATTGTTTTGGTACTTTCTACGATAAAAATTTTGATGCCCAATCAAGGAAAAAATACTTATTAATCTTAGGATTAGGAGCTATTGCCTTGTTTGTTGTACTTCGGACTTTTAATATTTATGGAGATATAGCTCCCTGGAGTCCACAAGAAAATGAAACATACTCATTTTTGTCCTTTCTGAACACTACAAAATACCCCCCTTCCTTGCTTTTCGTAGTAATGACTTTAGGGCCTTCGCTACTATTCTTGTATGTAACAGAAAAAATTCAGAACAAATTGAGTACCGCTTTGGTGGTAAAGGCAGGGTGCCCTTCTTTTTTTACATTTTAGACCTATACCTTATTCACCTTATTGGATTGGTCTTGTTAGCCGACCAAGGTGAAAATTGGCGTGAACTTATCTTAACGACTTCTCGTTTTAACCCTGGGTATTTGGCTACCAAGGGTATGGATCTCTGAGTTACTTATGCCGTATGGATTTTGGTAGTGATTCTTTTATATCCTCTCTGCAAATGGTATCAACACTATAAGGCCCTTAATCCGCAAAAATGGTGGCTGAGCTATCTATAATAGCTATTTTTTTACTATAACTCTAATGGATTATAGCTAACTTGTCTTTAAATCAACAAGCTCGACCCAAGGGTACACGCTATGCTTTGAAAATAACATTTTTTGTTTCGAGGCAAGCCTCAGAGAATTAGGACCTCAACGAGAGATTAAATGAACTATCTCGACGCATAGTATCGGAGAACCTGTTGGCATAGGCAGGCTAAACCTTTTGGGCCATCACCCAGCGATTAAAAATTATAAAAATAAATGAAAAACAAACTACCACTATTTATTGTTCTATTTGCTCTATCTTTTAGTGCAAGTGGTCAAAATACCAAGCTGATGTCTTATAATATCAAATATGACAACACCAATGATACCGTAAACAATTGGCATGACCGCAAGGAGAATTTGGTTCGATTAATTCACCACTATAAGCCTGCCTTTATTGGCACACAGGAGGTACTACACCGTCAGCTTAACTATATCGATAGCTGCCTGACCAATTATGCCTATATAGGTGTCGGCAGAGATGATGGCAAACAAGAAGGAGAATATTCGCCCATTCATTATGACACGACACGATACAGGGTATTAAAAAAGAATACATTTTGGCTTTCCGAAACTCCTAGTAAAGTTTCGATAGGTTGGGACGCCTCTTTGGAACGTATTTGCACCTACGGCCTTTTTGAGGATATTCAAACTAAGGATCGACTATGGGTTTTTAATACACATTTTGATCATATAGGGGTAAAAGCCAGAGAAGAATCAGCTCGATTGATTATCGATAAAATAAAAGATAGTAATACAGAAAATCTTCCTATAGTCTTAATGGGTGATTTTAATCGTACTCCCGACCAAAAACCGATTCGGCATATTAAGGCCTACTTGAAGGACGGACAGGAAATCACCGAAAATCTATTTTATGGCCCTAGGGGTACTTATAGCGGCTTCGACCAAAAGATGATCTTGAATCGGCGCATCGATTATATTTTTACAAAAGATCTTAAAGTAAAGCGTTATATGCATATTGATGACCGTATGGAAAATAATAAACATATTTCAGACCATCTACCGATATTGATTACAATAGAGCACTATAAAAAAAGTTAAGAACAAATTTTCAAAGTAGTAGGTAGCTTGACCCCTACCCCTCTACACTTGTTTACTCAATTGTTCGAGTACCCAATTGGTTCGTGCAGCTGATTCTCCTTTGCTTGGGCATATACCTTTGCCAAGAAGTTCATTCACTACAGTTGTAATTAACGGGCCTTGAATGTGTGGCGATACGGTATGTTCAAAAACCTCTTTGGATTTTCCATCCACCTCCAAACTTACCGAATTATCACCAAAAAATGAAAACGAAACTTGACCTTTACTGCCCACAATAGTGGTCATCTCTATATCAGAGGTATCACCGGTATTAAAAGCCCATACCCCATACCCCAATACTCCGCTATCGAATCTAAAACTACCGATCGTAATATCTTCCGCAGGATATTCTTTCGATTGGTTCGCGGCAAAACCATTTGCCTCGACTATAGGGCCGAAGAAAAAGTCAAGAGCATCTAATTGATGCGAAGCCAAATCATAAAAATAACCACCACCTGAAACTTCAGGCAGTATACGCCAGTTATCAGGCTCATCACTGGCCCCTACGATATCAGGGCTCAAAGGTTTCAGCAATTTAACATCGACAAATCTAATATCACCAATGCTTCCGCTTTCTATAATCTCTTTTACCTTGAGTATATTGGGCAGAGCGCGACGATAATAGGCTACAAACAGGGGTACGCCTGCATCTTTGCAGGCAGCTATCATCGCAATACACTCACTATGATTGCGGGCCATAGGCTTTTCAACATACACCGCCTTACCAGCTGCGGCTACCTTTAGGGTAAGCTCCTTATGCACATTAGGCGGGGTCGCTATATAAACGGCATTGATATCAGGGTCACTAATCAAGTTATCTGCGTTATCATACCATTTTGGCACTTTATGTCTTTTGGCAAAATCTTTTGCTTTTTCAGCACTCCTTCGCATTACCGCTACTAATTTAGAGTTAGGCGTCAATTGCAGGGCAGGGCCACTTTTCACTTCACAAACGTCACCAGCGCCAATAATACCCCAGCGCACCTCATTCGTTATTTTATTATTCATTCGATTTTTTATTTTTGATGGTAATTTGTCTCCTCGAAAGTTATATGCATCACATATAAACTTTCGGTTTTTATGCTCTTCTTTTTCTCATTTTCGTTCCTTAAAATTTTAAACCCTAGCTATGGCTATGCTTAAAAATTTTGACTTGGCAAAGAGAAAAATAAATTTGCCTAAATTTCCAAATCTCTATATCTTTTTATACGCCCTAAGTATATTCTCTATTTGAGTATTCGTCTCGGGGTTTATAATCTTTTTCTCGGGGTTGTCATCGAGCCATTGCAAGGTTCTCTTTATGCCTTCTGAAAAGGGTATAGTCGCTTTATAGACCGGTACAAAAGTTTTTATTTTGGTATTGTCAAAGATGACGCTTTCGGCCTTATCAGCAAGCAAACTACCTGTAAACGAGGGTTCTATCTTACAAATAAAATCTGACGCAATATGTACTACCTTGGCCTCACGGTCTAGGCTGGTCGCCAATATCTTATAAATCATATTCCAGCTTAGAATCTCGTCCGAGGTAATATGAAAAGCATGTCCGACGGCGGGCCATAGGCCTAACAGACCCACAAAACCTTTGGCAAAATCATCGGCGTGAGTCACTGTCCATAACGAAGTGCCATCACCATGAATTATAATTTCTTTGCCCTTTAATATTCTATCGCAAGTATTGTACTCCGTGAATCCTCCTATTGCAATTGGTATTACCGTGTCATAAGTATACGAAGGGCGCACGATTGTCATAGGAAACCCCTCCTCTCGGTACGCTTGCAACAATAGATCCTCGCATTTGATTTTATCATTTGAATAGTCCCACAGATTATTTGAAAGTGGGGTAGATTCTGTAATAACAGGATAGCTTAATGGCGTCTGATAGCAAGAAGCAGAACTTATAAAAATATATTGCTTGGTCTTCCCCTTAAAAAGGGCAATGTCTCGCTTGATATCTTCAGGCGTAAAAGCGATCCAGTTGACCACCACATCCCAATGGTGCTTAGCCAGTTCAGATAATTTTTCGGCCTTATTGATATCGCCGAGAATAGTTTTGACACCTGCTATTTTTATTTTACTCCTCCCTCGGTTGAGATGGTAAAGATCTATTCCCCTTGCTATGGCCAAACGGCTAGATGGCGTACTAATATTACCCGTTCCTCCTATAAATAAAACTTTCATTTACTATTTATTAATTGCTGTACATCTTACGATGAATATAAGTATAAAACAGCAAAACCTCCCTATAGGCGATGTCTTAATTAAGGGCCTCGACCCAAGGCAACGAAAATAGTACCAGATGTACAGAAAAAGAATTCTTTTAACCAAAATTGACTTCGTATAAACAGTCACAAGACATAGGAGTGTTTTGTTATATCACTAAAATTCAGTACCTTAGAAAGGCACCAATACATTCTTAGAAATGGCCATCATAAAATCCCTAAACAAATGGGCTAATGCCCATTCTTATTACCCCTTGGATTTGATTCGAGTCGCCTTTGGGGTTTTTCTTTTTATCAAAGGCATCGACATCATGTCGAATCAGGCTCAGATGATAGAAATCATGAAGCCCTTTGAAAATTTCCCCGGCGGCATGTTGATTATCCATTACTTGGTTCCAGCGCATTTTATAGGGGGTTTTTTAATTGTAATTGGTTTGCTTACTCGCTGGGCCGTATTGGCACAGTTACCGATATTAATAGGTGCCATATTTGTGAATTTTCTAGGAGAAATGAATACTAATAACCTGCTTGTAGCACTGGCTGCATTCTCAATATGCCTCTTTTTTACTTTCTATGGTTCAGGAAAACACTCCACTGACTATTATCTCAAAATGCAGCAGTAAAGATTTAGGACCTTAACACATAGTGGTTCTGCAAAAAAGACAAAGCGCTGCCGAGAATTATTCAGCTTTCAATACATAAGACGATTATATCAAAAACCTTACCCATGAACCTTAGTGTTAAAAAGAATACTAGGGGCGGTAAATATTATTTCATACTGCCTATTCTTATTAGATAGTAAAGGTCGATTCGAACAAGCAGCTATCACAAACCAACAAACCTAACTGCGATTTTTTCATCCTGAATTGAAAAGAAGAATGACCATTACGATTCAGCTCTTATATACTACACTTGGATAAGTGAAATTTTAATCTCCTTATCTATTTACGCAGATTTGTTTCATCAATTATTAACAAAAACAGAATCAAGATGAAAACTTTAGGACTTATTTTTGGAATACTATGTATTAGCTTCTTGGCAGGGCCCAAGAGGATACTGGCATAAGGGTAGCAATTACCATTGAAAACGTACTTAGTGATGTCGGTACAATTTTGGCCGCTCTTCATTCCGTTGATACTTTTATGAAAGGACCGGGTATACTCAATGCGGAACATTCCGCAAAAGCCGGCGAAATCACTATGACTTTTGAAAATGTAAAACCGGACACTTATGCCATTATGGTCATTCATGATTCTAATGACAATAAAAGAATGGATAGGGAAGCCAACGGTATGGCAAAAGAGCATTACGGCATGACAGGAGATAGTATGATTATGGAACCGCCAAACTTTGATGCTGCCAAATTCGAGGTAACCTCTGAAGATTTAGCGTTTAGCATTCGATTTTAATCACAGGGCGATAGCCTAGCTCTTTGCCTCGATGCACTGCGTTGAGCTAGTTCATTACTATAAAAAGTGTATGAAAGGTATGAGTAAATTGTCATCGCCGCTTATATGAGGAGTACAGCGACGATGACATCTCTTTGTTAGCAGCATGATGCAACAGATTACTCGTCTGCGGACGGGCCGGCATCAGAGAACCTACCTGCCGGCATAGGCAGGTTAAACTCTTTTGGGCTATCACCCTGCGATTATATATCTTCTGCCAACCAAGCTTTCATCATCCAGACCGTTTTTTCCTGTTCGCTGATAAAATCGCTCATCATACTATTAGTGCCTTCATCCTTAGCCTCATCCGAAGTATTTAAAATCTTTCGTTCTATCAGCAATAGCTCTTTTAAGGAATCTACTATTAATCGAATAGAAGCTTCATCTTGGCTAATGTTCTTACCAACCGGCACCTTTGATGTTTCGATATAATCTTTAAAGGTATGAAGTGGCACCCCTCCTAAGGTCAATATTCTTTCGGCTACCAAATCTACTTTCATGTTCGCATCAGTATATAACTCCTCAAACTTAATATGAAGATCAAAGAAGCGTTTTCCTTTAATATTCCAATGTATACCTCTTAAATTCTGATAATACCCTTGAAAATTTGCAAGTAAAATATTCAAATCTGCA
>JASFYU010000067.1:0-32336 GCA_045046905.1 Flavobacteriaceae bacterium | reverse complement strand
TTCCGTTTTTATCTCCTTTTTCACGTCCATTTCTATTGTCTCTCATATTTAGCATGAGTGAACCATCATCTAATTGTACAACAGCACATTCGGTAGTATTGTGGTAGGCAGGTTCACTGGTTTTCCATGTTTCTCCGCCGTCTTTGCTATAGGTGATATTTGAAAAAGGGAGTCCGTTTTTATCTCTACCCTGGGTCGGCAGCACAAGAGTGCCATCAGTCAAGGTAATACCTTTTCCGGGAGCCGGGGCCCAAAGCCACCATTCTTCTTTCTTACACATTTTAGTAAGATTGACGGGCTTGCTCCAAGTTTTTCCGTCATCAGTACTTTTGGCCATTAAGAACTGTGATGTTTCCTTTACGCCAAAACCGGCTTGTGAACCTTTATTGCGCCATTGGTGATTCCAATCCTCACTCTTTTCATTTAACCCTTTGACCCAATGGCCTTCAGCATTGATTACGCCATGCATCCAAATACCTGAAACAAAAATATTTTCACTGTTTTTATCGACCAATAAACTCGCATCAGCCACACCATTAAATTTCTCGGGAAGACCTCCCCATTCGCCCATATCCAAAGCAATGGTCATAGGCTGCCACTTATGGCCCCCATCAATACTTCTACTTATCCCAATATCAGTGTTTCCTTGCAAATCACGACTACTATTTCTTCGTATGTCATATAAGGCAAGTAGGGTACCTTTATTGGTAGTCACCAATCCTGGAATACGATACGTATCTACATTATCATCATTATGCTTTCTCACAGCTACTCCCATTCGTAATTTCTTTGGGCTCTCTAGTTGGTCAACTGAAACTTCACCATAATTGGTTACCACCTTTTCACATTGACCGGCAATGCGGTTTAAAATATTAGCGGTATCCTTTAACGCATAGGATAGCCAAAATGAATTATGATGTTGTTTCAGTGGCATATCACCTTTTAATAGTATCTGCGACGAAATTATATCAGTCTCTGAAAACAATATCTTTTCTTCATCTAAAAAGCCTTTGTTCTTTGGATTAAAATAGAGTGCAATCGATTTTATATCTTCCAATTCAGTTGTTCCATTGAGATTGATCAATACTTCTTTTAAGCTGGTTTCCTTTAGAGAATCTGTCTTTATAATATTGAGTTGCAGTACGTGATTAAACGCTTTTGATTTTAATACGGGGTATTCAAATTGTTTCTGTTCTACATGGGTATTGACATCGGTTTTTTTACAAGAAAAACAATAAAGGCTAATAATTAATAGGAGTATTATTCCTTTTTTCATAAGAAATAGTTTAGTACATATCAAAAATACAATTCTTTAAAAATCAAAAAAATAAATTTTGGAATATTAAAATAAAAAATTGATTTTCAGTAGTTTACAAGTATAGTGCTATTTATTTTTTCATTAGAAAAACAAATAGCACGCCTTAAAAATAATAAATTGACAGCAGTTCTCAACAAACATTTCAAAGGAAAAATAAATTTGACAAGGGTGAAATTTATTTCGCTTATTACATGCTCATTGTGCCAGTTACAAACCCTTAGCCGTGTACACTAGCGAAGGTCTTTAATACCCGATTAGAAGCAGCTACCTGCCCCCTATAGAGGGGTTTGCCTAGTTCTGATAGCCATCGAAATCAAAAAAATACTTTTCAGAAGCATAGCTCATACCCTTGGGTTAAAATCATTGATTTTTTGAATTATTTTACGCTAAGAATTTTGCGTCTCTTTTTCCTTAAAAATTAGGCTGAACAAATACCCGAAACCAAAACAGGAAGCTACACCAAGAAAGGAGTACATTAAAAAATTAATGTCAGTATAGACACTTACATACCAAATCGATACCGCACTAAAGACTAAACCGATCAAAGTACCTGTGGAATTCGCCTTTTTTGTCAGCATTCCTAAAAGGAACATACCTCCTAAACCCCCTGTAAACAGGCCTAAGAATCTATAAAACTGATCCCAAAGTGATTTTATATTTGAACTCGCCATCCATAGGGCTAATAGCACCCCTAAAACACCGGTTATTATGGTTGCGACCCTTGCGATATACAGCATTTTTTTATCCTTAACCTCGGGCCTAAAATGCGAATGAAAATCATTGCAATACGCAGTTGATACAGAGTTTAAACTACTACTGATACTTGACATTGCCGCTGAAAAAATACCAGCTACCAACAAACCTGATACACCTATGGGTAACTCTCTTACTATATACCATGGAAAAATTGAATCGTTATTCGATATACCTGGTGATAGTCTTTCAGGCATCTCGCTGTAGAACATGAACAATAAGGTTCCTATGCTAAAAAAGATGATGGTGGCCGGAAGCGTGAGCACGGCATTGGTATACAAGGTTTTCTGTGAATCTTTGAGGTTGGTACTGGTCAAATAACGTTGTACTACGGTTTGGTCAGTGCCTTGGGTAACCATTGCCGAAGCCAAACCACCTATAAAGACGACCCAAAATGTAGCCTCAGTAAAATTAAAATTAAAATTGGTGATGTTGAATTTATCGCGTTCTGAGGCGTAGGTTATCATATCGCCGAATGAAGTTTCAGTATGAAGCATGATCCATACGACCGCCAAAACACTTCCGCCTAAAAGCACTATTACCTGCAAGACATCTGTCCAAATTACAGCCTCTATACCGCCAAAAGTGGTATAGAGAATACAGAGGATACCCATAATCATAATACTGGTTTCTACAGGTATTCCCATAACTATAGATATGGCCAAGGATGGTAATAACAGTACAATTCCTATTCTACCTAATTGAAATAGAATAAAAGACAGGCTACCAAAGGCTCTTGCTGCATAATTGAACCTATCTTCTAAGTACTCATAGGCTGTTTTGATACGCAGTTTATTAAAAAATGGAATAAAAATAAAAGCAATAACAGGCGTAATAAGAATAGCCGTGATGTTCAGGAAAAAATAAGACCAGTCTGATATAAAAGCCTTGGCCGGAATAGCCATAAAAGTAATGGCGCTGAGTAGGGTGCCAAAAACACTAAGTCCTGAAGCCCACCAAGGAATGCGCCCCCCACCTGTAAAATAATCTTTGGTAGATTTTTGTTTGCGGGCAAAATATACTCCAATCAAAAGCGAAATCATTAAGTATACAGCCAATACTGTATAATTCAAAAACCCAAAGGGGTGACTTGCTTCTGCTATGATAAACTTTTGAACTTTTGGGGTTCTAATGCCTGGAGATATCTCGCCAGAAACCATATAAAAATCATCATCATCATCTAGAAATGTCAATGCCGTAACCGGAATTTGAGTTGAGATACTCTCATAAACAAACCATTTTTTGGTTATGGTATTATAAGCAAGAATATCTTTGGAAAAACCTTGATGATTATTTAGAATCTCACTTCTTCTTTCTACTAATTTGCCAACAATAGAATCATTGCTCTCTTTGCTTAATTCTAAGGCTATATTTTCCAGTTCATCAAAGAGCACCTCATCAGAGCCCCCATATACCATCAAGTGCATAGAGCCTATGGCCTGTGCTGATGCACCCATAAGGATTTTTTTGCTAGAATCTACTAAGATATTTCCTTCATCTTCCCAAATACCTTTTTTAAAATCATACGAAAGGTAGTTGGTCAAGGTTTGCGATTTCTCTCCTTTAATCTGATTTCGACCTCCGATTACGAATAGTTTTCTAGCCTCTTTTGTTTCCTGAACGGCAATAGTATGAACCGCCCTGGGAGCGCCAAGAATATCAGCCAGTTTCTCCCATGCATGCTCACCATTTACATTCATTCTATAGAAAGAAGCTACGCTTTTTTCAGTGTTTTTACCACCAACTATATACACATACCCCTCTTCAATTACAGCATCGGAATATGCCAAGGGTTCTGGTAAAAAAGGAAGATTGGTAATGCTTACCTCTTTTTTTGAGGCATCATACTTTATAAGAAAGACAGCATCAGTTGTCAGTTTTTTATTTTCGCCTCCTATACATAAAATTCCATCAGATGTGTTTACTGAACTACCATAGGCAAGGGGCATAGGTAGTTTGGTTTTAGACAGGCACCATTGATTATTCTCGAAAATATAAATAGCGTCGCTCCAAACTTTTTTACCACCTTTCCACGGTAGAGCGTTGGGGAAATTAGCTCCTCCTGCAGCAATAATCACATCCTCTTGCACGCCCCCAAACATACCAGCAAAACCCAATGAGGCAGTACCTTCTTCTTGGGCAGGTAAACTGGGTAGATCGCTTACGCTTAGCTTTGGTATTTCTTGACCGAAACTGAACGAAACAATTAGGAGAAATAGGGATACTGTTGCTATAATCCTTGTTCTTTTCATTTATTTTTTGGCGTTGAGCTCTGTTTTGTATAAATAATTAAGATGCGTTCTTCATCATCTTAACCTCAGATAGGTTAGCTAATCGCTATCTCTTTTTCTTAGGTCTTTTGTACTTATCTTTCTTATTGGTCAACCATTCAAGGGAAAATTGCGCATACACATTTTTAGTGTATTCATCTTTTTCAAAAAATATGCCGATATCACCATTATCCAAGACGGTCATTGAAGAATATGCCGAAGGACCTTTGTATATTGTTTTTCCTTCAGTCCACGTTTTTCCTTCATCATAACTAACACGAACGGCCAAATTTGTTCTCCCTTTTATTGTTTTAGCATTGGAAAACAGCAAACGATTTTTTTTAAAACCATCTTGAACAGCAGTATACCTAATTATACTGGCATTACAACCAGGATCAATAAGTGTGGAGTCTGCTTTGGTTATCCATGTTTTTCCCTCATCTGTTGATGTGTGTACATAGCGTAGCCCTTTCTTATTTGCTCGAGAATTGATCATCCAACTTCCATCTATTAGTTCAACGATTTTTGATTCATCAGCCGGAGCAATCGGTGTATCAATTAAAAACCAAGTTTTACCATGATTATCACTACCAAACACATGCATACCACTATTTAAATTTGCCATGCAATGTAAAAGTTTTCCAGTTCTAGTCTGTATTCCCCGCCCGGAGGTTATGAATTTAAAATCCTTATGCCATTCTGGCTTGGTGATTTGCGATGTAATGTCTTCTGGTTTACTCCAAGTTTTTCCATTATCCAAACTTTTTATGACATGTAAATAATAAATATCTTTTTCAGTATCTAAATTCATAAAATTATAAAACAAGAAAATTTCTTTGGTAACCACATCAACAATCATTGAAGGGTCTGAAGCTGATTGACCTAAAGGAAAATCAATGACGGTCTCAATCGTAGACCAGATCTTACCATTATTACTACTTCTACGTAAAACTATATTAATATCATCACTACCTCTTAGGTCATTACATGACGGAACTCTTTCATCAATTGCCGCAAGAAGATCACCGTTAGGGGCAGTAACAATTGCAGGAATCCGATAACATGATATATTATCATTTTCGCTTGCATTGAATAAATCATGTACTTCTCTCATTCCTTCGGAAAGTTGTTGCCCATTTTTTTGGGCAGAACATGACGTAATCATTAAAATAAAAATTAATACGGAATTTATACTTCTCATAACTATTGATTTTATTCCCACCAGTGGGTTTAACACCCCGATGCCTCCTACCGCAGGCAGGCTTGCATCGAGGTAGTTTACTTAGTTTCAATTTTTTCAAAGGTTTTCCAACATTGGTACATGGCTCTTGGAACATGAAAACACCCTTTCCATTTACCTCCTTTTAGATGCAGTAATACCCTACCTTCTCTATTTAGATACCCGTACCATTCACCCCGATCAGGATCTGAAAAATTAGACCAAGCATACTCGTGTACTTTTTTGTACCATTGATGAATTCTTTCATCACAAGTTTGTTCATAAGCTTTGGCAAGGGCTACCAAGGCTTCTAAATGCACCCACCATAATTTCTGATCCCATTCTAATTGTTGCGGCGGATACCCTTTGGCGTCTAAAAAATAAAAAATGCCCCCATATTTGGTATCCCAACTATAGTCTAAGATATTTAGAATAGTTTGGGTAGCTCTTTTGATTAATGCCTTGTCTTTTCTTCTTACACCTATATCAATCATAAACCACATGGCTTCAATACCATGGCCGGGGTTTAATAAACGGCCATTAAAGCTATCGTGATGACTGCCGTCAGGCAATACGTTTTCGTAAATCAGTCCTGATTTCTGGTCTAAAAATACTTCCATAACCTCATTGACGCTATAATCGATGGTTTTTTCAACTTCTTCAGGCTCAAGAACATCCTCTAGTTCTATGACCAAATTTGATAAAATCATAGGGAGTGAAAAACCTTTTAAGGGCCGTATACCTGTGTTTTTTTCGTAAACCCCTTTCGGGTTATCTTTCCTTTTTTGTATGTTAAAGTAGGTTTGCTTAGCTAATTTTTTAATTTCTTCATCATCAGAAGCGATGCCATATTGACTAAATGCCATTGCAGCAAAACAATCAGAAAAGATATTATACGCTTGTACTAATGGTTTTCCTTCTCTTGTGGTTGAAAAATAAAATCTCCCCTCCTGGTCCATCCCATGGTTCCTAAGAAAATCAATACCGCTTTTGGCAATAGCCAACCATTTTTCATTATTTTCTACCGTATTATATAACATAGAAAATGTCCAAGCTTGCCGACCTATCAACCATATGAATTTATCGGTGTCATACACCTTCCCGTTCGTATCTAAACAAGTAAAATACCCCCCATAAGTAGTATCTAAAGAATTGTTTTCCCAAAAGGGAATAGTATCATTTAACAAGGTATCTTTATATAATTTTGAGTAGTTCATTCCTGAAAATAATTAATACAAACATTAAATTAACACCGACACAAAATATTAATATTTTGTTAAAAATATTAATATGTCATACATAATACAAATATATTGATTTTATTACATATTTTAATAGTTTTGCCACAAATGATAACTTAATGACTAGACTTACTAAGCTAAAACCTTTATCAAACCTTTCTTTGGTCGATAAGGTTGAAATACGCCTCACCGAATATTTCAAGGAGAATAATTTAAAGATAGGCGATTCTATTCCTAAAGAACTCGAATTCGCTGAGGCATTAGGCGTTAGCCGAACCGTCATACGAGAGGCTATTTTAAGGCTAAGGACTATTGGGATGATTGAATCTAAAAAACGTAAAGGTATGATCCTTAGCCAGCCTGATATCATTCAAAATTTTGAAAAAGTTCTCGAGTCTAATTTACTTGGAGATAAAACCCTCAAAGATATTTTTGAGTTGCGTCTCATTCTTGAAATGGGCATGGCTGATTTATTATTTGCCAGAAAAACAGAAAATGATATCAAAGAATTAACTGAAATTGTTTCAATAGAAGATAAGAACAACCGAAACTCTGCTATTTTCAGCTTAGATGATGAGGTTGCTTTTCATGGAAAATTGTACCAAATGTCTGGTAATGGAACATTACAGCGCTTTCAAGATCTTTTACTACCCGTTTTTCGATATGTACATGACAATATGTTACCCGACGCAGCGGAATATGACTACTCTAATCATACGTTTATAACCCATAGAGATTTATTGAATAATTTGATAAGTGGAACGCCTGAAACCTTCAGGAATGATATGCGCCGTCATCTTGAACCTCATTTTGACAGAATATTAAACACCCTCAAGCCTTAACACTTTACTGGGTCTCGCTTACTTTTATAAAGACTACTATTTGCTTAAATAAGAGGTAATGCCAATAGCATCAAGCTCTTTTAAAATTATTTTATAGTCCTCATCGGCCAAGGTGGTATGTGGAAATCTGCTGGGGCCACAATCGACGCCAAGAGTTTTCATAAAACCTTTGGCTACCCCGTTAAACCCACCTTTGGCATTTAAAATATCGACAAAAAGCATGGCTTTGGTTTGCAAGTCAGCTGCAGTTTTATGCTCATTATTCTCAAAGGCTTCCTTAACTTTATAATATAGGGGCGCTAAATGATTGTATGTACTACCAACCCAGCCTGTAGCGCCTAAAGGTAAGCTAGAGATAAAAATTTCGTCAACTCCAAAGAGCACATCATAGGCATTGTCATTAAAATCAAAACAATATTTAAAATCGATTAGGTCATTCTTAGTAAACTTTAAACCTGCAAAGTTTGGAATTTCTTTCGATGCAATTTCAATAAAATCGATCATTTTAATATGTGCCCCAGACAAATCTGGAATATGATAATAATAGAAAGGTAATTTTGGTGCGCAAAAAGCAATAGATTTACAATATTCGATTAACTTCTCAACCGTCTGAATCTTGAAATAAAAGGGAGCCAATGCAGCAATCGCATCTACTTTATCAGCAGCATGCAGCGTAAGATCCATAGCTTCTTTTAAACTAGTATGCCCAACATGATTGATAAGATAGAGATCTTTGGGTCTATTTTCTGACCATGCCTCAACAATCAACTTTCTTTCAATACTGCTCAATGAGGCAAAATCTCCTGTCGACCCATTAATAAAGGCACCGGCTACCTTGTTTTTTTTCAGAAACTTGCCATAGGTATCAATTATGTCTAAATTCAAAGACGTGTCTTTGTGCATTGGAGCATATGTAGCGGCAATCAAATTTTTTAAACTCATAAAAAAGATATTAACGTATTTAGTGGCATGAGTTGTTCAGAAACAAAAAGAGAGCTGAAACACAGAAACAGCTCTCTTTTGCAAAACTGTGTATTTTTTATAGAATACACAACTCTGAACTCAAACTAACGTAATTCATTATTAGGATTTAATTGTATCCTTGGGTTTGCGTTAAGGCAGGGTTTCTTCCTATCATGTCAGTAGTTATGGGTAGAAATAATTTAAACTCATCTCCAAGACTTAAAAAACTGATATTAGCAAATACAAAACTATCTCCTGCTCTTCTTAGATCCCACCATCTTTTACCTTCGCCAACAAATTCTTTATAACGTTCATCAAGAATGGCATTGGCATTCTCGGTCTGTGTACCATTGGTAAAACCATGAGTAATCTCAACGTAATTCGCACCATATGCTCTTTGTCGTATTTGATTTACTTCATCAGTTGGATCCTCGCCCAATAAATTTTTGGCTTCAGCCAAGAGTAACAACACATCTGCATACCTATAAACGGGCACATCATTTTCGAATATACGTTCTGAACCAATTACTTGACCTAAAAACTTATTGAACACAGCACCAAAATATACTGGCTCATTATAAGCAGTATAACCAGCTCCGCCATTATCATCGATATATAATCTAATAAAAGTGGCATCCTTACGGCTATCATCATTATCATCCAATAATAAAATTGTTTTTTCAGATTGGCCGTATCTGTTGGCACCAGAAATAACAAAATCAGTCATTGAAGCTCCTTTATCATCAAACTGCGGGTTAATTTCTGTGCTTCTACCCGTTAAACTATTATAAAAGTTCGACGCTTCATCTTGCTTGTATTGCAACGCAAAAATAAACTCACTATTGCCTTCGCCATCTACGCCCCATAAATCAGAAATATTGCTTTCTAAACTTATTCCGAAAGATGCGATTTGCTGCAAAGCTGTTTTTGCCTCATTAAAATCAGATGCCCCACCACCAAGTAAATTACCTGACCAAATAAAAACATCTCCTTTTAGGGCCAGCGTAGCCGCTTTAGACCAGAAATTCTTATTGCCTTCCCAAAAGCTATCATCAGCTCCAAAAGCACTCAAAGAAGCTTCTATGTCTGTTTTTATTAAACTCACAACTTCTGATTGTGGTGATCGAGCTCTACTTAAGTTGGCAGGATCTATAACGCCCACAGGCTCTAAAATAACGGGCACATCACCCCATGTTTTTAATAGTGTGTAATAATACAAGGCTCTTAAGCCATAGGCTTGACCCATTAAGTGGCTTTTATCTGCTTCATTGATAAAAGCTACCTCTGGTGTATTTGCCAAAAAATCATTTATTCTATGAATTTTAGAATACAAGCCTGCCCACCCACCAAAAGGCGCAGTAGCCTCCGAAATATTGGATTCTATCAAGGATATGTTAAAAGCTGATTCATAGGTTTTTCCGCCCCAGATATCACTTCTCATTTCGCCTAATAACCAAAAGTCTTCAGCTTCATCTCTTAAGTTCGCATATAAGCCTGTATGTGCGGTTCTTGATCCTTCTTCCGTATCCCAAAAACCAGCGGTTGTCAATTCACTAGGACTTTCAAGTTCTAGTTCGCTCTCGCAAGCACCTAAGGTGATTGCAGCTACCATTATATATATGTATTTTTTCATTTTTAAAAAATTTAAAACGTTACGTTAAGACCAATTGTATATGTTTTAGGAACAGGAAATGCTCCGTACTGCACACCGCCAATTTCTGGCGTATCACCGCTCATACTTTTAAAGTAATGCAAATTAGTACCCGTCAGATAAATTCTGAGTCCTTTAACAACATTCTTAAAATATTCTGTTGGCACATTGTAACTCAAGGTTACTTCACGTAAGGCTAAATAATCTCCTTTTTCCCAGAATTGGCTATTACCAGCGTTTTGTAGGCTATTAGAATCTCTAAAGTTAGCGCCTTCGTTACCTCTCCACACATTTTTCGCTGCATTGACAAAAACCATACGTGGCCAATCAGTATCTGTATTGGTAGGCGTCCAAGAATCCAACACTTCGATGGGTTGATTTAAATTACCCTGTGTTTGCCCGTAACCTTTAGCCCTAATATGGTTCCAAACCAAATGCCCCGTAGCAAAATCTGTTTTAACAAATAAGTTGAAATTCTTATATTTTAAACTGGTCGTCAAACCTCCAATAAAGTTTGGCGTAGTTCGCCCTATAACTTTTCTATCAAGACCATTGATGACGCCATCTTTATTTTGGTCTACCCATTTTACATCACCGGCCCAACGTTGATTAGTACTAGCCGAAGGCGCAAATTCATCGGTTATTGAATTATCTGCATCTGCTTCTGCTTGAGTGGCATAAATACGATCTTGTTCGAAAGCCACAACTAAATCATGACCCGATCGCTGTCCTTCTTGAAAACCACCTACCCATTCTTCTTGACCCGAATTGGGGTTCCAGATTAGCGTTCCGTTTTGCCTGTTATTATCGTTATCATTTTCAGGTAAATCGACCACATAATTTTTATTGGTAGTAAATGTAGCACCCACATTCCAGGTGAGATTTTCATTTCTAATAATATCACCATTAACCTGCAACTCAAAACCTTTATTTCTAATGGTTCCGTTATTTGTTTTTATAGAACTAAACCCTGTATAGAACGGTAAGGTAAGATCTGCAAGTTTATCTTTAATATCTCTTGAGTAAACATCGGTTATAAAGGTAAGTCGTTCATCAAAAAATGAGATATCTAAACCAACATTAAAGGTTGTTGATTTTTCCCATTGCAGATCCAATGTAGACAAGAGAGAGTTGGCATAACCTGTTTGCCCGTTATACACTCCCTGAGCACCATAGGCACCGAAAACCCTATAATTAATGGGTACATTATACCCCGCTATTCTTTGAGTACCGCCTAGTACATCTTGATTACCATTAACCCCGTAACTCAATCTTGGTTTTAACCTACTTATTATCTTACTTATAGGTGAATCAATGAAAAAACTTTCGTTATGAACAATCCAACCTGCCGATACTCCAGGGAAAAAATCAGATTTATTATTTCCAAGTCTAGATGAGCCGTCATTTCTAAAGGTAAATTCCAATAGATACCTATTATCAAAATCATAGCGCAATCTACCAAAAGCTGAAGTAATAGCATATTCTGTTTCAAAGCTAAATGGAATACCATCGGCCTCTGCTCCTGCATTCAAGGTTTCGATTAAATCTGTAGGCGAATTTCTTGTTCCTGCTGCAGTCATAAAGAAATTATCTTTAAAATACTCTGCCCCTATCAATACATTAAAATTATGGTTGCCAACTGTCTTCTTATAGTTTAAAGTAGCAGTCAACTGATTTCTTAAGGTTCTTTCTAAACTGACAGATGCCGCGCGAGCTGTACGTAAAGGACCGGTAGTACTACCTACCCTATAGGCCTTATTAAAACTTTCGTCATGATTATTTATTGCAAAATGACTACCTACCAATGAGAACCTTAAATTGTCTATGATATCCCAGTCTATACCTACCGAAGCTGATAAGCGTTGTTCTAAATTCTTTCTAACAAATTTGTCTTGATAGTATAGCGGGTTTCCAAAGCCTTGATTTTGCCCAACAGCATATATATCAGAAAAGGTACCATCAAGGTTGTTGTCATAGTCTCTAGAAGTAGGCGCCTGCCCTTGAAACCTTCTAAAAACCCTATCATCACTACCTAATGGACTTAAACTCAGGTTAGAATGAGAATATAAAACATTAGCGTTTACTTTTACATTATCTCTAAGCCTGTATGACCCGGTAAATTTACCCGAATACCTTTTAAAGCCTGACCCTAATATTAGGCCATCATTATCTAAAAGCCCTAAACCTAAATAGTAGGTGCCTTTTTCATTACCACCATCAAAAGACAAATAATGATCTTTTGTTGAGCTATCTTGATATATACGATCCCCGACATTTTTATTATCAAAAAACAAAATATCACGACTCGAATCTAAAATATCAGGAATAGAACTCCAACCTGGTTGATTTAAAAGATATTGATTACCAGCTGTAAGCAGTTGTGTTGTAAAGGGAGAATTGGTTGTGTTACCTCCTACTCCAAAAGAGTTATCCCCATTTATAAATTGACGTATAAAATTGGGGTTACCAAGAACTTGTTCAGAATAGGCATGACCCTGTCTATTGTAATTTAGAAAATCTACAGCAGTAAGATACTTCTGATCATTTCGCTCCTCATTCATGCTATATTTATATCTATAGTTAATAGATGTTTTACCAACCTTACCTGTTTTGGTGGTTACCAAAATAACACCATTTGCCGACCTTGCGCCATAAATAGCGGTAGCTGCCGCATCTTTTAACACCTCAATAGATTCGATATCATCAGCATTCAAAGCATAGAATGAACTCGGAATACCATCTACCAAAATCAAAGGGGACCCAGTACCATCAAAATTAGTGCCGCCACGCAAAACAATTTTTGGCGTGGACCCTGGTTGCCCTGTGGTATTTGTTACCCTTAAACCCGCAATTGTGCCTTGTAAAGCCGTTGCCACATTAGACCGGGTGGAGTTTTGTAAAATTTCAGTGTCGAGTTTAGAAACCGATGTCGTCAGTGTTGCCCTAGTCTGACTACCATACCCTGTAACAACAACCTCATCTAACATTGCCGTGTTTTCTACAAGAGCTATGTTGATGATTGTCTCAGCAGAAATAGTGACTTCTTGTGTGTTAAACCCTATATAACTGAATACCAGTATATTTCCTTCACTCGCATTGATGGAGTAATTACCATCAAAATCGGTTTGCGCACCCGTAGTAGTTCCTTTAATAATGATACTGGCCCCAGGTAAAGGGACATTATCATCCTGTGAAACTACAGTTCCTGTAATCGTCTTTTCCTGCCCATAACTTAATAAGGACATACTCAAGAACAAAATCAATACCAGATAATTGATATTAAACTTCTCTTTTCTCATACTAAATGTCTTTAGGTTGAATTAGTTGTTTTATATATTATGTATTATGTCATACATAATGCAATAATAATTTATAATTCATGATTTTCCAATCTTTTACTAAAGAATTATCTAATTTAGAATGGAATTAAAAAAATGCGGAACACAAGATGGTACTTGTGAAATCGCAATCTACATGTTGAGATATCGGTTGCTGTTAAGATCACTTACCCATGAATAGCTTGTTTTTATCTAAGCTCTATTTGCTGTACGCTTCGGCAATGAGCCTGTACCCTTTCCGTCTATGCGTCACCACTTGGGCACCCCTACTATTGTTCACTAAAATCTATTGATAGAATCTTCCAGAAGATCTTCTTTGTGTATCACGTAAACTCACCAATCTGTGACAATAGCTTTGTTTTATCGAAACTTACAAGCCAGCTAAAAAATCACCCAATCTAAATTTCTCGTATCACAAAAAATAAATAATCCAAATTAAATTTTATATAGTAAGGAATCCTTACTATATTTGTGATGACAATTTTGCTACACCAACAAATTAATACCTATGAGTAAATCGATTTTTTATCACGCCGCTTGTCCTGTATGTGTAAGTGCTGAGCAAGATATTTTGAGTCTTATAGCTCCCTCAAATATAGAAGTAGTGAATTTTGCAGAAGAAAAATCACGAATAGAAGAAGCTGAAAAAGCAGGTGTTAAATCTGTACCTGCATTAGTAACT
This sequence comes from Flavobacteriaceae bacterium, assembly GCA_045046905.1. GTDB lineage: Bacteria > Bacteroidota > Bacteroidia > Flavobacteriales > Flavobacteriaceae > JASFYU01. The sequence goes on along the minus strand of JASFYU010000067.1, from coordinate 18,059 downwards.
CCTAACGGAAAAGTATTACACATCAATTTTGGAGCGTCTATGGCAGATGTAAAAGGTTAAAATATTTTAAATAGTTAGAAACAAAAAGACAAGAGAACAATATCAATATTCGCATCAATACTCTTTAATAAGCACATCTATTTATGGCTGTGATAGATGTAAAAATTATCGCAGTAAACTAGATCGGGGTGAGCCTGCCTGCGGTAGGCAGACTCTCCCAAGGAGAGGTAAATCGGAAACCCCGAGGCAGAGTTTAGGGGAATTATTTTTGATTAAAAGCGGTGGCTTTAGATGTCAGAGTAAACCCAAAGAGTGATACCTCACTTTTCTAATAATGCTGTTCTTAATATTTCACATATCGCCTTACCATAGTTTTATCTCAGCCAACCCTACTTACAAAATTACCTCTTGACCAAGAATGATTGCCCCAATATGCTTTCTGCTTTAAATAATAGATAGCTTTTGAGTACAGCAGATAAATGTGGTCTTTTTGAACATTCAATTATATCGCTTAGACATTTTTTTATGAACAAATAAGCTGTAAGCCTCAGCCTACTAATGATTTACTCCTTCCTTCAGATAATTGAAATCAATACATGAATGTAAAACAATGTGCTGGTCACATTTGTAATACGTATGCGTTATTTTTCTATATTTACCCATCTTAAAAAATTTTAGATAGCAACACTTTAAAAATAACAGAGCCTTTAAAACATGACCAGCCTCAAAAATGATAGTTTTTCAATGAAAAATATAGAACCTAGAGATTAAAATTGTTGAACATTTTTATTGCCTAAGAATGATATACCCCTAAATCAAACTTAAATTCATCCCTTTGCAGTTTAAAATAAGTTGATATTGTCCGAGCAAATAAAAGGTACAGTTATTTGGAAAGCTGTTTGCTTAATCGAGTGCTATCAAAAACCTAATCTACCAATAAATGAATTACACAAAAACATTACTTTTTATCACCGTAGCTATATTTTTTTATTCCTGTAACGATAAAAAGAAAAATACTTCTGATTCTAATTCAACCGAAATAATAAATAGTCATCTTTTATTAGCAAATGCTGAAAAACAATTAAACTTACAAAGGCTTGAGGCCGAGGCGGCCAATAAAATTCCAAGAACCATTACTGCAGATGGAGATTTGCATTGGACCAAAGAGAATTTTGACTGGACTGAAGGTTTTTTTCCAGGCAGTTGTTGGTACCTGTATGAAGCAACAAAAGATGAAAAATGGAAAAATGCCGCCGAGAAATTTCAGATTTTATTTGAAGACCACAAATTCAGGACTACCAACCATGACCTAGGGTTCGTCTTTAATTGCTCCTTTGGAAATGCTTATCGACTTACTAAAACTGAGGCTTATAAACAAGTAATGATTACGGCGGCAGATTCATTAGTAACGCGCTTTAACCCCAAAACAGCCAGTATAAAAAGCTGGGATGTGGATAAAGGCTGGCAATCAAAAAGAAATTGGAAGTTCCCCGTAATAATAGATAATATGATGAACCTTGAACTATTGTTCAAAGTAAGTGAAATGACCGGAGACGCACATTACAAAGAAATTGCTATCGCGCATGCCAATGCAACACTTAAAAATCATTTCAGAAAAAATAACAGCTCTTATCACGTCGTAGATTATGACCCCGAGACCGGTGAAGTTCGTGGTAAACAGACCGCACAGGGTTTTGCAGATGAAAGCTCATGGGCAAGAGGTCAAGCCTGGGGCATTTATGGTTATACGCTTTGCTACCGTTATACCAAAGATGAACGTTATTTGGCGCAGGCCCAGAAAATAGCTAAATATATTTTGGAAGAGAAGAGTACACCCGATGATGGGATTCCTTATTGGGATTATAACGCCCCTAAAATACCGAATGAGCCCAGAGACGTATCCGCAGCTGCAATTACCGTTTCGGCTTTAATCGAATTGGATGGTTATACCCAAGAATCATACCTGCCGGCTATTAACAAACAGCTAAATTCTCTTGCTTCTGACCGGTATACTGCAAAAATTGGTGACAACCATAATTTTATTTTAAAGCATAGCGTAGGTAGTATTCCACATAATAATGAAATTGATGTACCCTTAAACTATGCCGATTATTATTATCTCGAGGCTTTGATTAGATATCAAAAACAATACACAAAAGAGTAGCTCGTGAAATTAATGCTTGGCAGAATTTTAAATTTGTAAAAAACACAGCTACTAAAGCTATTTTTTGGAATTTATCCTATTCTAGATAGAGTGAAGCATTCATGCTACATTTGGAGCATACGATTTTTGATAATACAAAGTTTAGGACAATTGAGAATGACAGCACCTCTCATAAGAGTGTGATTAATACTGCACTTTCCGCTGCCACTAAAATTGAGAGGAATCGGTTTTTAAAAACGAAGTATCGCAAAACAGATGAGGCCGAAAACAATTTTAAATTCCTAGCTTCAAAAGCATGGTTTTGAAAAACGGCTTCTTCAATCACCTTGGGCTTTCAAGAGGCAGAAACATAGGTTTAAGGAAGATGAAGTCTAGCTATTAAAAAGTCTTTGCTCCCTTGTAAAGCCTGAAGCTTTGTTCGAAGAACAACTCAAACTCAGCTTGGGCAAATTACCAACTTGGATAAGTGAGTCAAGCATTAAATCAGTAAACTACCTCGGGGCAAGCCTGCCTGACGGCATTAAAAGGAAATTAAAGTTTAACATTTCGATGCAGTCCCGATCGCTATCGGGAGAGTATTAAACCCGCTAGCGGGAATAAAAGAAAAAGCAGTAGATAGCTATGAGAATGACCTTAAAATTAATAGGTAAGACCAACATCTTTAATCTTTTATTAGTTGCCCCATTGGTTTTTTTATGTACAATGACCCTCTTGGTTTCTTGCAAGGATAATCATGAGGAAAAAAAAGATGCCAAAACCGAAAAACCCAATCTACTCTATATTTTTCCTGACCAACTGAGAAACGCCTCAATAGGGATCAATAATCAAGACCCCGTCTATACGCCGAATATGGATCAGTTGGCCAAAGAAGGTATACTGTTGTCTAACGCCATCGCTAACTTCCCCTTGTGTAGCCCCAGTAGGGCCATGCTGATGACCGGAAAACTGCCCTACAACAATTCAGTCTTGACCAACGCCAACTCGAAACGTTACGAATTCAATAACTCATGGCAAAAAGATGACGTCAGTTTTTCCGATGTCCTTGTCAAGAACGGTTACGATGCGGGCTATGTAGGAAAATTGCATTTGACTTCTCCTCCGCCCATAGCAGGCAAGGATTCCGTTATTTGGGATGCCTACACACCAAAGGAAGACCGCCACGGATTCAATTTTTGGTACGCCTACGGCACTTATGATGAGCACAACAATCCTCACTATTGGGTAAACGATGCCAAGGAAAACGAACTCAAATATGTTCACGAATGGTCGCCAAAGCATGAGGCAGATGTCATTATCGATTATATCAAAAATCAAAACAATACGCTGCGCGACAGCAAAAAGCCATTTGCATTATTTTGGTCCGTCAACCCACCGCATCCGCCATATCAATACGTACCCGAAAAGTATCTCGAACACTACAATGACAAAACCTTAGAAGAACTATTGGTCAGAAAGAACGTCGACCTTGAAACAGATGCCGAGGATTTGGCCTTCCATAACGGGGCTACCCGAGGCCGGGTAAATTTGGCAAGAGAACATGTACGCAACCATTTCGCCATGGTTACCGGTGTTGACGAGCAAATAGGCAGGGTACTAAAAGCTTTGAAGGAGCAAGGTTTGCATAAGAACACCATAGTTGTAATCTCTTCGGATCACGGTGAAATGATGGGTAGCCATGGCCTAATGTCTAAGAATATCTGGTTTGAGGAGTCCGTTAATGTTCCCTTTATCATCCGATGGCCCGAAAAAATCAAAGCGGGCCAAAAGAGCAATCTGCTTCTGGGCACACCCGACATCATGCCCACTATCTTGAATATGCTAGGTGCCACAGATGGAATCCCTTCCGATTTGGATGGCAAAGATCTATCATCGACTATACTGACGGGGAAAGGCGAAAAACCTGAATCCGCCCTATATTATTTTATAGAGCAGGGCAGGCCTGAATCTGGTCATCGCGGTATACGTACCCTTGAGAACACCTATGTCATAACTGTGGACGATACCGGTCAGGTTCGAAAATTTCTGTATGACAATATCAACGACCCCTATCAGAAGGTCAACTTAATCGAAACGAGCACCCAAATCGAACAAAAATTGCATTCGAAACTTTTGAAAACCCTTGAAGAAAAGAATGACCCCTGGTTAGATAGGTATACATCTTTAGAAACACCTGAAAACAATATAAATTAGGAAAATGACAAAGCCCAAAATAGTGGTCAACCGATATTCTATAATACTTCTTTTCGCATATCTCTTCCTAATTGAGATTTGTCATGGACAGCAAACCAGTTTGCCCGCAGTAGAATCTTTTGAATCCAAAGACATACTAAACAAGTACTGCAAGTCTGCGAACGCCGAACTAAGCGTAACATCGAACCATCACAGATTCGGCACATCGGCCTTGGAATGGAAATGGAACGGAACCCAAAATTCCTTTGGCACTTCTAATTTCAGGATTTTGGGCAAATCGGAAAGTCCCTTGGCCTACGGAGATCATTTTCCATCGAGTCCGACACTGATTTTTTCAATCTATAATATCGTTCCCCAAGAAGAAAAGATTAGGATTTCATTCGACAAAAATGAGAAAAAAGAGGTATGGTTTGACCTCGATCTAACCTTTAGGGGATGGCGACACTTTTGGGTACCCTTTTATGAAATGAGCGGCAATGCCAAAAAAAAAGGAGAACCCATCGATTACGACTATTTTGAGGTCAGCAGTACCGCAAAAAAGGGAAGCTTGTTCTTTGACGACATTATTTTTTCACAGTATCAAGACGACCGCCATCAATATCCAGACCTGCTCGTTCCATTCATCAAAAAAGAACAGGCTGCAACCAAGGATCATTGGATGCCCATGATTAACAACCTAAAAAGACTGCAAACCCTAAAAACCCATCCAATATCTGAAACCATAAAAGTAGATCTACAGAAAATTGAAAAACGGCTGAACAAGGAACTTACCAATTCCAAAGACGATAAAACCCTGCTCAAAGATATCGAGCAACACTACCAAAAATTACTTCTAGAGGAAAAAGAGAAAACAGTGATGGGCCCACCCTTGACCTTTAGACAGCAACAGGAATATTTTAATACAGCGCAACAAGGCTCAAAAGAATTCAATGATATTAAAGACTTGGGCATTATACTTCAAAAACTGGCCAAATCGTATGATACAGCCGATCCTAGCGCACAAAAGGAAATAAAGAGACTATTCTTAATAGCTACCAAATATTTTTTGGACCAAGGGTGGCAATCGGGATCTTCTGGCGGAACTCGGCACCACGTCGGATACGCCCTAGGAGAACTTACAATATCCTTTTATTTGATGCGGAAAACACTGCAAAAAGAAGGTCTGTTAAATCAGGCCGGGGCCAGTTTGCAATGGCTGTACAATTTAGGCATGATCCTGGGCGATGAAAAAGATTTTCACGTGAACATCGATTATCTGAATACACAGGCCTATTATCATCTACTATTGATTTTTTTGACTGAAAGCCAAGAAAAACAGGCGGCCTTGCTAAAAGCTTACTCCAATTATATGACCCTAATTATGGCACAGGAGAATGAGGAATGGGGCTTTAAGCCTGATGGCACTTCATGGCACCACAATGGCCACTACCCTGCCTATGGGCTGGGTGCTTTCAAAAAAGTACCCAAAGTGATACATACCCTTTCAGGAACTTCATTTCGCATCGGAGAGCAGGGCCACAAAAATTTTAAAAAAGCTTTTTTGACCACAAGTATCTATTGCGAAACTAAAGATTGGGGCTTTGGCAATGCAGGCCGACACCCCTTTGAGGGCAACAACATCAATTCGTTGCAAAAGCAATATCTGCAGATGGCTCATTCAGGAAACCCTGAAGGAAATCTAAAAATAGACAAAGATGTGGCGGCAGCCTATTTGAGAATATGGGGTGATGAAGATGCTACGAACAGTGCTATCTTCACTGATATCAACAAGATCGAAAAAGAACCCTTGACAGGCTATTTTACCTTGCCCTATGCCACGACCGCGATCCAAAGGCGTGATGATTGGGCGGCCATAATCAAAGGCTATAGCAAGTACGTCTGGGCATCAGAAATTTATGTGGCCTCGAACCGCTATGGCCGATACCCCGCCAACGGAACTATTCAATTATTGAATAAGCAAGGAGAAAAAGCAAGCGGATTCAAACAAGAGGGCTGGGACTGGAATAGGTTCCCCGGGGCAACAATAATTTACCTACCATACGAAGAATTGGAAACTGAAATGCCTCTACTGATGTTCCGATCAGATGAGACCTTTGCTGGAGCAGTAAAATTGGATAAAAATGGGTTATTTGGTATGATTTTGAACGAAAGCAAAGAATCTTACACCGAAGGCCCCGAGTCTCGAGTTGGTTTTCCAGGGAAATTAAAGGCCAAAAAGTCGATATTTTCCTATGGCGATAAACTGATTTGTATCGGCACGAATATTTCAAGTGTCAATGAAATAAATCCTGTTCAGACCAATCTGTTTCAATTGGCATTAAAAGAAAATAAAATGCCTCTCTATTCTTCTTCTTTTGGAAAAATAATCGATTTTCCTTATGATGCTTCCCTTCAAAAAGAAGACAAAAAAGCAATGTGGCTGATCGATCCCTATCGAAATGGCTACCATATTCTTTCCGATACACCCGTAGCATTACAAAAAAAGGAACAGCATTCCTATCACAACAAATATTCCTTACGAACGGGAGCCATGAATCCCAAGGGAAAAGGGGCCAAGAAGACCAAGGGCAAGTTTACATCGGCCTGGTTAAATCATGGCACAAAGCCGAAAAATGCTTCCTACCAATATGTCATCTATCCTGATATACCTGAAAAAGACCTACTTGAATTTGGCAATAAAGTAAAAAATGATGATTCGTATTCAATTCTAAGGGCAGATAGTGTGGTGCATATTGTTCTTGACAAAGAAACCTCGACTACCGGGTATGTTATTTTCGAGGCGAATAAAAGCATGGTATTTGGGCCGCTGAAAACTGTTTCAGAACCTGCACTGGTCATGGTACGAGAAGATACATACAATACAATGACGATTGGTGCCGTGCAGCCTGATTTGAATTTTCCGGAATACAAAAAAGGAGAATTTAGAAATTACAGTAGGCACGTTCAACTCAAAATAACCGTAAAAGGCAAATGGAAGACACCTATTTCCGGTTTTATAACGGCCATTGATATTATCGGCGAATATACTACCGTTACAATAATGTGCATAGATGGTCTCCCTCGGGAGTTTAAACTCACTAAGGTTTAGCCAAAATCAACGTAATTCGCAAAATCAATATAGCCATGAAGTAGTGAATTTTTTCAAAGAAATAGGGCTTTTAAAAAATTTTAACCGACATTACTAAATGGATTCAAACAAAAGAAACTCAAGAAGAGGTTTGATTTAGAATACCTTATAATTCAAGCACCAACAGCAGGGCCCGCAGAAGAAGCATTGGCAATAGCTGTTGCCAATTCAGGAGCCTTCGCGGCCCTACCACTAAGTTTTGATTCTGTAGAAGTTGCCCTAAAGAAGATAAAAGAAGTGAAATCAAATACTTCAGGTTCATTTTATATAAATTATATTCTTAATTTTTCTCCTCAATCTCTTGATAAAGCCATTACCGCAGGAATTAAAACTATTCAGTTTTCTTGAGGTTTACCCAGTACAGAGATTGTTGAAAAATTAAAGAAAAATTCTAGTAAAATGAGAATTCAGGTCACCAGCAATAAAATGCACTTTAAGCCTTAGAATTGAAGTCAGATTATTTGGTATGTCAAGGAACCGAGGTAAGCGATCATATTCATGCATCAAAACCATTGATAATTGTATTAAAAGAAGTGCTTGCTGTAGCCGGAAAAGTTCCTGTTGTTGCCTCTGGCGGAATACGTACCGGGCATGATATTAGAAAATATATAGCTGTAGGAGCCGAAGCTGGAGTTCTTAGCAGCCGTTTTTTTTGCGACAAAAGAAAGCTTTGCACATCAAGAATACAAAGATACCTTATTAAAATCCTCGGCCAAAGATACCGTGTTTACCGTTTGTTTAAATAAGGGATGGGGAAATGCAACACATAGAATAATTCGCAATGAAACATTTAATATGTGGGAAGCTGCTGGTTGTCCTAAGTCAGGTCTTGGCCCTGGAGGAAAAGATAACGGAACTAAATATGAAAGATATCAAGGAATGGTTCCATTACAAGGAATGAAAGGTAATGTCACAGCATTAGGAATGTACGCTCGAGAAGGTGCCAGAAATATTAAAGATATTCCATCAGCAGGGCCTTAGTAGAACGTCTTTGGAAAGAATTTAATACTTAATTTACCTAAACAATACGTACAACAAACTAGCAAATCTCAAGAAACTTTTTGACGAGGGCAGATTGCCAAAAGAGGGGTTCGAATCCTAGAAGAAGAAATTACCTTGTCAATATCTATCATCAGTAAAAACAACAAAAAATACCAAGCGTTAAACAACCACCACACGAATACCCTTGACAATTCAGTTTATAGTTGCCATCCTCGACCATATACCGCCACATTTTAACTAGTAATTAGAAACCTATTTCATTCTCTCTATTTCAAAGACACTTTCATCACATAATCGTCGGCAGTCAAAAACAGTGTTTTTTCATCTTTTGTAAACGCGCAGTTCGATGTCTTCTCTCCTGTATGAATCTTTGCCATAAGCTTCGCCTTACTATTAAAGATAAAAACGCCTCCAGGGCCTGTCGCGAACAAATACCCCTTGCTATGCATTTTCATGCCATCTGGCAAGCCTTGATATCCTTCTTTGCCCACCAGATTGGTAGCATCATAAAAAAGCTGTTTATTTTCAACTCGCCCAGTTGATACCATATCATATTGGTACCAGACCGCATGTTTTGGATCTGATACTGACACATATAGTTTTGAGCCATCGGTAGAAAAGGCTATGCCATTAGGGCGAGACAGTGTAGCTACCAAAACAAGCTCACCTGATGATTTCAGACAATATACGCCTTGAAAATCAAGCTCTTTAGCCGGGTCATCAACACCAAGAACAAGGCCATAGGGCGGGTCAGTGAAATATAAATTACCATTGCCGTCAAAGGTCGCATCATTGGGACTATTAAATCTTTTATTGTTATAATTATCGGTCAAGGAACTAAAATTAGGTTTGGGTTTATTCAAAGGGGCATTCATTTTTGCCACCCTACGATCACCGTGATGCATCATCAGTAATTCGCCTTTAGCATTTAGCAACAATCCGTTTGAGCCCAACTCCCCTCCTCTTGGAGTTTTTCCTGTGTAGCCCGCCGGATATAGGTATTCAGAAGTATTCTTATCGGCATCAATCTTAAAAATTTTATTGCTCGGAATATCGGAGAACAACAAATAGTTTCCGTCTTCGATCCATAAAGGACCTTCGGTCCAAGTAAACCCTTTTCCTATTACTTCTATTTCAGCATTTGAGTCAATCACTTGCAAGGCTTCATCATCAAAAATCTCAATTGAAAAACTGTTCTGTTTCTCATTTTTTTCCGTTTGGGAAAATAAAGAGAAGCTTATACATCCGAAAACCAAAGTAATCAGTTTTTTTTGCATCTTTTATCAATTTACAAATTGTGAAATCGTAAAAATTATAGTAATAGCCGTAACACCAAATATCAATGTACCTACTGTATGAACTTGATTGCCTTGCTTTACATCCATTCCTGTGAGTTGGGTCAACACCCAAAAGAAACTATCATTAGCATGTGAAACAACAGTAGAACCTGCACCTATGGCCAATACGGTCATTGTTTTCATAAAAGCATCATCTAAGCCCAATGCGGGCATCATGGGCGCTACAATAGAGGCCGTGGTAATCAATGCTACGGTCGACGAACCTTGGGTTGTCTTTAAACAGGCCGCCAATAAAAAAGGCAAAAATAGGCCGATAGACATGGTCGAAAAGCTATCTGTAATCAAATCGGCTATTCCTGAGTTTTGTAGCATGGCTCCAAAAATACCTCCGGCACCAGTTATTAAAATTATCGGGGCTGCGATACCTACCGCTTCGCCCAACCAACCTGTTGCAGAATATACCTTGTCGTCTAATTTTTTAGGGAGTAATAATGACAATAGTACGCCTATCAAAAGTGCAATTACTGGTGCACCCAAAAATGATATTGCCGGATAAACCACAGATTGTTTCAATTCTGCCTCAGGAAAATCGAAAACCGATTTAAGCACTATCAATGTAATCGGTATCACGATACACAACAACGACAATCTTAATTTAGGCTTATGCGCCGTATTCAATAAAGATTCCGTTTTGATGGGAATATGTACCCTAGAAGCTATTTTTGTTGCAAAAAAATAACAAGTCGTCAAGGAGAGCATACTTATGAGTAATCCCCAAAGGATAACACTGCCCAATTCGGCATCTAAGATTCCCGCAGCTGCAATTGGCCCAGGTGTCGGTGGCACCATAACATGTGTAGCCATAAGACCCAGTGCTAAAGCCGCAGTGGTACCTGCATAGGATACTTTTGCCTTGTCAGATAACGCCTTGTTCAAGGAGTTCATTATGATAAAGGCACTATCGGCAAATACCGGAATCGACAACAGATAGCCCGTGAGCATCATAGCCAAATGAATAGATTTTTCGCCTATCAGTTTCAGCATACGAGTCGCTATGACCATGGCCCCTCCTGATTTTTCTAGGACCGTACCAATCACTACCCCAAAGAAAATGATAAGACCTATTTTACCCATAATACTGCCAAAGCCATTATTCACCGAGTCAATAATCAGCTCAACATCCATTCCTGTAATGAACCCATAACCAATAGCGGCCAAAAGCAGTACAAAAAAAGGATGAATCTTCCACTTTACGATGCCTACTACGATGAAGGCCAATGCGATAATCAATGCTATTACGTATATCATTTGTTTAAATTGTTTACTCCCACCTGCGGGTTTAACCCACCAGTGGGTTTATTATTTCAACGTCTACCAACCGATTATACGGCTGACGTTGAATAAAAATTAATGTCTTTTAATATCTCGTATACTTGCCTCGGGGTAACTTAATCACCACTCCGCAAAACTTCCATCTTCATTCCTCCAAATTGGGTTTACCCAATTATGGTCTATTTTTTGAGCCTCTTTTAATTTTTCTTCATTAATATCGACTCCTAGTCCCGGTTTTTTAAGCAAGGGAATAAAACCATCCTTCACTTCAAAAACCTCAGGGTTATTCATATAATCCAAAAGGTCGAACCCCTTATTGTAATGAATGCCCAAACTACTTTCTTGAATGAAGGCATTGGTACTGGCAAAATCGATATGTAAGGCAGAAGCCAAGGAAATGGGCCCTAATGGACAATGCGGTGCTAAGGCTATGTCATAGGCTTCGGCCATAGCGGCAATTCGCCGCACTTCAGAAATACCGCCAGCATGGCTTACATCAGGTTGAATAATATCTACCGTTCCGCGATGTAACAGCTCTTTAAAATCCCATCTTGAAAACATACGCTCCCCAGTAGCTATGGGTATGCTCGTATAGGTATAAATATGATCCAGAGCCTCATTGTTTTTACTCAATACCGGTTCTTCAATAAACATGGGATTATAGGGTGCCAGCTCATCGATAAGTCGTTTTACCATTCCTTTATGTACCCTACCATGAAAATCGAGACCAATATCCAAGGTATCTCCAAACTCTTCTCTCAGTACTTTTATATTGTTTGCAACCGTTTTAATTTTTCTAATGGTATCTATCCATTCGAATGCACCGGTAGCGTTCATTTTCACCGCTTTATACCCTTGGTCAACTTTTTGATGTGCCTGCTCTAACACTACTTCAGGGTGGTCTCCCCCGATCCAGCAGTACATTTTCATCTTTTGCCTCACGGCACCACCTAATAATTCATAGACAGGAACGTTCAAAGATTTTCCTTTGATATCCCACAAGGCTTGATCGATTCCTGAAATCGCACTCATTAAAATAGGGCCTCCCCTATAAAATCCTCCACGATAAAGAATTTGCCAAATATCTTCAATGTCATTTGCAGAACGACCGATAATATATTGTGAAAGTTCGTTTACGCAGGCTTCAACGGTTGCTGCTTTGCCTTCAATCACAGGTTCGCCCCAGCCTACAATACCGCTCTTGGTGGTTATTTTTAAAAACAACCATCTTGGGGGTACTTTAAACAATTCTATCTTTTCGATTCGTAAATCATTCATACGTAATTCTTCATCTTTTTTATGAATTGAGGAGCCAGCCTCTTTATCTCCTCCATGTCCTCTGATGTTCTGGCCGAACTTTTTACCAATGAACCACCAATACCAATACCACTGACCCCAGCTTTAAACCATGCATTCATGGTCTCAATATCGATTCCTCCGACAGCGAAAAAAGATATTTCTTTAAACGGCCCCCTTAGTGCTTTAAGGTAGGGCAGGCCTAAAGAACCAGCCGGAAACAACTTTATAATATCGGCACCATAGTCTATTGCATTACTAATCTCAGTTGGGGTCAGGGCTCCCATTAGAACGGGTATATCAAGCTTAAGTGCCACATCTATTACTTTCCTGTTCGTATTGGGCGTAACCAAAAACTGAGCTCCTGAGCCAATAGCCTGCTCTGCTAATTCCGCATTGATTACGGTTCCTGCCCCTATAAGTACTTCAGGGTGACGTTTGCGTGCGTTTTCGAGTTCGATATGAAACCCTGGTGTATTGGTAGTAATTTCCAAAATTTTGATGCCGCCTTCGACCAAACTATCAGTAACTGGTAGTACGGCATCTTGATTGTTCAAACGGATAATAGAAACCAGTTTTTCTGCCAGGATCGTAGTCAGTATTTCTTTTTTGCCCTTCATCGTATGACGTGCCCCGAGGTATTACCTTCCGCAATGGAATTGATTTCCTGTTCATTACTAATATGGATATCTCCCATCATGGTGTGCTTTAAGGCAAATGCCGCAGTGGCAAAATCAATGGTCTTTTTAGCATCCCACCCTTTGCCAAGCGCATGTAAAAAGCCAGCCGCAAAGGCATCGCCGGTACCAAAACGATCGGTAATCTGAATAGAATAGCTGGGTGAGAATACCGGTTCTTTATCCGAAATACTCGCTCCGGAAATCTCATTGTGCGTCGCCGAATTGTGCTTCCTAACCGTAAAGGCCACTTGCTCTACGCCAAAGAGCTCGCGTACTTTTTGCAAGGTGTTTACGGTTTGTTCTACGCCCTTTTTTTCCTGTATTTCGAATCTGTATACATCTTTTAAAACACCAACATTACCAAACAGCAGGTCTGTGTATTCAATAATTTGATCAAAACTCTTTCTTGCCTTATCCGCGTTGGGCCATAGACTTCTTCTGTAGTTCAGGTCAAAACTGACCTTTACACCCATGGTACGGGCCGTTTTTGCTGCCAAAATGGTTTCTTTTGCACATGCTGTCGAAAGTGCAGGTGTTATACCTGACAAATGCAGCCATTTTTGGTTCTTTAGAATATGCTCCCAATCAAACTCTCCCAGACCTATATCCGCTATCGCTGAACCAGCCCTATCATAAATGACGCGAGAAGGGCGAATAGAAGCACCCAATTGAATAAAGTAAGTACCTATTCTATCACCACCTAGCTGCACCGAATGTGTAGAAACTCCATGCTTATTAAGACTCTGAATTGCTGCTTTTCCCAAGGCATTTAGGGGTAATTTACTGACAAACTGAACTTTATTACCCAAACATGCCAGCGAGGTCGCAACATTGGATTCTGAGCCGGCATAATTCACCGCCATTAGGTTGGCGGTTTGAATGTTATCTTCCTGACCTGCGGGCACAAGACGTAGCATTATTTCTCCGAATGTTGTGAAGCTCATTAATAGGTAGGGTTTGGTTGGTATTGAATAATAGCGTATTCTATTGCCCTAAAGTAAGGAATAAATTTAAATGAGCTTTCTACTTTCAGTAAACTACCTCAGGGCAGGCCTGCCCACGAGTCAATAAAAGGAAACAAAGTTTAACATTTTGATGCAGTTCAGATAGCTATCAGGAAGGTACCTGCCTGCCGGCATAGGCAGGTTAAACCCACTGGTGGGAATAAAACCATAAGGCCATGAACCTCAGCCAATATCTTTTGAATACATTAGGTATTTGGAAAGAATCAATTTCTCGACTATATTTAGGATGACTTTAGAGCAGGTTCGCCATATAGATCAAAATCAGAGGCTTCTGTGATTTTAATGGCCGCAAAATCACCTTGTTTCAAATAATGCTTGGTCGCATCGATTAATACCTCATTATCTACATCGGGGGAGTCAAATTCAGTTCTACCAATAAAATAATTACCCTCTTTTCGATCGATGATACAACGGAATATTTTTCCTATTTTTTGCTGGTTAAGTTCCCATGAAATTTGTGATTGTAATGCCATAATCTCATTCGCACGCTCTTGCTTTACTTCTTGGGGCACATTATCTTCCAAACTATAGGCATGTGTATTTTCTTCGTGGCTGTAGGTAAAGCAGCCCAACCGCTCAAAACGCATTTCTTCTACCCAATTCTTGAGGGTCTGAAAATCCTCTTCAGTTTCATTCGGGTACCCAACGATCAATGTTGTGCGAATGGTCATTTCAGGAACAGTAGCCCGAAAATCTTGTATTAACTTTGTGGTCTTTGCCTGAGTTGTACCTCGACGCATACTTTTTAGGATAGTATCCGAAATATGCTGTAACGGAATATCGATATACTTACATATCTTAGATTCCCTGTTCATAACGTCTAATACGTCTAAAGGGAAACCCGTAGGAAAAGCATAGTGCAAGCGAACCCATTCGATACCCTCGACCTTCACCAAGGCTTCTAGTAATTCAGCCAAGTTGCGTTTTTTGTACAGATCCAGTCCATAATAGGTAAGATCTTGCGCTATTAAAATCAGTTCTTTAACACCTTTTTCGGCCAGTTTTTTAGCCTCGGTGACCAATTCCTCGATGGGCTTACTTCTATGTTTGCCCCGCATTATTGGAATCGCACAAAAGGAACAAGGCCGATCACAGCCTTCAGCTATTTTGAGGTAGGCGTAGTTTTTCGGAGTGGTCGTAAGGCGTTCTCCAATAAGTTCGTGTTTATAATCGGCTCCAAGTGCCTTTAATAAATTAGGAAGTTCGCTGGTGCCAAAGTATTCATCTACATTGGGGATTTCTTTCTTCAAATCTGGTTTGTAACGTTCACTCAGACATCCGGTAACGAAAACCTTATCGATCTCACCTGCTTCTTTTTTCTGTACGTATTCCAAAATGGTATTGACGCTCTCTTCCTTCGCATTGGCAATAAAACCGCAGGTATTGATTACCACGATATTACCCTCTTCCTCATGTACTACATCTTTATCATTGGCCCGTAGTTGCCCCATGAGTATTTCGGAATCATACACATTTTTGGAGCAGCCTAAAGTGACTACATTGATTTTATTCTTTTTGAGCGATTTTGTACGCATAGTCTTTTTCTGGAGTGCAAAAATACAACATGGTAGTGGTTCTATATGTTTTTAACACGATTTCTTCGATTTACCCGTTAGATCTTTATCGTACTACAAGGTCAAAACAAATATAACGCCTATGAAGACTCAAATATCGATACTCTTGACTTTTGTATTTCTTTTAATGCAAGGCTGTTCAAAAGATACTCAGGTAATTCCTAATCAGGAAGCATCGAGCATGTACTTTCCTCCTGTGAATTCGAGTACATGGGAGACTATTTCAAATACCGACCTCGGATGGAATACAGGTTCAGAACAAGCCTTGAAAGACTTTTTAGAAGAAAAAAATACAGATGCTTTCCTAATTCTAAAAGATGGAAGAATCGCTATAGAATGGTATTTTGGAGATTTTGCCGCGAACAAAAATCATTCATGGAACTCTGCCGCCAAAACATTGGTTTCAGTTCTTATGGGCATTGCACAAGAAGAAGGGCATTTAACTATCGATGAACCTTCTTCTACCTATTTAGGTGCAGGCTGGTCCTCTTTAACACCCGAACAAGAGCAACGGATTACCATAAAGCACCATCTCACAATGACTACGGGACTCGACTATACCGTTGAGAATACTTTTTGTTCGGATAAAGAATGTCTCATTTACAAAGATGAGCCCAATACATATTGGTACTATCACAATGCCACATATTCTTTAATAGACGAACTTATTGCCGCAGCAGTAGACCAAGATTTTAAAAGCTATTTCAACACAAAAATAAAAAACAAGATAGGCATGCAAGGTACATGGCTAAAAACAGGCTATTTAAACCTGTATTACAGTACTGCACGAAGTATGTCTCGATATGGCCTATTAAACTTAAACAATGGCGTTTGGGATGGGGAAACAGTTTTAGGTGACACCAATTACCTTAATGCGATGAAGAACAGCTCTCAAGACCTGAACAAATCTTACGGATACCTTTGGTGGCTAAACGGGAAAGATGGTTTTAAGCTTCCTGATTCTGAAACCGACTTTTCTGGAAAACTTATTCCTTCGGCTCCTGATGATCTATATGCAGGCTTAGGAGCTCATGACCAAAAATTATACGTTGTACCTAGCAAAGGCTTGGTTATTGTACGTATGGGTGCCAGCGCAACAGTAATTGGTTTGGCCCCTACTTCTTTTGATGAAGAACTTTGGCAGAAAATCAATGACTTGATTAATTAATTTTACGAGGCCTTGGCAAAACCATTTTGTTCGCCCAAAGCGATAATCATTAGTTTACAAAATCATCTTAAAAAGCAGCTGACCCTTTTCGCCGACCGAATTACTCAAAGCATAGGCCAACAGCTCGTACAAAGTGTACCATTGAAGTAAAAGCTACATCTTAAAAAAAGAATCTATGAACTCGTATTTATTAAAAACTTGTAAATCTTCAAGGCCTTCACCTACGCCGATATATTTTACCGGAATTTGGAACTGATCAGAAATACCAATGACCACGCCACCCTTAGCCGTGCCATCTAACTTGGTTACCGCCAAAGAAGTTACTTCAGTGGCCTTTGTAAACTGTTTGGCCTGTTCAAAGGCATTCTGCCCTGTAGAACCGTCTAAAACCAACAATACATCGTGGGGGGCATCATCTACCACCTTATCCATGACTCGCTTTATTTTTGTCAGTTCATTCATTAAATTCACTTTATTGTGCAAACGACCTGCCGTATCTATTATGACCACATCGGCATTGGTTGTAATGGCCGAACTCAAGGTATCGAAGGCCACCGAGGCGGGATCACTGCCCATATTTTGCTTCACCATAGGCACATCTACCCTGTCTGCCCATACTTGTAATTGATCAATAGCAGCCGCCCTAAAGGTATCTGCAGCTCCCAAAACCACCTTTAGCCCTTGATTTTTAAACTGGTACGCAAGTTTTCCTATGGTCGTAGTTTTTCCTGCCCCATTAACCCCGACGACCATAATTACATAGGGTTTTTTTCCTGTCGGTATCGTAAACTCGGTTTCCTCACCCAAATTGGTCTCCGATAATAGAGCAGCTATCTCCTCACGGAGAATTTTGTTCAACTCGTCGGTGCCCATGTATTTGTCTTTCGCAACCCTATCCTCAATACGATTAATGATTTTTAAGGTCGTATCTACACCAACATCCGAGGAAACTAAAACCTCCTCCAGATTATCCAAGACATCATCATCTACTTTGGATTTTCCGGCAACCGCCTTGCTCAATTTAGAAAAGAACCTAGTCTTGGTCTTTTCCAAACCCTTATCCAAGGTTTCTTTTTTCTTTGAAGAGAAAATATTCTTAAATAAACTCATTCGATACAATATTTAATCAAAGATATAAAAATTAAAAGGCCGTTTTCATGAGAAAACGGCCTTTAGAACTATTTTGAATAGTTTATTATTTCT